>CAZNFR010000024.1:0-44522 GCA_964572225.1 uncultured Bacteroidaceae bacterium
GCAAGTTATAACTTTTTACCTTTTTGGTTCTGGCTCTGCCAGGTTAGGGGTTTAGGGGTTTAGGGGTTTAGGGGTTTAGGGGTCTCGATCCGGATCTCCCCAAATCCCTATATCTCCAGATCCCCATTCTTCCTATCCCCATTCTTCCTACATTCCCACCGTAACAAAGGATTTCGGCTGTAACTGCACCACCATATACTTCCCGTCTACCTCGATCTGCACTGCTTTCATCTCGAAGGTCTCATTGATCAGCACTCCGCAGAGCTCACCCCTGGGATTCTTAAAAAACAATGCCTGTTCATATCCCTCCGGAGTTTCCAGTTTCACCGCCCCGGGCTTCACCACATGGGTCAGGTGCTTGAAAAGGTAGTATTCCGGATTAAACTGATATTCACCCGATTCCCGGTTCACCGAGATCAGGCTGTTCTGTTTCCAGCCCCACTGACTCTTCCCGGTCTCATCCAGGATCATATTCCAGTAGAGGTAGGAGTTCACCCCGTTCTCAAAATAATGCTTGATCAGGCTCCATGTATATTCGGCCGCCGCCCAGTCGTTCGATCCGTCCCCGCATTCCGACTCTGTCTGCATCAGATCCATCTCCGGGTACTTCTCGTTCACGGCCGGGATGGCCTTTTTCCCGGCCCATTGAAAGCCTACCCCCGCAATGTAGGGAGAGGCCTTCTCATCCTGAAGTAGGGTGTCCACCTTCTCTATCCAGGGCCGCTCGTAGGTCCCGTACCATATCTCCGCATCCAGTCCGGCTTCTTCAAACTGCGGACCCAGGTATTCGCCAATAAAGGTGGCCTGATCCTCGGCGGTCCATACGCAGGAGGGGAAATTCTGACAGGAATTGGGTTCGTTCTGCACATGCACTGCATACAGGTTCACCCCTTCCGCCCGGTAAGCCTCCACAAATTTCCGGAAATAAAGTGCATAGGCTGAAAGGTATTCCGGTTCCATAATAAATTGCGTCCTACCCTCCTGCCCTGCTCCCGCTTCCGGCAAATCATTCACCACGTCGGGTCGGCAGGCATAGTGATTGTTGGTCTTCATCCATGCCGGCGGACACCAGGGGGAGCCCCATACCTGCAGATCCGGATTGTATTCCATGGCTTCCCTGATATAGGCCACCAGGTTTTCCCGGTCGCGGTCGATCGTAAAATTCTCCATGGCAAAATCACCGGGGGTATCGTTCAATGAATACCAGTCGCGTGCATAATCATTCGCCCCCATGGGAACACGACAGATCGTGAAGTTGAACCCTTCCTCCGTGAAAAACTCACGCAGGATCATCTGCCGGGTGGAATCGGGCAAAACATTCAAAGCATCCCATCCCAGCTCGTTAAAACAGGCTCCAAATCCGGTGACCGTCTGTTGTGTTTTTTCCAGGTCAACATTCAGGACGGGAATTCCCTCATGTTCAGAAGGCATCAGCGGAAGATCGGTTTCCTGCCACTGGCCGTGAAATGAAGTGATGATCATCCGGAACTGTTCCCCTTCTTTTTTACACGAAAAGAGTAAAAAAGATAACGCAAGAATGATAATGGAAATTACTCTCATTTGATTATGGTTTTTACGCAAAATGTATAACTACTTCGAATTTCTCATGATCCCCCAAAGGCAGAATATTGCCTTCCAGTTTTTCGCCGTTAACGGTAATATGACTTACAACAGGACGATCAGCCCCGGAGGTTTTAAAGAGGATGTGGTAGGTATTTCCCCTGAATATCCGGGTGATCCTGAAATCTTCCCATCCCGATGGCAACACAGGATGGATGCGGAGTCCGTCAAATTCCGGCTGGATCCCAAGTATATACCGGCTGATGGCATAATAATTCCAAGCAGCGGTCCCGGTAAGCCATGAGTTTTTAGCCTCCCCCGGCCTTACTGCATCTTTCCCCGCAATCATCTGTGAATATACATAAGGTTCGGTTTTGTGAAGATCACTGATCTCCTCCAGATAGGAAGGCGCTATTTTCTTATAATAGTCAAACGCCCGGTCGCCATTGCCAACCACGGTTTCCCCGATCATGATCCAGGGATTGTTATGACAGAAGATCCCGGCGTTTTCCTTATAACCCGGTGGATAAGTACTGATCTCTCCCATTTCAATATAATAGCGGGTGAATGCCGGATTATTCAAGACTATACCGTATTCGCAATCCAGATGCTTCTTCACCGAATCCAGGGCTTTCACGGCCCTGCCGTCTTCTTTCCCAATCCCGGCCATGGTGCAGATTCCCTGACTCTCAATAAAGATCTTTCCCTCTTCATTTTGAGCCGATCCGATGGGCTTTCCAAAATGATTGTACGCACGCACAAACCATTCCCCGTCCCATCCGTGAGCATCAATGGCCTCCATCATCTCCCGGATATGTCCGTCGGCCTTCACCGCCTCTTCCTCCTTCCCGGTTCTTCTGCAAAGTTCAGAAAACTCACGGCCGTAAAAGACAAAGAGTCCGGCAATAAACACCGACTCCGCCCGTCCGCCTTCTCTGTTTTCCGTAGTCTGAAAGGACTCATCCGGATTGCTGCTGAAGCAGTTCAGGTTAAGGCAGTCGTTCCAGTCGGCCCGGCCAATCAGCGGAAGCTTATGTTCACCCCGGTTGTTCACCACATGGTAGAAGGACCGTTTCAGGTGTTCAAACAAAGGCTGGGCCAGACTCTCGTCGTTGTCGAACGGTACCTGCTCATCGAGAATGGAAAAATCGCCGGTCTCCCGGATATAAGCAACGGTAGAGCCAATCAGCCACAAGGGATCGTCGTTGAAATTCCCGCCGATATCGTTATTACCTTTCTTGGTGAGGGGCTGGTACTGGTGGTAAGCCCCGCCATCGGGAAACTGGGTGGCTGCGATATCGAGGATCCGCTGCCGCGCTTTTTCGGGGATCTGATGAACAAAGCCCAGCAGGTCCTGATTCGAATCCCGGAATCCCATTCCCCGTCCTATCCCCGATTCAAAATAGGATGCGCTTCTCGACATCTGAAAGGTAATCATGCACTGGTAGGGATTCCAGATATTCACCATGCGCTCCAGCTTTTTATCCTTATGCTCCAGCCGGTACACCGAAAGCAAGTCATCCCAGTGAGCCCTGAGCGCCGCCATGGCAGCCTCAACATCCGATGCACTGCTAAATTGCGCCATCATCTTTTTGGCCGGTTCTTTATTGATGATCCCCCTGGATTCCCATTTCTCCTCCTCCGGATTCTCAACATACCCCAGCATAAAAACCAGGTCGGTGCTCTCCCCGGCCTCCAGCTCAAAATTGAGGCAATGTGAGGCAATGGGATGCCATCCGTGAGCAATATGGTTGCCCAGGGAGCCGTTCAAAACACTCTCGGGGGAATCATAACCATTCCAGTTCCCGGTAAACTTATCCCTGTCCGTCTCAAAACTATCGATCTTCCGGTTCACCGAATAAAAGGCATAATGGTCCCTTCTTTCCCGGTATTCCGTTTTGTGGTAGATGGCGGATCCTTCCACCTCTACCTCTCCCGTACTCAGGTTTCGCTGAAAATTGGTATTATCGTCCAGTGCATTCCACAGGCACCATTCCACCATAGAAAAAAGAGTGAAGGTTTTCTTTACCTTCGATTTATTTTCCAGTTTCACATGCTGAACTTCCGCATTCACTCCCAGGGGCACAAAATACAATACGGAAGCTGCGAGTTCATTGTACTCTGCAGCAATGCGGGTATAGCTTAATCCGTGACGACACTCGTAAAAGTCCAGCTCCTTCTTCACCGGCTTCCAACCGGGCGACCAGACCTCTTCACCCTCCCGGATGTAAAAGTATTTGCCCCCGGTATCCAGAGGCACATTGTTATAACGGTACCGGGTGATTCTCCGGAGCCGTGCATCTTTATAAAAGCTGTATCCCCCGGCAGTATTGGAAATTATGGAATGGAAATCATCATTTCCCAGGTAGTTGATCCAGGGATAGGGAGTACGGGGAGTCTGAATCACGTATTCCCCTGCCTGATCGTCGAAAAAGCCAAATTTCATAATGTGGGTTTAAAAAGTTAGTAAATTTCAGAAGTTCATCCCTTGCAGGATTGTTGGTTGCCGGTTCCCATGCCTCCTTTTCGCATAAGAACCTGTCTGTCGAATCAATAACGAATATCCTGTTTCACCATCTGCACAATGTTCTCCGTCACCTCCAGTCCGGCTCTGTTTCCCCGCGATTCCAGAAAGGACCTTCCCTCCTCCTTCCGAAAACGAAAGGTCACCGATGAATCCACGCTCTCCTTAATCACCCTGTTCATCTCCCCGCGCGCCGGGGCTTTCAATAACCCCGATTTCTTCAGCTCCATATCGATTTCCAGCCGGTTGCCTTTCCTCTCCAGTGTGATATGCAATTGGTTTTCATCCTGATGAATCGCAATGATGTTCGAATTATTGTAGGTAGCAAAACGGTGAAACTCCCCACCCGAATAAAGAAAGCAGATGTGCCCCATAAAAAAACTTCCCATCCATGGAATCTTCGCCACCGAAAGCATGAGGGATGTCCGGGTATTCTCAAAATTATTGCACTGCAGCCACAGCCATTCGGCAGGAAAGGACGTCCCCCAATCCTTCTCCACATAACCACGTCCCCCGCCAAAATCAATATATTTCCCATCCAACTCCAGTCCGCCCTCAATGCCATGATCGACCGACAACACCCCATGCTTGCATTCCATCCTGGGTACAAAGGAATACCAGCCCATAATTCCCGGGTTGGTAACGGTTGAAGGGAAGGCAATTGTATCGGTGTACCGGAGTTCTCCGGTAATCCTGTGCCCTTCCTGGTCAATATCGATGAGGATTCGGTCCCGGTAAAATACGGAATTGCCCACCCGGCAGAGGTATTCATTTTTCGTATGACTGAAAGCCTCGAGCGGATAACGGAAATACCAGGTCTGGGTATTCACCCCGTCTATCACCTGGATAAAAGAATGGGGATCCGATTCGGTAAGGGATACGCCGGGGATGAAAGAAAGAACCTGACTTCCATCGGAGGACACATGCTTGTAATACCAGCCTTCAAAATAGTGCTTACCTTTTAAATTACCCTGAAAAATCCAGGGTCTGAAAAGTCTCAACATCGCCTTCCATGATTTTATTGAACCTGCTAAAGATACTAATGTTTTTTATACCCGGGTTTTGATTTGATAACCCAATTTTACTATATTTGTGCAATCGATTGCGCAATGAGTAAGGAAAACATCACCATACATGAGATAGCGAAGATGCTGGAGATCTCGCCATCGACCGTTTCCCGGGCCCTGAACGACCACCCGCGGATCAGTCCGAAAACCCGCAGTACGGTGAAGGAAATGGCACTTAAACAGGGATACCTGCCCAATACCCTTGCCCGCTCTCTTCGGAAAGGAAAAACCAAAACCGTGGGGATCGTGGTACCCAGGATCAACCGCTACTTCTTTTCGAATGTAATCAGCGGACTCCAGGAGGAATTGAATAAATCCGGATATAACGTCACCATTTGCCAGACCCTTGAGGAACATGAAAAGGAAATCGAGAGCATCCACACCCTTCTAAACCTGAGGGTCGACGCCATCTTTATCTCCCTGTCAACCGGCACCCGCGACACCTCTCATCTTGAGGAGCTCAGGACCCGGGGCATCGAAATTTACATGTTCGACCGGACCGACCGCAACCTGAGTCAGGTAAACCAGGTGATCCTTAACGATTACAAGGGGGCATTCGATACCGTCAGTCATATGATCGACATGGGCTACCGTGAGATCTGGCATTTCGCCGGACCCGCACATCTGTCGGTTTACCGGGAAAGAAAACAGGGATATCTCGATGCACTCGAAAAAAACAGAATTCCAAATCGGGATGAATGGATCATTCCCGACACCCTCACCCGTGAAAAGGGATTTAAGATCATGAGAAACCTACTCGACTCAGGTAAAAAACCCGATGGGATCTTTTCTGCGAGCGACTTTTCTGCCCTGGGAGCCCTGCTTGCCGCGAAGGATGCCGGCATCGATATCCCGGGTGAAATGGGGGTCGCCGGGTTTGCCAACGAACCCTTCACCGAGCTGATCAATCCCCCGCTTACCACTACCGATCAGGATCCCCACTCCATGAGCAGATTGCTCGCGGAAGTTTTCCTCAAACGCAGAAAAAAAGATCCCCCGGCTGTTTATAAGATAGAACCCCGGCTTATCATTCGCCAATCCACTTTGAAAAAATCAATAACACAATAAAAAATCAACATTATGGCAGTAAATTACGAATTACGATGGTCGAATAACCCGCAGGATGCGAAGTCCTACGACACCCAAAGAATACGAAAAGAATACCTGGTAAGCGGAATCATGAAGGAAGATGAGATCAACCTTGTGTACTCCTTCAATGACCGTTTTATCGTGGGAGGAACCGTTCCCGTAAAATCAGCCGTCAAACTCGAAACCATTGATCCACTGAAATCCGAACATTTTCTTGAACGCAGGGAAATGGGAGTGATCAACGTAGGAGGAGCCGGCACGGTAACGATCGACGCAAAAGACTACGAGCTTGAATACAAGGACGCCCTCTACATTGGCATGGGTTCCAGGGAGGTTCTTTTCAAATCCAAAGATCCTTCCAAACCTGCACATTTTTATCTGAACTCGGCCACTGCACACAAATCCTTCCCCTCCAAAAGGGTAACCCTGGCCGATGCCGAGTCGGTGGAACTGGGATCGTTGGAGAGTTCCAATGCGCGGAAGATCAACAAGCTGCTGGTTAACTCCGTGGTGGACACCTGTCAGCTCCAGATGGGCATGACCGAGCTGCAGACCGGCAGTGTCTGGAACACCATGCCGCCCCATGTTCATACCCGGAGAATGGAAGCCTACTTCTATTTTGAGGTACCGGAAGATCAGGCCATTTGCCATTTTATCGGTGAGCCCGACGAAACCCGGCACATCTGGCTGAAAAACGAGGAGGCGGTGGTCTCCCCTTCCTGGTCCATACACTCGGCTGCCGGTACCACCAATTACATCTTCATCTGGGGAATGGCCGGCGAGAACCTGGATTACGGGGATATGGACGGATTAAAGATCAAGGATCTGCGATAGGAAACCTCAACAAATAATAACCGATAAATACATACATAATGTCAATACAACTATTCAATCTTGAAGGAAAAAGAGCCCTGGTCACCGGCGGCACTCACGGACTCGGAATGGCCATAGCCACCGGCATAGGGCAGGCCGGTGCAAAGATCATCGTAAACGACATATTCCCCGATAAGCTGGAAACCGCCAAAAAGGAATATGCTGAAGCCGGACTGGATATCGCGACTTACCAGTTCGATGTAACCAACGAGGAGGAGGTGCAGGAATACGTGGCCCGGATTGGGAAAGAAGTGGGACCCATCGACATCCTGGTAAACAATGCCGGCATCATCAAGCGCATCCCCATCCTGGAGATGTCGGTCGAAGATTACAAGCAGGTGTTGGACATCGACCTGGCCGGACCTTTCATCATGGCCAAAACCATTGTGCCCGGAATGATAAAACGCGGTCATGGAAAGATCATCAACATGTGCTCCATGATGAGCGAGCTGGGAAGGAATACCGTATCGGCCTATGCATCGGCAAAAGGCGGACTCAAAATGCTGACGCGCAGCATGGCTACCGAATGGGCAAGGTTTAACATACAGGCGAATGGAATTGGTCCGGGTTATTTTGCCACGACACAAACCGCGCCGATAAGGGTGGACGGCCATCCCTTCAACGATTTTATCATCAACCGCACCCCTGCAGGCCGCTGGGGCGACCCTTCAGACCTGGCAGGTGCAGCCATTTTCCTGGCATCCAAAGCATCCGATTTTGTGAATGGACACATCCTCTATGTCGACGGAGGCATTCTGGCCACCATCGGCAAACCGTCAAACGAAGAATAAAAAATTAAACCCATTGCTCATATGAAAAATTCAAGTTTTCTGCTGATATCCCTGCTGGCACTGGCAGTCCTTTCAGCCTGCAATAAGGAAGAAACCTATACCCTGACATTCGAGAATACCCTTGCCGAGGACCGGCCCGGTGTAATTGTGGAAATGGAATATAAGACCCTGGCCAACCTAACCGGCGATTTTCCGGAAGGGACCCTTCCCTTGTTTATTGCCGGAACGGATACCCTGGTAGCGCAGTTTATGGACTTTAACGACGACGGGATTCCGGAGGAGATCCTCGTGCAAACAGATCTGCTTTCCTCAGAATACCAAGTGGTTACGGTCAGTTTTACGACTGAAGGGGCCTATCCCGAATTTCCGGTCAAAACCAACATCCGCTTTGCTTCCCATGAAAACTATGCGGAAGATCTGCAAAATGCCATTCGCGTGCAAAGTACCCTGACGGAAATAACCTCCGGAGTGTATCAGATGGAAGGCCCGGGATGGGAGAACGAAAAAGTAGGGTTCCGGAATTATTTTGATCTGCGCAACGGGATGGACATTTTTGGGAAGAGAACCGGCGATATGGTGCTCGACGGTGTGGGGGTGAATGAAAAAACGGAGTTCAACGGTGAAATTTACGTAGAGGAGGATTACCATGCGCTGAACGACTGGGGCATGGACATACTGAAAGTGGGGAATTCCCTGGGTGCCGGAGCCATTGCCCTGCTCAGGGATGGTGAATTGCACCGCGTGGGGGACAACGGAAACGGAGAATACGATCTTCTCTACGAAGGTCCCCTCAGATCTGAATTTCGTTTCCGTTTTCCCGACTGGAAAGCCGGGGAGGAGGTATATGATCTGACTCATTATGTGAGCATTACAGCCGGTGAATATGCCTATCGCAGCAGCGTTTACCTTAGCGGTGATCATCCGGATGTTAAGCTGGTAAGCGGAATCGTTAACAAACACAGCAAGGAGCTCTATACGGAGAGATACGACAATTCCATGATCCTCCTCACCCATGATAATCAGTCGGAAGACGGAGCCAAACTGGCTATGGCACTGGTAGTGCCCCTGGAGTATTTTGGGTCGGCCGACTCGACCGCCAACACGGGCGAAGGGATCACGGAAACCTACTATGCCACCATGGATCTGGAGGGTGATGAGGAAACAAAATTTTGGTTCTATGCGCTATGGGAGACAAGCGATCCGGCGTTTGCCGACCGGGAGAATGTGTTGGAAGTAATCCGGAAGGATATCCGGAATCGGGAAAATCCCGTATTCATCCGCCGGTAAGATCCTGGTTGCTTGTTTTCACCAAATCTTTCACTATTTTCACAACCTAATTAAACTGATTATGGCAAGATTCAGCAGACTTTCCACCATACAAACCATGGGTGAGCAGGGAGTCATTCCCGTATATTACAATCCCGACCCTTCAACCATGAAGAGTGTCCTCAAGGCCTGTTATGAAGGCGGGATCCGTTCCTTCGAATTTACCAACCGCGGGGATTTTGCCCACGAGGTCTTTGGGGAACTGGTAAAATGGGCTGCCAAAGAATTACCGGAAATGATCCTGGGTACCGGATCGGTGATCGATGCGCCCACGGCTGCCCTTTATATGCAGCTGGGATCCAATTTCATCGTTTCACCGATACTCAAGGAGGAGATGGCCCTGGTTTGCAATCGCAGGAAAGTGCCCTGGATGCCCGGCTGCGGATCGGCCACCGAGATTTCCCGTGCCGAAGAGCTGGGAGCTGAAGTGGTGAAGATTTTCCCCGGTTCGTCGGTGGGCGGGCCTAAGTTTGTAAAAGCCTTTTTAGGCCCCTCACCCTGGAGCAGCATCATGCCCACGGGCGATGTGGAACCCACTCATGAAAACCTTTCAGCCTGGTTCAATGCCGGTGTATACTGCGTGGGTATGGGCTCAAAACTAATTTCGGGTGACATTATCCGTGAGGGAAATTACGATAAACTCAGGGAAAGATCGGCCTTTGCTCTCGACCTGGTTACGAAGATACGAAACAACAAAACCTGAACCTGAGGAATGAAGAAACTACCACTGTTATCCCTTTTATTACTGCTCTTCCTGTTTTCCTGCAAGAATACGGAAACCGGCAAAACCCTGAAACTGGCTCACACCCTCGATCCCGCACATCCGGTTCATAAGGCTATGGTATATATGGCGGAACGCTGCGAGGAGATCTCGGAGGGTGAACTCAAAATACAGATCTACCCCTCGGGACAGCTGGGATCAGAGCAACAATGCGTGGAGCTTTTGCAGATCGGAAGTCTGGCGATTACCAAGGTTTCTACTGCGGTAATGGAAAGTTTTACCGATGAATTTAAAGTGCTGGGGCTACCCTACATTTTTAAATCCAAGGAGCATGCTTTCAAGGTGCTCGACGGGGAGATCGGTCAGGAACTGATGAAGAGCAGCGAACCCTACCGGCTGCGCGGACTCTGTTTTTACGATGCCGGAAGCCGGAGCTTCTATACCATCGATAAGCCTGTCAGAACACCCGAAGATCTGGATGGAATGAAGATCCGGGTGATGAAAAGCATTATTTCCATGAACCTGGTCAAATCCCTCGGTGGCTCCCCCACCCCCATCTCCTTTGGTGAGCTCTACACAGCCCTTCAATCGGGCGTGGTCGATGGCGCCGAGAACAATCCCCCCAGCTTCTACACCTCCCGCCATTACGAGGTCTGTAAGTACTATTCCCTTAATGAGCACAGCATGGTGCCGGACATCCTGATCATTTCGAAGATGATCTGGGACGACCTCAGCGAGCAGGAAAAAGCATGGATAGAGCAGGCTGCGGTGGAATCGGTGGAGGTGCAAAGGAAACTATGGGCCGAGTCGGTCCAGGAATCCCTGGAGATTGTAAAGGAAGCAGGAGTGGAGATCATTTATCCCGATAAAGAACCCTTTGCCGAGAAGGTGAAGGGAATGTATGAAATGTTTAGTGACAACGAAGTATTGTATGACCTAATCAACCGCATTCAGGCGGTCGAATAATTCCCATTGATCATGAGTTTTCATTCCAAACTAAACCGGATACTGGAGATTGCCCTCGTTATTTTAATGTCGGTTCTGGTTCTCGACGTGCTCTGGCAGGTCACCAGCCGTTACATCCTCTCTTCACCAAGCTCATTTACTGATGAACTGGCAGGCTACCTGCTGATCTGGGTAGGACTCCTGGGAGCGGCATACGTCGCCGGCAGAAACGAGCACCTGGCCATCGACATTCTCCTTCAGCGATCGGGAATAAAAAGGCAAAAGTTCCTGCTGGTTCTGATCAATGCCATTGTTCTTCTGTTTGCTTTCAGCGTAATGTTCGTGGGGGGAATCAACCTGGTCTATACCCGGTTCCTCCTCGATGTAAAATCGGCCGCTTTGGGCCTTCCCCTTGGTTATGTATACACAGTTTTGCCGGTTAGTGGCGGCCTCATCATGTATTATTCGATTGTGAACCTGACGAAAATCAAATCCCTTAACAACTAAAATCCGCCGTCAATCATGGAAGTCCTTATACTCGTTCTGAGCTTTGTCATTTTTCTCGCCATCGGGGTACCCATTGCCTTCAGCATTGGCTTTTCCGGGATCATCACCATGCTGTTTACCATCGATTCCCTGCCGGCGTTTACCACCTTTGCCCACCGTATGGCCACCGGGCTCGACAGTTTTGCCCTCCTGGCCATCCCTTTCTTTATTCTTGCCGGAAATATTATGAACTCGGGTGGGATCGCCATTCGGCTGATTAATTTTGCAAGGGTGCTGGTGGGGAGACTTCCCGGCGGACTCGCATTCGTGAATGTGATCGCCAATATGCTTTTCGGAGCAATTTCCGGATCGGCCGCAGCATCGGCCTCTGCCATTGGCAGCATTATGGGTCCGGAGATGAAAAAGGAAGGCTACAAAGAGAATTTCAGTGCCGCAGTGAACATTACCTCAGCCACAACCGGATTGTCCATTCCCCCCAGTAACATTCTCATTGTCTATTCCCTGGCCAGTGGAGGTGCTTCCATCACCGCACTGTTCCTTGCAGGGTATATTCCGGGCATTCTCACCGGACTCTCCATCATGCTGGTGGCCATGTCCATGCTGGTGTACCGTAACCGCGGAATGAAAGGAGTTGCCGTAAATCTCTCAAAATTCCTGGGATTAACGGCTGCGCTTGTGGGAACGGGAATCGGACTCAAATACCTGAATGACAACACACAACCGGGTTTGCACAATACCCTCTACATTGCCCTGGCATTGGGGGTCCTTCTGTTGCTGATTTATCAATCCTACACCCGCTGGAAAGGAGTTTCCAGGGCTCTCAAAGTGTTTTTGGATGCCATCCCATCATTGCTGATGCTGGTGATCGTGATCGGAGGTATTGTAGCAGGATATTTTACCGCTACGGAGGCTTCTGCAGTTGCTGTGCTGTACGCGCTGGTCCTGGCCTTTATTTATCGTGAGATCGGGGTGAAGGATCTTCCGGTCATTATCCTGAGGTCGGTACGTACTACTTCTATCGTGCTTCTCCTGGTGGGCACCTCCATTGGACTCTCATGGATCATGTCTTACGAGAATATCCCCCAGAACGTGAGCGAGGGATTATTGAACATCAGTGATAATCCTTTTGTAATCTTACTGATCATCAACATGATCCTCCTATTTGTTGGGATTTTTATGGATATGACCCCGGCGGTGCTGATCTTCACCCCCATTTTCCTTCCCATAGTTTCATCACAACTGGGAATGGATCCGATTCATTTCGGAATCATCATGGTATTGAATCTGAGCGTGGGACTCTGTACCCCTCCGGTGGGTTCGGTGCTGTTTATCGGATGCAGTGTGGCGGAGATTAAGATCGAAAAGGTGATTAAACCCCTCCTTCCTTTATTTGTGGCCATGATTGTTATCCTGCTCCTGGTAACCTATATTCCACAACTCAGTCTGTGGCTGCCAGGCTTGTTTGTAGATTAATCCTCATTTTCGAAGAATGTCCTTTATTTATTGACAATCCGGGATATTTTTAGGCTGATTTAAGACCATAAGTCATTTAAAAATATATATTTGTATCTTTTACGGTTCGAGGCCCGTAGAAAAGGATTAAGGATTTCAATTTAAAAACTTTGATACCAGGAATTTACAACATCGGTAAGTTATCCCTGCTAAATACTTCTGTGGATGTAGATCAGGTTAACACGACTCTGGAAAAAAGTGTTTCCCGGTTCTATTGGGTTTTCATCCTCGCGATAGCAGTGCTTGTAATTGTCTTACTCATTCAGCAATCCAAGCTGAAAAAGATCAATCGTAAACGAAAATTTCTCGAGAATCTTTCCAAAGGTCATGGTCCCCTGGCTCATAAAAACATTCTCAAGACCCTCATCAACAGTCTTCCCGATTTTATTTATGTAAAAGACAAAGACAGTAAATTCATCATTGCGAATTCAAAACTCGCGCATACCGTAAATCAGGAATCGGGTGAAGATCTGGTGGGAAAATCCGATTATACCTATTATCCCAAAAAACTGGCCGATTTTTTCAGGAAAACCGAGATCGATGTGATTACTTCAGGTAAACCGGTATTCAACCAGATTGAAAAAGGGCTGGATGAAAAAAAGAAAGACATCTGGGTTTCCACTTCAAAGGTCCCCATCAAGGATGAATACGGAAATGTAGTCGGCATCGTGGGAATAGGAAGGGATATAACCCTTGCCAGGCAATACGAGGAGAAATTAAGGAAGAAAAGCGAAGAACTTCTCGAAGCCAATACCCTGTTAGAAGAACGGCAGGAGGAAATTTTGCAGAAGAAAGAAGAGCTAAAGGCCCAGACGGAAAAACTGGAAGAGGATAAGAAGCTGATGTATAACCTGATCAACAATATGCCCGACAGGATATATATTAAGGACCGGGAGAGCCGGTTTATTGTCGGCAATATAAATGTATGCAGCGTAATGGGCATCTCAAATCCGGAAGAGGTAGTAGGGAAAACCGATTATGATTACTACCCAAAAGAGCTGGCGGAGGAATATTTCCGGGATGAGCAGCAGATCATGGCAAGCGGAAAAGCCATTATAAACAAGGAAGAAAGAGGGTATGATCTCAATCAGGAGGAGATCATTGTTTCCACAACCAAGATGCCAGTGCGGAGCGAAGACGGTGAGATCATAGGTATAGTCGGGATTGGAAGGGATATCACTTCACAGAAAGAGACCGAGATCCGCCTTAAAAAACAATCCTCTGAACTCCAGGAAGCCAATGTGCTCCTGGAAGAACGGCAGGAAGAAATACAACAGCAATCCGAGGAACTGCAAACCCAGGCCGAACACCTGCTCAAAGTAAACCAGGAACTTGAGAAGCTATCCCTGGTTGCCAGCCGTACCGATAATGTAATCATCATTATGGACGCAGAAAGCAATTTTGAATGGGTTAACAATGGATTCGTTAAGAGATACGGGATGAACCTGGCAGAATTCACTAAAAAACGGGGTAAAAACCTGTTGGAAAGTTCCTCATTCGAAGGCATCTCTGAAATCCTGGAGCAAATAAAGAAAGAAAAGAAACCCCTTATCTATAACTCCCGCACCTCCGATGTAAACGGAAAGTTGATCTGGTCTCAAACGACCATCTCTCCGGTTATGGACGAAAACGGGGATATCAGCAGAATAATAGCTATTGACTCCGATATTTCCCGTTTGAAGGAAGCTGAAGAACAAATTCAACAGCAAACCGACGAGTTAAGAAAGCTTAATGCAACGAAAGATAAATTCTTCTCCATCATCGCGCACGACCTGAAAAACCCCTTCCACTCCATCATGGGATTCTCCGATCTACTAACCCGGAGCTACGACTCTATCGAGGAAGATAAGAAGAAAGAATTTATCGGACTGATCAAAGATTCATCCACCAGCGCTTACAGTCTGCTCGAAAATCTTCTCCATTGGGCCAGGACACAAACAAACCGGATTAAATTCAATCCCACAAAGATCGATCTCAATGTGATCATAGAAGAGAATATCGCCATGCTCATGGTGAATGCCGAGAATAAGAATATCAGCCTGCATAAACCGGAAGAAACCCATCTTTTTGCTTTTGCCGACTATAACATGGTGAATACCATCTTCCGTAACCTGATGAGTAACGCCTTAAAATTTACTCCCTCTGGTGGGAAAGTCACCATCAGCTCCGAACAGAAAAACAACCGGATTTTCCTCAGTGTAACCGATACCGGAGTGGGAATGTCGGAGGAGGAAATATCCAGGCTTTTCAAACTCGATGAATTTCACACCACCACCGGTACATCGGGGGAATCAGGAACCGGTCTTGGTCTGATTGTTTGTCGGGAATTTGTATTGAAACACGGGGGTGATATTGAAGTGAAATCCACACCAGGTAAAGGAAGCAGCTTTACTTTCAGCTTACCTGCAGAAAACCAGGAATCTCAATAATTCAAGATTTTAATTGCTGAGTTTTCCCATGCAACATTGCTTGAATTTCTTTCCACTCCCACAGGGGCATGGATCATTTCTCCCAATCTGTTTCACTGTTGCCTTCTTTACAGCTTTCTGAGAATCCAGCCTTTTCACCCATTGCATAACATTTGCAGGAGCCCTTTTGGCTTTCAGCTCATCGGCCATAAATTGCATGTAAGGATGTACATGGGCAAAAAACATCTTGAATGCGGGACATAGATAGTTAAGTCCCGGTTCTCCATCAGGCGTCTTTATAATCCGGTTTTTCGGACACTCACCATGACAGGCAAAACGGTAATCGCATTCAAAACAATATCTGGGCAGGGTATCCCGCTTATCACGACCGAATTTCTGCTGCCGGTCAGACTTAACCATATCAAGGATATGCGTTTTCCGGATATTTCCAAGAAGATATTCATCGTAAACAAAATGATCACAACTATACAGATCACCGTTGTGCTCCATGGCTGTGGCATCCCCGCAGGTTTCTGAGAAAACACAGAGTCCCGGACGTTCTCCGGCCCAATTCGCCAGGGTAACATCAAACATCTGCACGAAATAACGGCCCACATCATTTCGGACCCATTCATCGAAAATTACGCTTAGAAAAGTGCCATATTGTTCGGGTACCACCGACCATTCCGTTACATGTGCATCTTCCCCGTGTTGGGGAGGAACCAGATTGGGACGGTCCTCCCGGGGCTGATTGGCCATCCTTTCAACAATGGGAATGAACTGAATAAATCCGCTTCCGATTTGCTTCAAAAATCGGTAGATCTCTAAAGGATAATAGGAATTCTCACGATTTACCACAGAGAGGGTGTTGAATTCAACTTTGTGCTTATGGCATAATTCAATCCCCCGCATCACATCCTTAAAAGAACCCTTATCCTGATTGTTGAGTCGGTGATGATCGTGCAGGTGCTCCGGACCATCAATCGAAACTCCGATCAGGAAATTGTTGTCATGAAAAAAACGGCAATATTCATCGTCAAGCAAGGTACCGTTGGTCTGAAACACATTCTCTATCCTCTTATCCCCCTTGTATTTCTCCTGAAGGGCCAGTGCCTTCCGGTAGAAATCTATCCCCATGAGTGTGGGCTCCCCACCCTGCCAAACAAAACTTATTACGGGAACATTCTGGGATTCAATGTACTGCTTGGTGAAAATTTCCAAAAGATCATCCTTCATCCGGAAATTCTTCGTATCCAGGTACATATTCTTTTTTTCGAGGTAATAACAATAGGTGCAATTCAAATTGCATATCGGACCTATAGGCTTCAGCATTACGTTGAAAGCCGTGGGTTTATATCCGGGAATTAAAACGTCCATGATCTATCCTTCCAGTTCTTGAATCCGGTTCAACATCCGTTAAATTACGGGATAAAATTATCGAATATTGAGTATAAACCCGGGAGCTTCTTTTATTTTTAACCATTCTAAACAAATTCAGAGCAAAGGAAACTTTGTGCCTCTCCATCTTTCGTCAAATACTTAGCGTATTTTTTACGTTAAGTTTGGAAATCAGACATTCAGTACTTACATTTATGCATGACAATGGAAACTACCCGGCTAAAGATTAATCCGTATATATCGGTCGACTGCGTTGTATTCGGCTTCGACGGGGAGAACCTGAAAGTTTTGTTGATCAAACGATTTCAGGACCCTTCTCAGAACGGGCAATTCGACCTGAAGCTGCCGGGTGATTTCATTACCGACCAGGAGGACCTGGATCAGGCAGCCAACCGGATCCTGAGCGATCTGACGGGTCTGAGCGACATATTCCTTGAACAATTCCGTGTGTTTGGCTCGCCCAACCGGATCTCCGACACGAAAGATATTGAATGGCTTAAGCGCACCCAGGGTCTGGCTGTTAAGAGGGTGGTTACCATTGCTTACTATTCCCTGATAAAAATTGATGAAAGCAAGCTTGAGAAGGTGGAGATGAACAACGGGGTCTGGATCACCATTCCGCTAACCAGCGAACTGGCATTCGATCATGCGGATATCGTGGAGTCCGGACTCAAAAACCTGAGGATGAATCTTCGCTTCAAGCCCCTGGGTCTGGAGCTTCTTCCGGAGAAGTTTCCTATACGGCAACTTCAGAATCTCTATGAAGTAATATTGGGAAGTCCGCTCGACAACCGGAATTTCCGGAAAAAGGTGTTCCGGGCGGGTTACCTTAGTGATACAGGGCAGAAGGAATCCGGCGTAGCCCATAAACCTGCCCGGCTTTACTCCTTTAACCGGGAGCGTTATCATGCTTTTCTCGACGATATTAATGGTTTTCAATTTTAAGATTATGTATTTAATTGGTTACGATGTAGGAAGTTCTTCTGTTAAAGCCAGTCTGATTCGGATTGACGACGGAAGCCTGGTAAAATCGGCTTTTTACCCGCGGCAGGAAATGAAAATCCATGCTGAAAGGCCGGGTTGGGCGGAACAGGATCCGGAATCCTGGTGGGAAAACCTGAAACTTACCAGCAGGGATGTTACCCGGGGGATAGACCCTTCAGCAGTAAAAGCAGCAGGGATCTCTTACCAGATGCACGGCCTGGTGGTGATTGATAAAGACAAAAAGGTGATACGGCCATCCATTATCTGGTGCGACAGTCGGGCCGTTCACTATGGTGAAGAGGCTTTCTCCAGTCTGGGTGCGGAATACTGTCTTTCCCGATCCCTCAATTCACCGGGGAATTTCACGGCTTCCAAGCTCAAATGGGTCAAAGAAAACGAGCCGGAGAAATTCGAAAAGATCTGGAAGATCATGTTGCCCGGCGATTATATAGCCATGCGCATGTCGGGTGAAGTGAGTACCACCATCACAGGGCTTTCCGAGGGTATACTATGGGATTTCAGTGCCAACCAGCCTGCGGGTTTTCTGATGGATCATTACGGTTTCTCAAAGGAACTGCTTCCTGTGATCAAACCCGTTTTTAGTGTTCAATCGCGGGTGACTGCGGAAGCAGCCGCTGAACTGGGACTGAAAGAAGGTACTCCGGTCTCCTACCGTGCCGGCGACCAGCCCAACAATGCCTTCTCCCTGAAGGTGCTCAATCCCGGTGAGATCGCTGCCACGGCAGGCACCTCGGGAGTGGTTTACGGAGTGAGCGATGAGGTAAAATACGATCCCCAATCGAGAGTGAACAGCTTTGCGCATGTGAATCACACCGAAAACCAAACCCGGCTGGGTGTCCTCCTATGCATCAACGGTACCGGAATCCTTTACTCATGGTTGAAGAATAATATCGGGACCGATCTTGATTATAATGAACTAAACTCTCTGGCGGAGACGGTTCCTGCCGGCGCAGAAGGCCTGTCCATTTTGCCCTTCGGGAACGGTGCCGAGCGCGTTCTGGGGAACCTGGATCCGGGATGCTCGGTAGCCGGACTCAATTTCAACATTCATTCAAGGGCTCATCTGGTGCGGGCAGCACAGGAAGGCATCGTGTTTTCCTTTATTTATGGAATGGAAGTAATGAGGGAAACCGGCATTGAAGCCTCTGTTATCCGTGCGGGGAATGCCAATATGTTCCTTAGCAATATTTTCACGGGAAGTCTTTCTACTCTGAGCGGAGCTTCCATCGAGATTTATGATACGGACGGGTCCATGGGCGCGGCAAGGGGAGCCGGACTGGGTGCCGGGGTCTTTGCTTCAGAGGCCGAAGCCTTTGGGGGACTCAAAAAAATGCGCAACATTGAACCCGGAGGAGTAAGCAAACAGGCTCTTTCGGATGCTTATGGAAAATGGAAAGAAAATCTGAATACAATTTTAAAATAATACCATTATGACAACAACCGGAAATAACAAAGAATTTTTTCCCGGAATCGGGAATATCCCTTACGAAGGTAAGGATTCAAAGAATCCCCTTGCGTTCAAATTTTACAATCCGGATCAGCTGATCGCCGGCAAAACCATGAAAGAATACTTCCGCTTTGCCATGGCTTACTGGCACACCCTGACTGATTCGGGTGGGGATCCTTTTGGTTCTGCAACAAAGTTTTTTCCCTGGAACGAAAAATCGGACCCGGAAGCAGCCGCCATCGACAAAATGGATGCTGCCTTTGAGTTCGCCTCCAAAATGGGTCTGCCATACTACTGCTTCCATGATTTTGATCTGATCGACGAAGCCGGCTCCATACAGGAATCCGAAAAAAGGCTGGCGAAAATGATCGAATATGCAAAGCAAAAACAACAGGACACCGGAATAAAGCTGCTATGGGGTACCGCCAATCTGTTCTCACACCCCAGGTATATGAACGGTGCGGCCAGTAATCCTGATTTCAATGTTCTTTCCTGGGCCGGAACCCAGGTGAAAAATGCCATCGATGCAACCGTTGCCCTCCGTGGAGAGAACTATGTATTCTGGGGAGGCCGCGAAGGCTACCTGAGCCTCTTGAATACCAACATGAAACGTGAGGTTGAGCATATTGCGCGTTTCTTCGATATGGCGAGGGAATACGGAAGAAGAAATGGTTTTAAAGGCACCTTCCTGATTGAACCCAAACCCATGGAACCTGCCAAGCATCAATACGATTATGACACCGCTACCGTAGTGGCATTTTTGAAAGAATACGGACTTGCAGGAGATTTCAAACTGAATATTGAGGTCAACCATGCAACCCTGGCCGGACATACCTTCCAGCACGAACTTCAGGTCGCGGCCGATGCCGGACTGTTTTGCAGCATTGATGCCAACCGGGGTGACTACCAGAATGGCTGGGATACCGACCAGTTCCCGATCAATGTTTACGAACTGACAGAGGCAATGCTGGTGATCATTGAAGCCGGCGGATTTAAAAGCGGGGGAATAAACTTTGACGCAAAGAACCGGAGGAATTCCACAGACCTCGAAGATATGTTCATCGCCCATATTGCCGGGATGGATGCCTTCGCAAGAGCTTACCTCGTTGCCGAAAAGATCATGAAAGATTCCGATTATCTGAAGCTTCGCAAAGAGCGGTATGCATCCTACGACTCAGGCAAGGGAGCCGAATTTGAAGCGGGCAAACTGAAACTGGAAGACCTGCGTGAGCATGCCGTAAATACCGGTGAACCCGCTATGATCAGCGGCAAACAGGAAATGTTTGAAGCAATGATCAATCAGTACTTGTAGGCCCTTCGATCCTCACTTCCGTCCGCCGGTTTCGTTGCCGGCCTTCCTCAGTGGTATTCGGGGCTATAGGCTGTGTTTCCCCATAACCCCGGGCTTTGGTGCGGTCCGGGGCTATACCGTTATTTATGAGGTAATTGCGTACAGCCTTCGCGCGTTCCTGCGATAGGATCATATTGGATTCCTCGCTACCTACGTTGTCGGTATGTCCGGCAATTTCAACGTTTATATCATCTTTGAGCTTCATATACTCAAGAAGTTCCTTAAGCTCGGCAAAGGATTCCTTCTTCAGGGAGGATTTGCCGAATTCAAACTCAACATTGTCAAGGGTAAAAATCCTGGGTTGCTCAAACTGGATGGTCAGCAGAATGGTTCCGTAATACTCGTTTTCACCGGGGACAGGAATTTCGATCCGGTTATAATCCTGAGACTTTCCGACCCCTTTGATTTTAATAAGATAGGTTTCTCCGGTGGCCAGCATGATATCGAAGTTCCCGCCGGCATCGCTTATACCCAGGTAGGATGAACCCGTGGTTTCCCCTTCAAAAAGAATCTGTTCTCCTTTTTTGGGCTGCTCATTAAAATCGGTCACCGTCACACTCACCAGAGCAGAGTCCTTGGAGACTGTTTCAGCAGGGGTTGCAGCACAAATAAACGGTATCGCCAGACATAATGTTAACAGGATTCTTCTCACCGATCTTTCACGCCTCTTAAAAATTCCGGGATACTTCATAGGGATTATTTTAACTTAGCTTACTAATCCTGCCTTAGTTCTTTTTGTCTCATAAGGACGGATTTCACCGGATTGACAATTCTTTCGAGCAGGCTTTCCTTGTTGGTTATGATCTCTGCGGTCCCCTGCATGTCCTGACTAAAACGTATGTTTTGTCCGTAATTGGTCTCCAGCCCGTCCGGGAATTCCACCAGGACCGAATAAGCACTATTCTCGGTAACCAGGGATATAGACTTTACGAATCCGCGCACCATCCCATATTCCATATAGGGATAGTTTTCGAATTTAACATTGACGGGGAAGTTTTCCTCCACCTTCCCGGATCCGGCCAGCTGCAGCTCAACTTTTCCGATGATATCTCCGGCATCGTTAGGGATTACGGTCATCACCAGGTCTCCTTCCCTTACATCCTGATTTTCACTCCAGATACGGGTGAAGCTGACCACCCCGTCGAGATTAGAACGGAGGACAAAAGTATACTCCCACTCGGCAATTCTGGAAACCAGATTATCATAGGCTTCAATAACGGCAAGCTGCATGCTGCTGAGTTCATCGCTTCGCTGAAGTTTCAGATCAAGGATCTCCTGTTCCAGCTTGTTGATCTGGATATCGTTGTTTACAAGGACAGAGCGGGATTCTTCATACGCCCTTTGCTTCTGATACAACTTCGCACGGGAGGACTCGTACTCGGCGGTAGCCATCAACCCTTGCGAATAGATGAGGGAATCCCGGTTAAACTGGTTCCGGGCAAGCTGCATTTCATTGCGGAGAATATTACTCTGCTTCTTGAATGTCCAGGAGTAAGCCTGGTATCGTTTAATCTCGGATTCGATGGATTCAACTTTCTGGTTGTGGTAATTGAGACGGATGAAGTTTTTCAGGTCCTCGTAATGCTTCAGAAAATTGGCGTAATCGGGCTGAAGGTCACCGAGTGTAAGATATTGGGGGAAGAAAAAGCTGATCTCTTCATCGAGGTTATTAAGGTAATTCCTGAAACTGTCCAGAAAGATCTTCGCCTGACGGACATCCTCGTACCGGGAGGTATTTTCAATAATCGCCAGTACCTGTCCGGCGATAACCTCCTGATTATCCTCCACAAAAATATCCTGTATCTTCCCGTTTGTCCGGGCAATGGCCTTGGAGGGGGGATTCTCGGTTGTGACATGTACCGGAGATTTGATTACATGCGGGTACCTAAAGACCCAGCTTCCCAGAAACAGAAGAAGTATAACCCCCAGGAAAGTCAGCATACCCCATCTTACGATCCAACTGGGAACGTGCCCCAGGATATCCTGAACATCTTCGCTGCGGAGTTCAACGTTTTGTTCCCTGCTTTTCGCGGCCATAAGATTTTTTTGGGAAGATAATAAAAAAATAGGAATTGAATCCGATCCTGGCTAGCTGAGTGCGGATTCAATCTCCTGAATATTGAAAGGTTTACGGAAGTATTTAAGGATCAATCCTGCGTTAATCGCTTCCCTGATCTCGTTTGTAATTTCAAATCCTGTAAGTATATAATACTTCTTATCGGGAAACTTTTCACGGGCAGTCCGGATGAATTCCACCCCGTTCATTCCCGGCATTTTCATATCACTGATCACAATATCGGTATCCGGATGTCGGTCGAGAACTTCAAGAGCATTAAATCCGTCATCTGCAGTCAGAACTTCATGCATTTTCTGGAAGTTCAACCTGAACAGTTGGGTATTCAGCTCTTCATCATCCACATATAATACTTTTATCTTTTTATTCATGGTTTCTGACAGGTAAGGAGATGCTTACTTTGGTTCCTTTTGCTAATTCCGATTCCAGCTCCAGGGTCCCTTTATGTTCCTTTATGATGGAATAGGATATAGACAAACCCAGTCCGGTACCTTTCCCGGGAGGCTTGGTAGTGAAGAAGGGTGTGGTAACCTGGGAAAGATGTTCAGCCGGGATTCCGGTTCCGTTATCAATAATATCAATGGTTACTGAGCCGTTGATCCTGCGACTGATAATGTTAATCTCACCCTCATCGTTAATGGCTTCGATTGCATTGTTAAGGATGTTCAGAAATACCTGGTGGAGCTTGCCCGAGTTACCGGTAACGCGGATCTCATCGCTGATATACTTTTTGAGGATCCCTATTCGATGTTTGGTTTTATTCTGAAGGATCACAAGACAATTGTCAAGAATCGCATGAATGTCACAATTTTCATCGTAACTGCTGTTATCCCTGCTGAACTCATTGAGTCCGCTAACAATTCTGGAGGCCCGGTCAATCCCCTCCTTCATACCTTGGAGAAGCAGACGGGTTTTTTCCTCATCGGCCGAACCATGATCATGAAAATAGCTGGAAAAACCCATATAGGAACCCATCAGATAGTTAAGAGGGTTATTGATCTCATGGGCCACTCCGGAGGTAAGTGTACCCAATGAAGCCATTTTCTCGGTTTCAAAAAGCTGACTTTGGGTTTCCTTGAGATGAGTCAGTGCATCCCTCAGATCAGAATTCTGCTTGTTTATCAGCTCGTTTTTCGATTGAAGTTCCTCATTTGCCGAAAGTAATTCTTTGTTAAGTTTATGAAGATCCAATGTTTTTTCATTCACCAGGTGCTGCAGGTTGTTTTTATGCAGCAAAAGTTCAGACTCTGTGGCCCGCAGGTAACTGAGATGCTTACGCAGAAATAGAAAAAACAGCAACCCGGTGATAACCACGTAAAACCAACCTTTCAATGTTTGGAGTTCACGGCCCGCCTCCTCCGACGCAGCGAAGACATACAGAAGACGATCAGAAAACAAAATCCACAATCCCCCGACAAGCAGATAGGCCAGGGTAATCCTGTATTCAAACTTTATTTTATTGAAAAAACGGGACATACCTTTTTGTTTACTGAATCCTTCACAGACAAGTTACAAAATTGGAATGTAATAAAGAAAAACAGACAGGATAGTATGAAAAAGCAGGACAATGCATGCACCCGGAAAACCATCTTATCAGCAATGGGATGGGCTGGGGTGATTCTTCAGATGAAGTACTTCCTGTTTGGGTTTAACCAGGGTTATATCACTAAAATGTGGATCATAAAATCGTGCCCCATAATCATATCAATAAATTCTTTCAACAGCATCATAATCATTATAAGAAAAGTTTCTCGTCATAATTGTCAATTATGAACACTAATTTTTCTGGCTGATAAGACTTACAACTACATTTACCATAGTTTCTCTTTCTATGGGGTCACTGACAGCTATCATAAGCGTAAGTGCAACTAAGGCATTATCTGCTATCCTCTTTTTTCCGTTTGCATTATAAAGGATACCGTTTTTGTCAAGAAAATACAAAAACAGGAAGGCTGCAATTCTTTTATTGCCATCAGTAAATGAATGGTTTTTGATAATAAAATATAAAAGGTTTGCAGCTTTCTCCTCGATGCTGGGATACAGATCTTTGCCATCAAAAGTCTGATAAATGCTACCAATGGAACTTTTAAATGAATCATCTTTTTCTCTGCCGAACAACTCACTATTGCCATGAAATTTTCTGGCTTTTTTGATCTGGCTAATTGCTTCCTGATAGGTAAGTCTGTAAACTTCTCCTGGTGTAGTATCGGATATCTTCAGCGTTTGGTAATCGTATTGATCCAGGATATCCAGTGCATAAGAGTAATCGGTAATAATATCCAACAAACCCTTGCTTTCCGAATCAGATAATTCTCTGGTCCCGATTGAATTTCTTATTATCCGGACCGTCTCCTGCAAATGTTTCAGTTTCTCATTCTTTCTTTCGAGAACTTCCTGGTTTATTGCAAAACCCTTTACAAGATATTCACGAAGTACACTGTTGGCCCAGATTCTAAACTGTGTTCCTCGTAATGAATTAACTCTGTAGCCAACTGAGATAATTGCATCCAGATTATAATGTTTAATACTCCTTCTGACCTGTCTGTTTCCTTCTTCTTGAACTACCGAGTATTCCTCGGTAGTTGCCTTTTCCTCCAGTTCCCCTGTTTGGAAAATATTTTTCAGATGAAGGCCTATGGTATCAGTAGCTTTCTCAAACAAATCAGCCATTTGTTTTTGTGAAAGCCAAATAGTTTCACCTTCAAGTCTAACCTGAATTTCAGAAGATTTTTCAGAGGATTGATATATGAAAAATTCAGATTGCAGCATAGTTCAAATTCTGTCAGGAAATTACTCATTTTCTCCTACAACTCAAATTTAAAAACCTACAGAGAGAGATCACTGGCCGGGGTGGACAAAATCGCTAAATTTTATAACATTACCATTGATGAGATGGTACACTTGGGTTATGATATCCCCAAAGAGATCAGTCTGGAAGATAAATCTACCGTGGAACAAACAAAACTGATCCCATCGGCCGCCAAAGGCTAACCGACGGCAGGCAGGAGCTGGACCAGGAAGAAAAAAATATGGTAATTAAAACAAAAAAGAGTGTTTTTAAAGGAGTGCCAGAAGGCAGGAGCGGGCTCCTATTATGCCGCATTATGTTTAAATAGCTTGGCCTGTGGGTGGGAGGAAGAGATGTTTAATAGTTACCGACGATTATCAGAAATTTTATTTATTCTCTCTCTGATTGACTCAGTAATGAAGTTATTCAGAGACATATTATTTTCCATTGCCAGCAAAGCCGCTTTCTGATGTAATTTTGGAGACACTCTTACATTAAAGCTCCCTTTAAACGACTTTTCCGGTGTCATTCCCGCATCTTTGCAATCAGCCAGATAGTTGTCAATAGCTTCTTTAAAATCAATTTCAAGCTCTTTTGCTGTTTTTCCTTCATATGATATGAGCCCTTTTATCCCAAGTACCTTACCATAAATCACATCATCTTCTCTGCTGATCTCAATGCTACCTGTATAGCCTTTGTATTCTAGATGTTTCATAATCCTAATACCTCCTTAATCTGTTTTAATTGATAACGCTTCATTATCCCTGTTGGATGTGGTTTGTGTAACATTATCGGAACTCCTTCCGGATTCATAAATTTAATTCTGGAACCGGAAGTTTTCCCTTTTTTAATCTCTTGAAAATCAAAATATCCCAGTAATTTAACTACTTCATTAAAATGAAAATCTGATGGCATAGTTAAAAAGCGGGCTATTAACTTTTCTTTTCTTGACATAATACAAAAGTAACTATATTTAGTTGCATAATCAAAACTTTTTTATTTTATTGGATGATATTTCTCTAACTTCTCCTGCAACTTATCCAAATTATTCAACTGGTATCTCTCGGTAGAACTTACACACTTATGCCCTGCCATATACTGCACCTGCCTTAAGTTGTAATTTTTTAGCCACCAGGTTATCACACTTGCCCGGATCTGCTTCGGATTTTTAACCTGCGGATTCTCCCTCTGCAGGCCTTTGAACATATGCAAAAGACTGTTTTTGATGTTCTCAGAGCCGTTGATGCTGATAAAAAGCTGGTCTTTTAGTCTTTTCTGATTAATTATTTCCGGTTTTCTAGCCGGTTTGGGTGCTTTTAGCAGCCCGAAGATCTTTGGTCTTACTTTTTCCAGGTACTCGTACATCTCCGGGATCTGAAAAGGTTTTAGTTCCAATACCCGGCTGCCACTCTTGCGAGACCCAGGGTTACGGATCTTTCCCTGCTTTAATTTTATATCTGCTACCCCCAGCTATATCGAGATCCTCAATATTAAACGAAACATCAACTTTACTGATAACCTCTCCATCGGATAATGCTTCGAATGGAGTATTGAAGAATACAAATTCAAACTGAAAGCCTTCCTGGGCATGATTTTTTAAAAATTCTTTACCGGCTGAAGTAATGGCAAATAGTTCAAAAGCTAGTATCTGCTTTAAATATAGATAATTTCCATCCTCAACTTTGTCATACAGATTCCCTAAACTATCATCCATCCCATTGGGATCAAAGTAAATAAGAGGATTATTTAAAACATAAGAATACGGTGAGACAAAATTATATATCTCTAAATGAGGATCAATTGTATAAAACCTACCCAAAATTTGGATCAAAGAACCGTGCCCCATAATCAAACCAAATAGCTTCCGAGAAAAGGATATCTAACTTTAATATGGTTAGATTATATTCAAAGAACGGACTTTAATAATAATTCAACTTTTTCTTTCACAGTTCTGGCTATTTCAATGTATTCTTTTGTTTCAATGACTCCTGGAATATAAAGATCATCCGGGTATCTTACAGATACTCCAAATTCAGTCAGGCTTTTCAGATCTAAGTCAAAATTCTCAGAATCAATCTTCGTACACTCCAACAAAAGGTAATCTACATCGTGTGTTCTTGGGAAATCTATATCATTAAAAATTAGAAAGGCCTTAAGATACTTTTCAACAGCTTGCTGAGCATGAAAACAAATCGTACTAGTGTAGAATTCAAGATCGGTCTTTTCCAGACTTATTATCACAGCATAGTCCTCATTTGCACGGAATATCCAATTTCTGATATATTCGAGCTTTTCCACTCTCATAAGATAATAGCATCTTTCATGAGGTTTCGAATAATATGACCTGGAAGATTTTTCTTCCTCTCGATTTCGGCTGCAGACTGGATCAAAATATCGGAACGAATATCTTGTTTTAGCAGTGCTTTTCTGATGCTGGTCCGAAGGAGGATTTTTTCTCCGGTGGTAATCTGATCCTTTATTTTTATCAGGATATCATAATCGCTATCAGGATGTGAATCGCTCCTGGCTCTGGAACCAAACAACATAATTTCAGCATCAGGCAGATATTGACTAATTGTAGTTTTTATTTTTGCAATGCTGTTTACTTTCTGTCCCATTTCAACATTGTTTCTAAACAAATATATAAATAATTAAGAATAACTATTTGTATCTCTTACCATGATTCGGATCATTATCGAATCGCAGTAAAATCATGCATCCATATTTTCCAACAATAATGCCTTCCTGCTTTCCGAAAATTGAAGATATTTGTTTTGTGGCATCTATCCATAAGGTATCCATATTTATCCACAAGAGAGTTAAAAGAGTCATTGATCTGCTTAAAAAGAAAGGATTTTCAAAATCAGAACTGCCTAAAATCGTGGGGATCTCCTATGCACAGCCAGGACGCTATGAGACAAAAGGCGCTCGGCCTCCTGCAGAAGTACTCAAAAAATTAGCCGATGCCCTGGATACTACCGTCGATTTCCTAATCAACGGCAATACAGACGAAAAAGCAACTTCTACACTCAAAGATGCAGAGCTCTGCTTCAACAATTCCGGGCCGTAGAGCAAATGGATGAAGATGATAAGAGTACTGTTAAAAAACTAATCGACGCTTTTATTACTAAGAAGAAGATTCAGCAGTTGGCTTTGTAATTTATTTTTACTTTTTAGGGATTACCACCAGTGAGGTAACAATTTCAAAAGTAGTTCTTCATATTGTTGAAAAATATCCTCCTTAACATATTCTAAATCATTATATACCATAATTTCCCCTTCCAGTTCAACTTTTAGGTTTTTTACAAAACCATTATCAACAAAAAATGGAGATTCAGTTAAAAGAAGAAAACATGATTTGAAAAAAGGATCATATTTTCACCGAAGGAGGAAGGATTGAAGACAGAGAGGAATGGGATTCCTTATTTGTCTCTTTTTATTTTAGACGGGTGTTGACTGGTATTGAAGACGGTAATAATATTCACATACTCATCAGTTACCTCATAAATAATCTTATATCGCCACTTGGATACCGACCGGTAGTTTTTCGGTTCATCAGCCAGGTATTCTTCTTTGGAGTATTTTTCCGGGAAATGTCCCAAACTTCCTCCTAATTGAACCAGGGACTTTTTAACATATCTGGCCGCATTTACTGAGTCTTGAGCAATATAGTCGTGAATACTATCAAGCCTCTTTTTAGCATTTGGTGACCATCGAGCAGGAAGGTTTTTCCTTACCAATTTTTTATTTCTTTTTCCAGGTCGTCCTGGGTGATGTAATTCCCGGACTTAACTTGTGCGGATGCTTCTCTGGCTTCTTTTATAAGGGTTTCCTTTGTTATTGGTTTGCCATCAGCTTCATAACCAACAATATCTTCTTCATCCTCATAACTCTTAGCTAATGCATGAACCATTTTCAGGAATCTTTCATCCGCTTTCTCAATATAGCTGTGAAGCTCTTTTTTTAATGCTGCTGTGTTCATGATTTCCTGTAACATTGTTTGTGTAAATGTAACTATTAATATTCACTTTTGGTTTAATGCAGAGGGTGACATTTATTATCCACATAAAGAATTTCGGTCACCTAACTTATTTAAGTACAAATCTTTTTAGTACTAACCTGCTTATTGCATTTGTAAAACAAGACCTAGGGTCATGGCTAAAAGTTCCAATCCTTTTTTGCGCCCTAGCTTGCATATTAGATTGTCTTTTTTGCTGGTAATCCTTCCAGTTTCCTGAAGACTCCCGAGCATCTCATTCTTCATTTTGAGTGCTTTTTGATTTAGTGTATACCCTTGTAAAAGGTATTCCCGTAGAACTTTGTTAGCCCAGATTCTGAACTGAGTACCTTGCCTAGACATTACTCTTTAACCAACCGAAATAATTACATTAAGATTAAAAGAATCAACTAGGTATGATTTACCGACGGAAATAGTAGCTGCATTTTTTGCAACAACTGAATCCCTGTCAAGCTCTCCCTCATTAAAAATAATTATTAGGTGTCTGAAAATGAAACTTTTATCACGATCAAATAATTGTAAAACTGATTAAGATTCAGCCAAACGGTTTCTTTTTCAACTGTTACATCGATCTACCTATTACCGTCAATCTGGTATATTTTTTTATTGTTGACATTAATCTTGTAGGAGATTAATTATAAACATTTTTCTTAAAATATATTTACTGGTATTGAATCAATGACTGGCAAATGAGCACGGAGTAACCTACGGTTACTTGTTGGCTGGCTCCATGGACGACCGGGCCCTGTAAAGTATTTCCGGCAAATAAATTTGGCTTCACCCCTTCTTCCCCCGTAATCCCCTTTAATCCCCCTTCCCCCCTACACATCAATCTTCGCATACTTCGCATGCGTCTCGATAAACTCTCTTCTGGGGGGAACATCATCGCCCATCAGCATGGAGAAGATACGGTCGGCTTCGGCAGCACTGTCTATCGTAACCTGCCTGAGGGTGCGGGTTTCCGGATTCATGGTGGTTTCCCATAACTGCTCGGCGTTCATCTCACCCAAACCTTTGTACCGTTGAACGTGAGCGCCCTGTCCGATTTCTTCCTGGGCTTTTTTCCTTTCTTCTTCCGACCAGCAATACACTTCCTTATTTCCTTTTTTCACCAGGTAAAGCGGTGGTGTGGCAATGTAGAGATGCCCGTTCTTAATCAGTTCGTTCATGTACCTGAAAAAGAAGGTCATAATCAGGGTGGTAATATGACTACCATCCACATCGGCATCGGTCATGATGATGACCTTGTGGTACCGCAGTTTATCCATGTTCAGGGCCTTGCTGTCTTCCTCCGTTCCAATGGTAACCCCGAGGGCAGTGAATATATTCTTGATCTCTTCGTTCTCAAAGATCTTATGCTGCATGGCTTTCTCCACATTCAGGATCTTACCCCTGAGCGGCAGAATGGCCTGGAAATTACGGTCCCTGCCCTGCTTGGCCGTTCCTCCTGCAGAGTCTCCCTCCACAAGATATACCTCGCTGTTATGAGGGTCCTTATCGGCACAATCGGCGAGTTTACCCGGCAGACCTGCACCGGAGAGGACATTCTTACGCTGTACAAGCTCGCGTGCTTTTCTTGCGGCATGACGGGCCTGAGCAGCCAGGATAACCTTATTGACAATGGTCCTGGCATCCTTGGGATGCTCCTCCAGATAATTAGCGAGCTCACCACTCACAGCCTGGTCAACCACTCCCATAATATCAGAGTTACCCAGCTTGGTTTTGGTCTGACCCTCGAACTGGGGTTCGGCTACCTTGACCGAAATGATCGCAGTAAGCCCTTCCCGGAAATCATCACCCGAAATGTCGAACTTCAATTTGCTCAACATGCCCGATTTTTCCGCATAGGATTTCAAGGTACGGGTGAGTCCCCTGCGGAACCCGGCCAGATGAGTACCCCCCTCAATGGTATTGATGTTGTTCACATATGAGTGAATATTTTCCGTAAAAGAGGTATTGTAATGAAGGGCAATCTCCACCGGAACTTCATTTTTTTCAGTATCAATATGGATAATCTCTTCGGTTAACCTCTCCCGGTTCATATCCAGAAAAGTCACAAACTCTTTCAATCCTTCTTCGGAATAAAAACTCTCGGTGCGGTAATGATCACCATTCCCATTCCCATTTCCATTTCCGTTTTCTTCCGTCTCCCTCATATCAACAATGGAAAGACGAATACCTTTGTTCAGAAAGGCCAGTTCGCGCAGACGGGAAGCCAGGATCTCAAAATTAAATTCGGTGGTGGTGAATATCTGAGGATCCGGATAAAAGGTAACTATGGTACCGGTCTTCTCCGTTTTACCTATCTCTTTAACCTCGTAACGGGGCTTTCCCCTGTCGTACTCCTGTACATATATATTTCCTTCCCGGTAAACTTCAGCTTTCAATGTGGTGGAGAGCGCATTCACACAGGAAACCCCCACCCCGTGGAGTCCGCCGGAAACCTTATACGAATCCTTATCAAATTTACCCCCCGCATGCAAAACGGTCATTACCACCTCCAGAGCCGATTTCCCCTCCTTTTCATGAAGATCCACCGGAATACCCCTTCCGTCGTCGATTACCGTCAGAGAACCATCCTCGTTTATAATAACCTGAATCTCGTTGCAGTATCCCACCAGAGCCTCATCAATGGAGTTGTCCACAACCTCGTAAACCAGATGATGAAGTCCCTTGGTACTTACATCTCCAATATACATGGCCGGACGCTTCCTGACCGCCTCAAGCCCCTCCAGAACCTGAATACTGGTGGCTGAATATCCGTTTTCTACTTTTCCCGCCACAATGCGCGCTTTCAATTCTTCGTTTTTGTTTTCCATTTGCTAATTTTTTACCCTTTCCCGGCAGCCTCTTACATCCCTTTTTCGGGTTTTGCATATCGTACGACTGACCAACCGGAAATTTTTCTGATCCTTCTTTGCAGAACCTATATCAGAAATGGTCGTGTTGAACCTTTTTAATTATCTGTAAATCAACTGATTAATGATAGTTTTTGCCCTTTTTGAAAAGACACATAAAGATACAAAAAAAATGTCTGAATAAGGCAGAAAATAAGGTAATAATAAGGGAGTTTGTTAACAGGGTATTAACAGGTGTATTGTATTGATATACAGATTTTTATAATTGCCTGAAAAGTCTGAGTCTCCCCGGTTTCTCAGATTATCCTTAAATAATTGTTAACCGTCTGATTATAAGGCGTATGAGAATCCGGCCATGATCTGAAAGCGTTGGGCCGGATAATAATTCCAGATCTGATAGCGGGAGGCCGTCAGATTCGAGAAGCGGAGGAAAAAGGATAGCAGGGAGGTATACCTGTACTCGACCGACATATTCGCATCAAAATAGCCCTTCAACTCCTGATTGTAAAAATCCTCGTCCTCATCTTCCAGTAAAGCCAGCCTCTTCCCCGTATAGAAGAAATTCAGATCTACCAGGATCTTATCCCGCAGATTGTAGGCCGTATTCAGACCGGCAACAAAATCAGGCTTGTGCCATATCTCCTTTGAATAGCTGAAATAGTCAGCCTCCAGAACGAATTTGAGCGACGGACTGTAGTTCCAGGTGATCTCCGCACCGATATTGGTTTCATTCAGACTCTGATAATCCAGCATAAACCGGTTTCCAAGCCGGGTCATCTCATTGATAAAGAAATACATGGAATCAACCTGTGAATACGTCCCCCGCAAGTCAAAACTCATCTTTGAACTGTACCTGCCCCGCAAGCCGAAAAACCCTACAAGAGTGTAATCCCCGTTTGCGGCAAGGGTGCCGGGAGCAACGAATGGATTCTCCATCAGCAGACTCCGGTATGTATTAACCTGCTTGTACCCGGTAACCCCCATGTAGGGAACCAGCACATCTTTCACAATATTGAACTGAAACAACAGCTCAGGATATAAGCTGAATCCGGTCTCTCCATTCCGTGAATCAAAGGCCGACCTGACTCCCAGCACAAACCTCCAGTCTTCCGAAGACCGGGAAATTGAGGGATTGAAACTGACCACCGCATTATCCAGGGAATCAAAATCTCCGGTCCGCTCATAAATCTCTACCCCCAAATCCGCTCCAACATACCAATCCTTCACCAGTTTCCCCATGGTCAACCGGGTTCTTAACCCATGCTCCGCGAAATCAAACTTATCCTGAAGATAGTCATATTCCGCATCTAATTGGTAATTAAGATGAGTGGAATCCGCATGAGAGGAGTAAAAACTCAATCCCGCTCCTGCCGTAATATAATCCTGCTTTACATCTTCCTTCCTGAGAACGGTATCCGTGATCGAAGGATCATATCCGTAATGTAACCAGCTATGGTAACCTCCACGAATGGCTAGGTCGAGGGTCGAATTCCGGAACATTCTTTTCCAGTACAACTTCGCCAGATTGTCGCTAAAATTGCTGTTCACCCTCTTGTCATTCTCCAGCCTTACCCTCCCCGAAGAGGAATGATGCTTCAGGTAAATCCCCATCGAGGTCTGTCGGTCTCTAAGCTGATTAATGGTTAGCTCGGCTAAGGGTGTAACGTAGTTCCCGATTCCCAGGGTTAACTGACTTTTATACAGTCTTTCCAGGGGAAGCCCCACCATTCTTGCCGGTTTTATGGGATTCACATCGAACTGAGTGGTGAAAGGTCTGGGTTGTATGGAATAGTTGAAATCGGTGGTAACCGAGATGGTATCGTTAAACTCCGGAAGCAGATCAATCTTCTCCGCATCACTCAGGGTAGGCGTGTAGGGTTTTACCACCCTCACCTCCTGCTGAATATCGGTCTGGGCCTGAATTACACCCGGAATCCCCAGACAGCATAAAACGATAACTAACGACCGGGCTATGTGATTCATTCTGATTGTCATGATTAACGCTTTTTATCAACTACCTAAATCTCATCTAAATTGATCTCCAGGGTATCTCTCTCTGCCTCCCGGTTCTCCTCATTTACCCTGTCGGTGATACGACTTTTCTTTTGAAGGGCCTCCTGCTTTATCCCGTCGTCTTCGACGGTGTAATAGCTGATGATGCTCTCCAGGGTCTGCACCGCCTGAAAATCATCATCCTTCTCCAGGAAAATATCGGAAAGCAAAAGGAAGGTTTTCCCCATCCAATATTGATGAGGCGTGTTCTTATCGATAATATCGTACACAATCTCCTCCGACTCCTCCACTCTTCCCCGGTTAAAATCAATCTCCGCCATCCGGTACCGCGCCTCAGCCCCAAACTCGGAATTCACCTCGTTGCCAAGCCTGGAAAACCAATCGTAGGCCGAGATCATATCGTTCTGCATGTAATACGCCCTGCCAATCCGGAAGGTCGCCTCTTTCTGAACCGCCTCCGCCAGCTTATCCTGCAAAAGAACCTGGTTCGCCGCCTCAATGGTATTCTGATATTCATCCAGCTTCGCGTAACTTCTCATCAGTCCGGTTTCCGCCTCCGTAATGTTGGATTTATCCCCTCCCAGCTCGGTCACCTTCCGGTATAATTCAGCCGAACGGGCGTAATTTCCATCCCTGTACGCAAACCTTGCAGCCGCCATCAGGGCCGGCTCCGTAAACATGCTCACCGGCTGATCAATAATGTAGTTCAGGGAAGCACGGGCCTCCTCACCACGGTTCAGCTTCAATAAACAGTCAGCCCGGTAAAAATGAGCGTTCAGTAAAAATACCCCCCGCTCAAACCGCTCAATATAATTGTCCAGATTCCTCACCGCCTGCTCACACTCGCCCTGCAGGTACAGACTCTCTGCAGCCGAATACAACAGGGAATCCTGCTCACTCACCGAAACTCCCTGACCCATATCCTCAACGTAGGAAAGATATCCATCCACATTGTTCAGATCCACGTATATATCCCGTATCGTGCGCAGGGCATTGGTAGCCTCCGGCGTCCCGGGATACTCCTCCACCACCCTTTTATAGTAAGTCATGGCCTCACTGTTATCCCCGGCATTCCGGAAAATGAGCCCGAGCTGCACCAGGGTCTTGTTCGTATAATTGCTGTTGGGAAACTCCCCAAGTATCCGTTCGTAGCTGGCCCTGGCCGAACGCGGATCGCCCAAAAGCACATAACTTCTCCCAATCTCAAACAAGGCATCATCAACGTAGGTACTTCCCGGGTATTCTTTTATTAATGTCTGAAGGGTCTCAATCTTCTCACGAGGAAGGTCCAGGAGACCGAGTGAGAACCCTTTCTGGAAATAAGCGTAATCCACATTCGCTTTCTTCATGCCTATCACCCTCTCATAATTGTCAATCGCTGCCCGGTATGCCGTTGCGATAAACCTGCAGTCGCCAATCCGGTTATAGGCATCTGCCACCGTCACCGCCCCTTTATTGGCTTCCGTATTGATATACTGCCGGAACCACTTTTCCGCCTCCCCGTAATTCTCCCTGGCGAATTCAAGGTAGCCCATACTGTAGTTGACCTTCTTATATTCGGGCGACTGAAACGCGGCGGGCTCCTCGAGGAACAACCGATAATAATCCTCGGCCGTTTCCGTATCTCGCTCCCTAAGGTAGGATTCGGCAAGCCAGCAGAGTGTGCGGGCTTTGATCACGCTGCTGTAGCTTCCGTATTCAAGCGACTTTCCAAAAGTCAGCATGGCATCGCTGAACCGCTGATCGGTAAAGAGTTCCAATCCCCGGAAAAACGCAACCTTCTGATAGGCCCTCTCAATCTCAGGATTCATTTTGCTTATCTTCTCGAGCGATTCCAGGGCCATGCGGTAATTCCTGGTATTGAGATAGGCCATCACCAGAAAATTATAAGCCTCATCAATCCTGGGTGAAGCCGGGTACATCCGGATATAGGCATTAAAGGTGCGGATCGCCTCATTGAATGGGGAATACGAGAGCTCATAGGTCAGCTTCGCATAGTTAAAAAGTGCATCCTCGGTAATGTCCGGTATAAACTCCATCCTCGAAGCCGAGCCGAATGCCGTCCGCGCCCTCACCTTATCTCCCATATTGACATAGCAATCGGCCAGGTGATAAAGGGCGCTCTGACTGATCTCCGTTTTGGTCATGGTGATCCTCTCAAAAATCGTAGCTGCCTTTTCGTAATCTCCCGTCATGTAATAGGCATATCCCAGCTGGTAACGATCCCGAATGGGTGCCCTCCCAACCCCGTCCATGTAAGATTGGAGGTAAGGTATGGATTCCTCGTACCTTTCGAGGTAAAAATAGGCCTCCCCTATGATCTTGGACATCTCGTCCTTCCGCTTCTCGGTAACGTTCTCCATCAATACCGGGGCAAAATCGATCAGCTCCTGATATTTCTTCTGCAGATAATAGATCTGTCCGATATAATAAGGGGCTACCTCCGAGAAAGTCTCATCATCAATAAGTCTGATAAAACCCTCCAGCGCCGTCTGATAATTCTCCTGCTCATAGGCAATGTGGGAATAGTAATACAATGCCGGTGAAGAATAGGTGCTGCTGATATCCTTGATCTCGTAGAAAGCCACCCTCGCCTCCTCGTAATCATTCCTCATGTAATGACTGTATCCCTTCTGAAAGTAGTACTGCGATAATTCCTCCTGATCCAGCAGAAAACGATCCACCTTTTCGTAATACTCAATGGCCCGGGCATAATTCTTTTTCTGATAAAGATAGTCCGCAAGCCGGAAGTGGGCATGGTTTATCAGCGGACTTTCCGGGTATTCGCTCGCGAAAAGAAACACCTTGTATTCGGCATCGTTGTTCATCAGCTCAATCGCACAGATAGCCTGGTAATAGCGGGCTTCCGACTTAATCTCCGATTTACCCCTGGGCGGATTCTCAATCACCTTTCCGAAAAAACGGCTGGCAGCCGCATATTTCTCTTTTTCAAACAATTCAAGGCCCTTGTAATAGTCCTTATCCTCAAAGCGATAAATTTCAGATTTCTGGGCATGAATCACCACCGGGAAAAACAGAACCGCAAAAAGCAGGAGGAACTTACTGAGTCGTGGGTGCATATGTTTATTGTTTTCGTCTTGTCCGGGATCAATCCTGTAAAAGTAAAAAGAATTGATCTGTGATACAGGTGACTCCCATCTTTTTAATCAACAGGAGGATGTTAATTATTTGTTTTGTACACGGTATAATTAACGGTATATTTACCCGGAAATTGCATCCCTATGACACTCGACAATATCGTTGATTTTCAAAATGTTTCCCTGATGATCAAGGATCATCTCGTGTTCCGCGATCTCAGTTTTTCCATCCAGAAAGGGGAATTTGTGTACATCATCGGAAAGGTAGGCAGCGGCAAAACCACTTTTATCAAGTCCATCAACGCCGAGATCCCGGTTAACGAGGGTACCGCTATGGTAGCGGGCCATCCCCTGCATAAGATCAAACGTCGTGATGTGCCCTTCCTCCGCCGGAAGCTCGGGATTGTCTTCCAGGATTTCCAGCTGCTGAACGACCGGACCGTCAACGAAAACCTGAGCTTCGTCCTCCGTGCCACCGGCTGGAAGAACAAGGCTGAGATCGAAACCCGCATCGGAGAAGTCCTCGAGAAAGTCGGACTCGGCTACAAGGGCTACAAATTCCCGCATCAGCTCTCGGGCGGTGAACAGCAACGAGTGGTCATTGCCCGGGCCCTCCTCAACGACCCGGAGATCATCCTGGCCGACGAGCCCACGGGTAACCTCGACCCCAAAACCTCCGAAGGCATCATGGAGATCCTCACCAGCCTGAGCAAAAACCGTCGTGCGGTGATCATGGCCACCCACAATTACAATCTGGTGAAGAAGTTCCCCGCCAAAATCTTCAAATGTGAAAATGAAAACCTGAAAGAAACCGACCTCGAGGACCCGGAGATCCGTTTCCTCACCCGGCAGATCGAAAGCTGATCAGGTAAAAAGGTAGTCCCCGTCCCCGTCGCACAATTCCGGTTCAAAACCCAGCTCATCGGTAATTTGCAGGGAAACTGCCGTACTCCTGATTTTTTCACTGTACCTCATCCCGGCCCTCCTGCTACGTTCAAAATCGTTCACCAGGGTCGGATCGAAGCTGACCAGACTGTGCACATCCTTTCTTTGTCCCACCGCAGCCCAGAAATGATCAAAAAACGCCCTCTCCTCCCCCTTCCGGATCCAGAAATACAGGCTCTTCATCACCCCATCCCTCACGCTCACCAGTACGAGTCCCCGCAATTTCCCCCCGGTCTTCAGCTCAATCCATTCCATCCCGAAATGCTGCGCCCTCGAACTGAAAGGATAAGCCGGAACTTCAGTCCCCGTTTTTGTCAGCCATCGACTCTCCTCCCACCATTCTATCACCCTGCCGCCGGGAACCACCAGGCGATTTTTTGAGTTTTCACGGATGAAGGAAAGGTCCTCCTCCCTGTGCGGGCTCCGGAATCCCTGACCGGCATCCCGGGTCCCTTCAGCCTTTATTTTGCGGTAAACAATTCGGTTCATGACTATATCCGCCAGGCTCAACAACCCGGTTGTAGCTCCCAGCTTCAACATTCTGCGCTCCGAAACCCGCGCCCGGCTGTGCAATGCAGAACGTAATCTGACAACAATGCCTGTTCTGTGTCTCACCGGATAGCCCATCTTTTCGAGGAGTGGGGCAGTGTGTGGGGAAAGGTCGGAAAAGGCGTTCCGACCCCGGGTAAGGTCGAGAAAATGGCGGAACAATCCCAGCGAGACTCCGGCTCCCGACCCCGGGGCTGTCCACCAACCGGTGTTCCAGTACATGGGTATATTCTGATCTGCTCCCCCTGCAAAGGGCAGGATTCCGATAAAGCCGAGCAGTTGACGACCCTCTTCGGCCACGATGAGAAGTACGTCTTCCTTGCTGGCAAAGGGATTGCCAGCCTGACTATCGGCACGGGCAGGGGTGATGGGCACTGCGTTTGTATACCTCCCCGGGCACTCCCGGGCAAAGGCAATGAGCTGGTCTGACTTGATGAACCGGAACTCCATGGCTCTTATTTTTCCGATTTTTCGGACACCCTGGCACAAATGCTGCCGAAATCCTGCATGGCCAGGATCTCTTCGAGCTCAAACTTCAGATTGAAATGTTTTTCGATCTCGGAAATCAATACCACATGGTTGAGGGAATCCCAGCCATCCACATCCGATGAAGACGTGCTGTCTACCGGATCCTCCTTCATTTTCAGTACCTTTCTGAAAATCCCTGCCGTCTGTTGTCTGATTTCTTCTTTTTGCATGAATTCTATTTTTTCCCAACCATCCAGTAGATCCCAAACTTTCCTTTCTCCCGAAAGCCCAGCTTCTTGTACAATGGATAACCCAGGGGGGTTGAATGAAGCACAAATTTATAATTTCCTTTCTGAATAAAATAATCCATGGCGCAGGTGGTAAGGTAATAGGCGTACCCCCTGCCCCTCGATCCTGTCCGCGTGGCAACCATGTAAATTCCGCTGATGCCGTTTTCATGGTAGATCATCACTGTCGACAGGGTTTTCTTGCCGCGGATCAGCCGGAAAAATTCTACGTTTTTATTTTCGAGCAGGGGACGGAAGACTTTCAGGTCCAGGTCGCGGCCCGTCATGACCTCCTCGTTCACCACTTGCAGCCAGTCTCTTAGATCCTGCACCGCAGTGATGCGGTCGGCCTGCAGGTCCTCCTCAGGGGGGGCAAGTCCATATTTCTGTTTCCTCACCAGCTCCATCCCCGTCCAGTAGTTAATCTGACGGATGCCTTCGCCAAACAGCAGGTCATCAATTTGCGCTGAATCACTGTTTTCGCGTATCCAGAAGGGGGGACAAACTCCTTTTCTGATTTTCTTTGCGGTTTCCCGGATCTCATCCGCCGTCAGCGCACCTCCTCCCAGGAGATAGGCCGGCCAGTCGCCTTCGGTGTTTCTTACAAAAGGGATCCTCCCGGTATATCCGGTTTCCAGTCCGGCTTCCCGGGCAATGATCTTGTAGTAGTTGTAAAGATTGATCCTGACTTCTTCAATCCTTATCATATGGGAATCTTTTTATGAGTTCGGAACGGTTGATCTTCCCTCCTGCCGTTTTAGGCATGCTTTCCAGGTTCACAATATACCCGGGCACCATATACTCCGGGAGTTGCTTCCGTAGGTACTCCCTCAGCTCCTCCTCCCGGGGTTCCGGCAGCTCCGTAAACAGGCATATCTCCGTGGTCCCCTCCCTGCCCTGTATCCCCGCTGCCAATACGTTGCTGCTCTCCAGAAGGTTTCGGGCATGCATCTCAATCTCACTGAGCTCCACGCGGTATCCATTAATCTGAACCTGGAAATCCTTTCTCCCGCCAAACATCACATCCCCGTCGGGATCTTCATAAACCAGATCGCCGGTGCGATAAAACCGCATGCCCTCTTTTATAAAAAAGACCTCTCTGTTTTTCTCCTCATTCTCCCAGTAGCCGGGGGTTACCTGGGGACCCCCAATGCAGAGCTCACCCGCCTCACCCGGGGAAACCGGCCTTCGCTTCTCATCCACGATCATCATCCGGTTCCTTCCGAAGCATTTTCCAATGGAAACAATGCCCTTATGGCTCTTCCCTCCTTTTCCTTTCCGGTTCCAGTCGTAGATCAGACAGTTGATGGTGGCTTCCGTGGGTCCGTACACATTCTGGATCAGGGCATTGGGTACGCAGGGTTCCCATTCTTCCGCCAGATTCACGGGGAAGGCCTCACCCCCGAGCAGGCAATACCGCAGACTCTCCAGCCGTATACTCCCGAAATAAGGCTTCAAATACGACAGGGTGGAAGGGGGCATTTTCACAAAGCTCAGCTCCTCCTCTTTCATCAGCTTAAAAGCCTGAAGGTATTTGATGGAGCCGGGATCAACGGTATGCACAGAGGCTCCTATGCTCAGGGGAACGGTGTAACAATGCACAGAGGCATCGAAAGTAAGATCGTAAATCTGGAGAAAGCGGTCGCGCTCATCCAGCTCGTAGCCGTATCCGATAAAATCATGCACAAAGGCATTGAGATTATCTCCGGTGATCCGGACCCCCTTGGGAATCCCGCTGCTGCCGGAGGTAAAAAGGATGTAATAGTCCAGTGCCGGATCCTGACCGTCTTTTACGGGCAGCTCGCTCCCGGGAGTTATCGAACCGGTGGTAATCCACTGCAGTCCGTCGCCGGGGACCTTGCCCTCCGAAGGTTCCCTTGATGAAAGCAAGGTGTTTATCCCGGTCTGCTCCAGTATGGAAAGGTTCCGTCCGGGCGGATTCGAGGGATTCAGGGGGATCATGGTCCTGCCCGAGAACCAGCAGGCATAGATGGATGCATAGGTGTAAATATCATCGTAAGTGAGGATGCCTATCCTCCGGTTATCCTGGTCGGTATCCTCAGACAGTCGTTTCTGTATCCCGGCGGTAATCCCTGCAAACTCGGCATAGGTCCAGGATCTGCCGGCGATAAGAAAAGCCCTCCTGCCGGCAAAGCTGCGGGCGTTTTTCAGAAATTCGTCCAGGATGCAAAAGGCTTGCCTTTCCATTCGTTTTGATTATCAGTGCCGGTTGATCAGGGCTTTCAACCGAAAATAAATATACTCAGTTTTTATAACAGATTGGGCATCCCCTCCGTATTTTTCCATCGGGATTCGCTGATAATGAGGGTACCTGACTGCTTTTTTCAGACCTGCCGTACCAAAAGAGGCATCGAGAAGCTTTTTTTCGCCCCCGTAGACGGCCGGCAAAAGTTTTTCCGAGATCCCGTGATCGGTGAAGGGAAAAGCATAAAAACGGTAGGGCATCCCGAAGCTTGATTGCAGTTCCTCCATGCTTTCGAGGGTTTGCCTTACCTGCTCAGAAAAGTCCAGACTGCCGAACAGGGGATGGTCAAAACTATGTGCCCCGATGAAATGCCCGCGATCCATAATATCCCTGATCTCACCCTCCTCCAGATAGGGTCGGTTATCTCTGAGGTAGCCGGTAATATCTATCTCCGCCAGTTCGCAAAGCCGGTCGATCAGGGGCAGATGCCTCCAGCTCAGTTGCTTCAGAAAAAGGGATATCCCCGACCGGCCTCCGGGAAATTCCTCCTTTTCCCCGCCGAAAAACTCTTCCAGCTTTGCTTTTTTTTGCCGGTCCCGTGTGGCTTCGATAAGCAGCGATGCCTTGTAGCGGTAAAACATCCCGCGATTGCCGATAAAATCATTGTTCAGAAAAAAGATGGCCCGGATCCCCCTTTCCTCCAGCAGGGGAAGAATGATGTCCTTCACCTCCCTGAGTCCGTCGTCAAAACTCAACACAAATCCCTCCCTTTGATGCACCTTCCCTTCCTCAAGGAAGATCTCCGGAGATAATACAGGATAGTTCCCGCAAAGAAAATCCAGATCCCGCCGAAACTCCTCTACCCCGGGTACCGGATAAAGATGGCGAAGATGAGCCGGCGGATGATCGCTCACCGCATGATAAAAAGGCAGGAGGAGCCGGTTCCTTTGCAGTCTTTTCAGAAAACGAAAAGGAAGCAGGGAGGTAAAATACCGGATTGTATTCCTGGGATCCGTGCCTGTCATTTTTTAACCAATCGTAATAATCTGGGTAAGCGGTTAATATTCAATGTGTAATACTCATTCTTCCTGGCCCCGAAACCTGCAAAGAAGCGGGCTATCCCGGAAATAAGGGAGCCCTCAAAATCGAGAATGAGTCCGGTATTCGCATACTTACCGATAATAAAATCGATGATGGCGAACATGGCTCTCGATTTTTTGCCCGTCTCGCTCGATACCGGAATAAGGTAATAGATCCGGTTACGGCAGATGGCGATAAAGACCACCGCCACCAGCTCCTCGCCCGAGCGGGCGCCGATCATCTTTCCCTTCCCTTTCTCAATGAGTTTTTCCATAAAAATATTCATCCATTCGTAATGTTTACTCCGGGTCGGATCATTCTCCACCTCCCGTTTGAGCCGGATCAGATCGCGGATCTCCACCTTCTCATCAATCTCGGTAAGCGGAAGCGAACGGGTGATATTCCTTCGGGTATTGGAGGAATAACCGGCTTCGATTTTCTCGTAGGGATCATTCAGCTTTAACTCGTAATTGGCCTTCATTTTAATGGGGTACTCTGCAGGGATTTCCCTGTGAAGGGAATGGAGATTGGTATGGATATACCGTATCCGGTGAGGAATTGCATCAACGAATTCCTTTAGCAATGCGTCATCGGGCATTCGATTCCCGAATAATCCCAATTGCTGGGTATACACCGGCTGATACACATATTTCATTCCCCATTTTTCCCGCAGGGGAAGGGGCATGACCATGGAATAGTCGTTCATGACCAGGGCGGTCCATCCGGGGGATACCAGGTCGAGGTACCAGGAAAAGGCATAGATCAATCCTGCCCTCGAAGAATCTATGCAGGCATCCCATTTTTTCCGGTCTATTTGATGATTCTCCAGGTAGGCTATCATCCGGCTAAAATTAAGATTGAATAATTTTCTTTGCCAAATTATGCATTTTCAGGTAAAAACCCGGCCATTTCTTCCATTCTTCTGCCGTACCGAGGGATTCGTTGTGCCACACCGGTATAAAATTCCCGCCATAATCGCGGATCCGGTATATCAGGTTCTCCACCAGGGTCCAGGCCCGGTCTGTGTCCAGTTCCATATAATCCTTCAGGGTTCTGTCCATCAAGCAGAAAGGATAGACTTTCAGTCCGGTAACCGCTTCTTTTTCCAGGTCGTAGAAAAAAAACGGCATGGACGTTCCCGCCCGGAATCCCGGCCTTTCCGGGTAGCCCATGCTGAAATCTTCCTTTATGCCCGCATCCGCCAGCACCCGGTAGGTTTCAGGCAAATGGAGCATCAGAAAGTGCTGCCTGCTGTGAGTCAGCTCTCTGCCTACCAATTTTTCCAGGGCTTTCTTCTCCGATTTCAGGATCTCCGGATCCTTGTTGGAACGGAAGGAAGGGTGAAAACCCAGATGAAAATTCTCGTCCAGGCTGAGAATGAGTTTCCTCCAGTTCTCATTTTTGAGACTGATACGGTTGTCGTACTTCCCCCGGCTGCCGGCAAGGATAAACACCCGGGTCTGCCGGTCGTGCAGTGCCTGCATCATATCGTAAGAATCGAAGGGATCTTTCATTCTGGACCGCAGCACGGCCATCCTTTCCCGCACACTGGATATCTTCCCCCGGCTGAGTTGCTTCAGGGACCCGCCCAGCCAGGATTTTATGCCCTTGTTC
>CAZNFR010000025.1:0-44174 GCA_964572225.1 uncultured Bacteroidaceae bacterium
CGGTATGGTTATCAATATCAATAGCGGCCAGGCCTCCGATTTCCAGGCCCCATTTAGCCCTGTTGGAACAACCGGACCAGTACCAGCCAACCCCGGGAGTCTTTTTCCCGGATTTGCTCACGTAGCTTGGATCAAATGCAATGGCATAGCGGCCACTCCCCTGGGACAAGGTGAACTCTTTGTTGAAGGAGAGAAAATCAAAAGGCTTCTCAAACTGTTGACGATATCGTTGTTCTTTATGTTTTCCGTATCTTGCAAGCTGTAGAAAGTTAATCCGCCCACGAATAGACATAAAAAGGATGAGTGTTTCTATCAGAAACGATCTCCTCCACAGGTTAATATTTGGTAATTTGTCTATCATGCTGGAAATGAGTACTTTATAAGGTTTTTGTTCCCTGATGGTCATAACTTTAACAGATTGTGGTTAATCTATTAAGTTACTGATTATCAGGGACTTAACTAAATTATTTAGTCACTTATTTCATTGAAAATCAGATTTTTATGTCAAAATTTAACGAACCATTGATTATATGGATTTGGGTTTTAAAATTTGGATTTAGGAAAATTATTTTTCTTTCAGGTTTATGTAGCATTTTTGAGGAGCTTTGATGTTTATGTGAGGCAGGTCTTCACCGGAGGAAGTTTTAAAATAGCTATGCATTTCATTTTCATTCCGATTTAGGGTCTTAATCCCAGACCCTGGCAAAGGGAGGTTTACCATCGCATCTTTATAATAATAGATATCTGCCTTGTAGTCGGTGTCCCGGGTTATAAAAAGATTGAGATCTGCGTATTCCGTAAGGATATCGATTCTGCAAAATTCCCTGCTGATCCGATCAAGAGTTAAATCCCCAAAATTCATCTCCGCGATGAGTTCGCATTTTACCTCTTCGATCCAGATCTGGCTGAAATTCGAAGTTACTTTTGTGTTTAGGGCCTTTCCGATGAAGTACTTGTCCCTGCGTGTATCGATGTTCAATATATCCACATCATCAATGTTAAGCGTGGATGATTTGGAAATGATTCTCAGTTTTTCTGCCCTCGAGATATCGAGATCTCCGTATGAGATCAGCAGGGTTGCATCGCTTATCTGATTTATGATCGCACTTCCAAAACTCTGCTCAATCCTGGCTTCCCCACTAATGCTGTTAATTTTCATGTCTCCGTTTGAAAGGCTGATGTTGATCTCACCCCGGAGATCATCAATGTAGATGTCTCCAAATTTATTGATAATGTTAAGGTTTATATTTTCAGGTGTATAGACACGGTAATTTACCTCAAGGGTATTCTTTCCGGGAATAATTTGTTCAGAAAGATTCCTAAGTTCGTTCATCAGTTGATTTCCGCTGGTTCCAAAATCACTATTCGCTGAAATATAAAATTTGGAAGAGGTGAAATCTATTTCTATCCCTCTTTTAATTTTACTCAGTCTGGACACACTGTTTGAGTTTAAGATTATCTCCACTTCAAAACGGACGGAATCTTTTCTCCAGGGTGTGACATGAACCTTTCCGTATTTATTGTTAACCTCCACGGTGGTTTCAGGAAAGACTTTGAAGGATTTAACTTTCAATTCCCGGTCGGTAAAGGTCTGTGCACTTAATGATTCTCCCGCTAGAAGGCCGATTACGAAGGCAATTGCAAGATGATATTTATATCTCATATGAATGTATCATTAAATAGGTATTTTGGGAATACCCTTGTTACATGCTTTTCAATTCTTTTTGTGTGGGTTCCTCTTCCCTGAACTCCTTCAGAAGATCCTCAAGTATCTCTATTTTAAGTCTGTAATTCTGTATCATGGCTTCAATAACCTCATCATTGGCAACATTATCTTTCAGATCTGTTTTCAGATCCCGGTAAATACTATCCAGTTCCTGGATATCATTTTTCACCTCGTTCTCCAGTCCGGGAAAATTTGAAAAGAAAGGCCTCAGTTCCTGTAGTTTTGAGTCAACCAGATTGTTATAGTAAAACTCTGCGTCTTTCAGTTCTGGAATGAGCTCGTAAATGTTTTCATTACTCCCGGCCATCTGCCTTTCCTTTTTCAGATCCCGTAACTCGTGAAAGGTATAGGAAGCAAAGAAGATCAGGATCACAGCGGCTGCTCTCCACAAATACTTAACCCAGGGTTTGGAGGGTTTGTCTGACTTCCCGGCCGTTCCAGAGATTTTGTCCCAAAGATGTTCTCCAGGTTGGAACACATCAAATTCTTCCTTGTTGTTCCTTACAAATTCTTCAAATCTGTCTTTCATGGTTCGTGGTTAGAATTTCCTTTACTTTTTTTCTTGCTTTCATATACTGGGTTTTCGAAGTTGATTCCGAAATACCCATAATTTCAGAGATCTCTTTATGGTCATACCCTTCAAGAAGATACAGACTTAAAACAACCCTGTAGCCTTCGGGAAGGCTGAAAATAGCCGACCTAACCTTTTCTGCCTGCAGCTGGATATCGGACAGGTCGGGTTCCTCATTCTCATGATTTTCCTCGGGTACCTGATCGTATAAAAAGAGGTCGGGTGTTTTTTTATTTAATTTGTTTATGCAGGTATTCACTACTATCCTCTTTGTCCAGGCTCCAAAGGATGAATCATATCTAAAAGTGTCAAGTTTATCAAAGATCGATGTGAATGCTTCCTGTAGAGCATCTTCGGCTTCTTCCCTCCGATTGAGAATCCTCATGCAAACGTTGAACATCGCCCGGGAATAGAGGGAATATAGTTCGTATTGCGCCCTCCTTTTGCCCGATTTGCTCAGCTCAATGATCTCTTTGTGGATATCCTTATAATTTTCTTTCAAGAGTGAAAAAGCTTTACATTAAACAATGACAGTAACTTTTTAATCAGGTTGCCTGATAAGATAAAAAAATTGAAAAAAAATAAATAGGAGTAAGTGGCTGATAATTAACCGTATAATTTGTGCGTGGGATTAATTAATCGTGAATTGCATGAGCAAAGACCATTCCTAAAGTGGAAATTTTCAGAAATATTTACTAAAAAACGAAAGAAATTAAGTTTCGCTTCTATTCTCTGATCGTTTGTTAATTATTGCGCCTACGAATGTATATAATAGAAGGAAAATTCCGGTGAAAGTGCTGATTCTGCCTATATAATCTCCATATTTTGTATAAAAGGTAAGTTCATGATTGGCATAAAGAACCTGTTTAAGACCTTCTCTTTCCCACCAGCCCAGTTTCTGAAGGACATCTCCCCGCTGATTAAAAAAGGAGGAAATTCCTGTGTTGGCTGAACGAGCGATACTTCTTCTGTTTTCAATCGCTCTGAGTGAGCTGAAGCTGTTATGCTGCCTGTATCCGGGAGTATCTCCCCACCAGCCGTCGTTGGTAATCACGAAGATAAAATTGGCACCTGCGTCCTCCACATACCCGGTTACAAACTCCCCAAAGATCGATTCATAGCAAATTACCGGACCCACCCTGATGCTGTCGTCCGGTGAGGGAAAGGCTTCACGGTAATCCTGTGTGCCATGGGATCTGAAAGTCCCACCCAGTTTTAGGGTAAGTTGTCTCAGAAATCCCAGATATTCGGCATAAGGCATTTTTTCTACTCCAACAACCAGTTCAGATTTATGATAAACAGGTATGTCTGTTGTTCGATCTATTTGCAATGCAGAGTTAAAGGAATCATAATATTTACCCTCTCTGTAGGGTCTTGCCGTTAATGAGGCCTCTGCCCCGGAATCATATAACTGAAGAGTGGTAGCTCCGATAATGATCTTTAGTTGTGGAAAGCGATAAACAAGTTGTTTCAACCTTCTTATATCCTTGTGCTCATTTAAATTCTCCAGCCAAACCCTGTCGTTCATAAAGGTTTCAGGAGCAACAAAATAATCGGTATTCGCAGTAATATGATCATCGGCAATATTCATGAGAATATCCATTTGTCCCTCCGGACTCATATCATTAAACTTGAGGTATGGATCAATATTAGGCTGGGCAACCACAATTTCATAGGGTTCCCCCTTGTCGGCATAATGGGTATACCTCACAAGGGAAACGGTAACCGGAACAGCAATAAGGAGCAGGGTAAGAAGTGTCTCTGTGCTTAACAATCGCTGGTGTTGTCCCGACAGTACTTTCCTTAGAAATTTATAAAGCAGCAGATTCATGGACAAAACCCAGAATGTTCCGCCCAGGGCACCCGTATATTCATACCACTGCACGAATTTATAATCGTAGGCAAAGCCGTTTCCTAAATTGAGCCAGGTCCAGGAAATTTCCGCATTGAGATAAAGGAATTCAAAGGCTGTCCAGTAAAAAATCAGTGAAAAATAGCCGAATCCTCTCCCTAGCTTTCTTAGGGTAAGGGTGAAAAGCCAATAGGGGAGTGTCATAAAAAGAGAATTCACCAGGACAGCGGTAATCATTCCGGCAAAACTGGCATTTTTTATCCACCAGGTTGCAAGAATATTCCAGATCAAAAAGCCAAGAAAGGGCAGCCAGAACCAGGCTTTTCCCCTGAAATTTGATTCGATCTGGGATTCAGTAACCCAAAGCATAGGAATAAAGGCAAAGAACAATAAGAATCCAGACCCCCAGGAATACCATGCAGGAACAAAAAGAAGTCCGGAAAGAATACTCAGAAAAATCTTGTTCTTAAAATTCATATGAAAGCTTAACTTTTAAAAGGAAAGGATTGTTTGATACAATGGGATTACAAAATAAATCATTTATAGGAGAAATTGAGAAGATTTGTTGACTTTAAAATTAGCAGGGTGAAACTATAGCTTAAAAATGAGTGTTAACTTTGTATCAAGAAGCTGATCTGCAATTATTAAATACTGTGCCTCCAAATTTGAGAACCATTTCATGGAGATAGAACTTTTCTGGAAAGGATTTATTGTTGGACTGATGGTCTCCATTCCTTTGGGCCCGATCGGGGTGCTTTGTGTTCAGCGAACCCTGAACAAAGGCAGGAGATCCGGTTTTATCTCAGGAATGGGCGCATCGGTGGCAGATACCCTCTTTTCCATTGTAGCGGGTCTGGGGGTTCTTTATATTATCAGTTTTGTAAGGGAGAATCAGTTTTGGATTCAACTTGTCGGCGGACTGATCATCATTTTTCTTGGGATTCATATTTTTTATACCAACCCGGTCAGACAGATCAAAATGCAACGACTAAACAGGAACAGACTATCTCAGGATTTCTTTTCCGTTTTCCTACTTACCATTTCGAATCCCATGGCTATCTTCTTTTTTTTAGCCATTTTTGCCGGGATCAAGGTTGCCTCAGGCCCCATCCGGATTGACAGACTTAGTTTGTTGACTCTGGGCGTTCTGGCAGGATCGGCAAGCTGGTGGTTTCTCCTGAGCGGATTTGTGAATTTTTGGAGACATCGTTTCCGCCTCAGGATCATCTGGTGGCTGAATAAGGTTGCAGGAGTGGTAATATTCCTGTTGGGATTATTCACGATTTTGAGTATCTGGATCTTATAAAAAAACCGGCTCAGAAAACTTCTTGTGCCGGTAATTTTAATAATACTTTCGCGTAAAACTAACTCAGACCATTTCATATCTTTTTTCCACAAATCTCCAGTCAATCACTTTCATAAAGGCGGAAATATATTCCGTTCTCCGGTTTTGGTAATTGAGATAATAGGCATGTTCCCAAACATCAATACCTAGTAAAGGAAAACCCTTGTCGACAGCTACATCCATTAAGGGATTATCCTGATTAGTAGTTTGAGTGATCTTCAGGTTTCCTTTTTGAACAATTAGCCAGGCCCAGCCGGAACCAAAAACAGTTGCGGCTGCTTTGGAAAAATCATCCTGAAACTTATCAAAACTGCCAAACTCTTTTTCCAGCATTTTCATAAAAGAACCTGTCGCATTGGAACCACCCGGGGTCATATTTTGCCAATAGAGGTTATGATTATACCAACCACCCCCGTTATTCCTGATAGAAAGAGATTTCTCACTGACATTCCTGAATATTTCTTCGGGTGAATCAGATTGTATACCCTCCTCTTTAAGCGCAGTATTGAATTTGCTCGTATAACCCGCATGGTGTTTGGAGTAGTGCAGCTCCATTGTTTTAGCATCAATATAGGGTTCAAGGGCATCATAAGAATAGGAAAGCTTTTGTTGTTCAAATTCGCCCGATCCTGAAGTTTTCCGACCAGAAAAGGATTGGGATGCCATCGCTGGCCCTGAAAGGATTGCCCCAGCCCCGGCAAGTACCCCTGTTTTGAGAAATGTTCTTTTATCCATGAGATTTTGATTTTGTTTACCTTGATAACAAAGCACTTTCTTTTTTGTTGAGGTCCATCTTGCATGCATTGACTTTTGCCTAACCCTTCTTCCATTCGCATTTTTTTCCTGACAAATACATTGGAATCCTTTAGTTATTTGACAGAGCCGGGCTACCATTCATAACTATCAGGTAATTAGTAACATACACTCAATCCAGTTGAAATTAACAATTATTTAATATGGGTTTAAGATCAATTTTACTGACTTATTGTTTAGAGGCTGTACATTTGTATAAAAAATGACTCAAAGTCATAATCTTTTAAACAATGGGAATAAAAGAAAGAAAAGAAAGAGAAAAAAGGCAAAGAAAGGAAATGATCATAAATGCCGCCCAGCAGGTTTTTTTTACCAAAGGAGTAAACAATACAACCATGGATGACATTGCCCAGCAGGCTGAATTAGCCAAAGGGACCCTCTACCTTTACTTCAATACCAAGGAAGAACTTGAATACGGTATTTGCATGAAAGGGACCAATATGATGATGGATAAGATGCTGGAGGTTGTCGAAGATTCTGACACCGGTCTTGAGAATCTTCTTGCGGTTGGATGGGCATTCATTGATTTTTCGAGAAAGGAGCCCGATTTTTTCAATTTTATAATGATGTTTCAGAATGTGGAATTGAAACAGCTTAATATACCCATGGAAGAAATTGAGGCTTATTTTCTGGAACAATCACCTCTCAAACTTATTCACGATCTCGTACTCAAAGGGGTGAGTGACGGGTCCATCAGAAGTGACCTTCCCTCTAATGATATTGCAACCACCCTTTGGTCACAAATGATGGGTTTATTGATTGTTCAGCAATACAAAAAGGAAATTTATGAGATTTTCAAAGTAGACCGGGACCAGGTTTTAAAAACCAATTTTGAAATAATTATCAATGGCATCGCGGGTCCCAATAAGAATAAATAGGATAGATCAAAATCAATGATGAATATGAAATCGAAATTTCAAACCTTGAAAAAAGCAAAGTCCAGGGTTTTAGATCCCATACCTGGTAACTTCAGCAGGTATGGGAAAGTAACCCTTCTGTCTCTGGCTGTACTTTTTATATCGAACCTGCAGCCCTTAAGCAGTCAGGAGAATGAAGATCTCTTACGAAATTATATTGACTCAGCTCTGGCAAATAATTTGGCCTTGAAACAAAAAGAGGCAAATTGGGAAGAAAGTCTCTATGCCTTGCAGGAGGCACGCGGATTATTTTTTCCGGACCTTAGTCTGAATGCACGATATTCTGTTGCTGACGGAGGAAGGGTTATAGATTTCCCTGTCGGAGATCTACTTAACCCGGTTTATTCAACCCTTAATAGGCTCACTTCCGGAAACCAGTTTACCATGATTGAGAATGAAAAGGTTCCATTTCTGAGACCACAGGAACATGAAACCAAGCTAAGGCTGGTACAACCGCTGCTTAACACAGATATATATTATAACCGGGAACTTAAAAGAAATCAGGCATCGGTTATGAAGGCTGATCTTGATACCTACCGGCGTAACCTGGTGAGTGAAATTAAAACAGCTTATTACGATTACCTTAAAGCCCTGGAGATTTTTGAATTGCTGGAGGAGACCCGTATCATCCTTGAGGAAAACATCCGGGTGAATCAAAGTCTGTTTGAGAATGATAAAGTTACCCGGGACTATATTTACCGCTCCAACGCCGAATTGAGCAAGCTGGAAGAAAATATTGCCGAAGCTCAGCAGGGGGTTACGGTATTTGCCGCTTATTTTAATTTTCTCCTTAATCGTGATCTTAACACTGATATTGAAATAATGGCACCGGGCAATGTTGAAATTACCGCGGATCTCGAGGGAATTATTAACCAGGCGATTACCATTCGTGAAGAAATAGAGCAACTTGATTATTACTCGGAACTTGCGGAGAATAATGTAAGTCTGAACCGGTCAGGAGGTGTTCCCGAATTGATTGCGGTTGTGGATTATGGTTTCCAGGGTGAAGAGTACCGTTTTACTTCGGAAGATGATTTTGTTATGGCCTCCCTGGTTTTACGCTGGGATTTGTTCAAGGGATTTCAGCAAAAAAATAAAATCAGTCAGTCAAAGGTAATGCTGGAACGAGTGCAAACCCAAAGAGAGGAAACCGTTAACCTGATCAGGTTGGAGATATTGAATGCCTGGTATGCAGTGCTGGCGGGTCAGGAAAAAGTTGAAGCAGCGAGCGACCGGGAATTAGCAGCAAAGGAGGCCTTTAAGATTGTCAGGCGAAAATACGAAGAAAATCAGTCCAGCTTTCTGGAGTTTCTCGATGCCAGGAATACCATGACTTCCGCAGGGCAGGATCTTATCATCTCCCGTTACGAATTACTGTCGGCCTTTGCAAAGTATGAAAGATCTGCAGGTTTATACAATTTTAACAACACAGAAAATAACGATTCCAATGAATAGAATAGTAATATCGCTAAGTTTTGCTGCCTTAATTTTAAGCATGGCAGCATGTAAAAATGAAGCTCCTGCCACACGTGAGGAAGATCCCATAAAGGTCAGAACCATCACAACCGAAGAAAAATCCTTTTCCATTCCGGTAAAGGCGACGGGAACTCTTGCATCCGAAACCCAGTCAAATCTTTCTTTCATGACCGGCGGCATTATTAAGGATGTTAGAGTGGATGAAGGACAGGAAGTAAAAAAAGGAGAATTATTGGCCGAACTGGATATGACCGAGATTAATTCCCGTTTGCAGCAGTCAAGGCTCGGGCTTGAGAAAGCAAACCGGGATTATTCAAGAGTAGAGAACCTATACCAGGATAGTGTGGTTACCCTGGAGCAATATCAGGATGCAAGGACAGCACTGAAGCTGGCTGAGACAAACTATGAAATTGCGTCTTTCAATAAAAAGCATTCCCAGATCGTTGCCCCGGCCAATGGTAAGATCCTTAAAAAGTTAATGGGGGTGAATGAAATTGTTGCACCCGGTCACCCGTTATTCGCCTTCGCCTCTACCGACAGTGAATGGGTACTAAGAGTAAGCCTTTCAGACCGGGATATTGTAAGCTTGAATCGTGGGGATAAGTCCGAAGTAACTTTTGATGCATACCCCGGACAAAGCTTTGAGGGGATTGTGGATGAAATTGCCAATGCAGCCAGCCTGATGTCGGGCACTTATGAGGTTGAGATCCGCCTGAAAGAAAAACCAGAGAAGCTTGTTTCGGGATTGGTTGGAAAAGCAATGATATATCCCGAAGAAAAATCCTACCTGGTTCTGCCACCCGATGCAATTTTTGAGGCAAAAGGACTGAATGCATTTGTTTTCAAACTTGAAAATGACAGGGTTAATCGTATTCCAGTGCAAATTCTTTCCATAACCGACAGAGGGATAATTATTTCCAACGGAATTTCTCCGGGCGACAGGGTAGTTACGGATGGTAATAGCTATTTAAATGATGGTGAGAAAGTTACTGTAGTTGATTAGTTCAATTGTGATCTAAAAATGATGAAATGATGAAATTACCAGAATTATCCATAAAGAACTATCAGTTTACCCTTATCGTGTTTATGCTTTTGCTGATGGTTGGAATTACCTCTCTTATTACCATGCCCAGAACCGAAGATCCGCCCATGGATATCCCGGGTGCAAGCATTTTCGTAATCTATCCCGGAGGAAACCCGATTGATCTCGAAGAAATGATTGCCAGTCCGGTCGAGGAGGCCTTAAATGAACTCGAGGACATCAAGGTTATTGATACAGATATCCGGGACGGAATCGTTTCCATTTCCATTGAATTCAATTTTGAAACAGATCCTGATGAAAAGTTTGATGAGGTGATCCGGCAGATCAACAGTGTCAGGAGTGAATTGCCGGCAGACATTTACGATCTGCAGGTAATCCAATGGTCAAGTGCAGATGTGGTTATGAAACAACTTGCCTTTGTTTCGGAAACTGCCGAATTCAGCAGGATTAATGAAAAGGCCGAAAGTCTCAAAGAACAGCTAGAAAAAATCGATGCTGTCCGACTGGTTGAGATTTTTGCCCTTCCGGAAGAGGAGATCAGGATCTCTCTGGATCTTGAAAAGATGGCAGCCATGAAAATATCCTTAGAGGATGTGAGTAATGCCATTCAAAGTAACAATGCAAACATCCCGGGCGGAGAACTTAAACTGGGCGACCGCAGCTTTAATGTACGGACCAGTGGTACCTACGAAAACCTGGATGAGATCCGAAATACAGTGGTCGCTTCCTACATGGGCAACCTGGTTTACCTTAAGAACATAGGGGAGGTAGATTTTAGCTATGAAGACTATAACTACCGGGCAAGGCTGAATGGCAAACGCTCGGTTTTTCTTACCATAAAGCAGAAGGAGGATCTGAATATTTTTGCCATCTCAAGGGAGTTAAATCCGGTACTTGAAGAGTTTAAAAAAGATCTTGATCATGATATTCTTCTGCTAAGCGTATTTGATCAGACCGAGAGTGTGGATAATCGTGTTAACGGATTCTTTATGAATCTGTTACAAGGGATTGGGCTGGTAGGTATTGTCATATTTCTAAGTCTGGGTTTCCGGGCAAGTATCCTGGTCATTATTGCGATACCCCTGTCCATTCTTATCAGTTTGGGTTGGGTAGACCTTGCCGGGTTTGGACTTCAACAGATTTCAATAGCCGGACTTGTGATCGCCCTTGGTTTGCTTGTTGACAATTCCATCGTTGTTACCGAGAACATTGAAAGATTTATCCGAAGAGGCGATGATAAGAGGTTTGCTGCTGCGGAGGCCACTTCTCAACTGGGGTGGCCTATTATTACAGCTACCCTTACTACGATGCTTGCATTTATCCCCATTATAACCATGCCCGATAAGGCCGGCAGATTCATTCAAAGTCTGCCCGTAATCGTGATCCTTACCTTACTTGCTTCCCTGCTCATTGCGCTCACGCTTACACCCTATCTTGCAAGTCGTTTTTTAAAAAAGCGGAAAGGAGAGAGTAAAGTAAAAGGATTTAAAAAAATGTTGAAGGGAATCATTGAAGGGCCGTATCGAAAAACCCTAAAGTATTCCTTAAATAAATCCTGGGTTATTCTTTTTGCATCCCTCATTGCACTGGGTGGAGCAGGATGGTTATTCACCCGGGTGGGAGTTAGCTTTTTCCCCAAGGCTGAAAAGCCTCAATTCCTCTTAAGCATTACCCTCCCTGAAGGCTCTTCCATTGATAATACAGACAGAGTTACCCGGGAAGTGGAAGCCATCCTCGATACAATTCCCCAGATAAAGGTTTATGCTGCCAATGTGGGTAGAGGGAATCCGAGAATATACTATAATACTTTTCCAAAGCAGTTTGAACGAAACTTTGCTGAAATCTTTATTGAGTTAAAAGAATACGATGTTGATGAGTTCGACCGGTTGGTTGATCAGTTGAGAAATTATTTCGGCAACTACCCGGGTGCAAGAATAAATATTAAGGAATTCGAACAGGGCACCCCGGTTGAGGCTCCGCTTACGGTAAAAATTACCGGGGATAATCTTGATATTCTTAGAGCTATTTCTGAAGATGTTCACCAGAAAGTAAGAGAAATACCCGGGGCCATCAACACGGATAACAATCTGGACAAGAGAAGCACCGACCTTTGGTTCAGGATCAACAGGGAAAAGGCCAATATGTTTGGCGTGCCCGTTCACACCATTGATATGACTCTCAGATCGGCTATTGCAGGCTCCGAAGTTTCCAGTTACCGGGACGAAGAAGGGAAGGATTTTTCCATTGTTCTGCGACTTCCTTTTGAGGACAGAATAAGCCTTGCTGACATGGGTAAGATCTATGTTAAATCGATGGCGGAAGAGATGATACCTTTAAATCAGATGGCATCCATTGAATTTCGTGAAGCTCCCGGGGTCATTTCCCGTTATAATTTAAGTCGTGATGCCACCATAACTGCCGATGTGGAGAAGGGTTTTGTGCTTGATGATATTGTTGCTGTATTGCAGCCATATCTGGACAATTATGACTGGCCGAGAGGTTATGAATATAAGTTTACCGGAGAACTGGAAAGCAGGGAGGAAAGTTTCGGCGGAATGGCCAGAGCAAGCATAATTGCGATGATCGCAATCTTCGCGGTACTCGTACTTCAGTTTCGTTCCTTCAGGCAACCTTTTATTATCTTTTCCGCCATCCCCCTGGCCATCATCGGTTCTACCCTGGCTTTATTTTTAACAGGATACACTTTCTCTTTCACCGCATTCATCGGACTTATAAGTCTGATAGGTATAGTGGTCAATAATTCCATTATTCTGGTAGATTATACTAATATTTTGAGAACTGAAGGGATGACCCTGAAAGAGGCTCTAATCGAAGCGGGTGAAACCCGGTTTACACCCATAATACTTACCACTCTTACTACTATTGGGGGATTACTTCCCTTAACCCTTCAGGGGGGAAGTTTATGGGCGCCTATGGGATGGACCATAATCGGAGGTTTGTTGGTTTCCACCTTCCTTACCCTGGTGGTTGTACCGGTGTTGTACCGGATTCTGGAAAGCAAAAAAATCTCCGCATAAAAATAGAAACCCGGACAATGTATTCTTTGTCCGGGTTTTTTATCTCATTTAAAAACTTTATTTCAGGTTTCCCTCAGGTGTTTATCTTTTACCCTGGAATATTTTAAGGCTTTGAGGATCCAGTTGGGCAGAGGTTTTTCTGCATCCCTTTCCCTTAGGTTGAGATACCAGCCCAATTTCTTCATGATCGGGATCTTGTGGGTTTCCACAAACTCAATCAGAGTACCATCAGGATCTTCAATGTAGGAAAAATGACCGGCAGCTGCGCCCATATCAAAATTTTCACTTTGATGAAAGGCATCGCTGTCTACCGTAAAAGGAAATCCTTTTTCGTGGCATTCCTTACGAAGCAGATCCATTCCATGAATATCATAGCAAAGATGAATGAATCCAAGATCACCCCAGTACCTTTTTTCAAATATTTTCAAGGGTTTTCGGTCCTTAACTTCAAGCAGTTCAATTTCACTTGGGCCAAAAAGTCGTGAGAATCCACCTCTTCTTGCTTTACTATGTTTGAGGAGGACCCTTCGGAAGGTGTGGTTTCCCCCTTTTAACTGATCAAGGTCATCGAATACTCCTTCGGAATCATAGATTACCTGATCATAACCCAGAATGTCTGAGTAGACATTCACAGACTCCTCAATGTTACTTACACCAATTACGGCCCCTGCGGCAGCACCGGTGAACTTTTTCCTTTCTATTTTAAACCATGCCTGACTGTCGACAACCTGAAAAATATTTCCATATGGATCGGTTATAAAAAAATGTTCCCTTCCGGAGGGATCCTTCATCAAACCGTTCACGTTCAATTTTTTCTTCTGAAAATAATGAAAGGTGGCTTTGACATCCCGGGCCTTTATTTTTGCAGCATAAATTCCGAGATCACCAAGAAAGATTTCATTCTGAGGGGATTTGGGTTCTCTTTCGGTATATTGCCAGATCTCAAAGCCTCCGCCACCCATAAGATTCATGGCAAGAACCGCATGTCGCATCCTGGGTTTTCCACCCGTGTAGGGAAGCATTAGTTCAGCCATTGCGGCTTCTTCAAAGATCTTGATATCCATCCCAAAGTTATCCTTGTACCATTTCCAGGCCTGTCTCACATTGGAAACTCCGATCCCTATTTGTTGAATACCGCTGATAATCTTTTGATCCATATCCAATTCTCTTATTGCTGCAAAATTAACATTTAAGTTAGTAAACTCCTGATCAGGTTGGTTTTATTTTTAGCACCAGGCGATAAAACAATCGGGGGAAGTATTTTTTGATCCTTGGCATAATCAGTTCTTTCCCGCCAACCAGCACCTCCCTGCGATTTTTGCTGACTGCGGTAAGGATTTTGGCCGCACATTTCCCGGGTGAGATTCCACCTGCCTGGCCTGCATCCATTTTTCCATGGGATTTTCCATCGGCACCAAGAGCATAGACGGAAATATTGGTTTTTACCCTTCCCGGACAAACCAGGGTGGTCCGGATCCCGGCATCCTGGTATTCCGTCCAGACAGATTCATAGAACCCATGGAGTGCATGTTTGGATGCGGAGTAGGCAGATCTGAGGGGAAAACCGAATTTACCGGAAATACTGCTGGTTGCAACAATATGCCCAAATTGATTCTTAATCATCCCGGGCAATAAAAGTTTGCTGATGATCACTCCTGAAAAGTAGTTAATCTCCATTACTTTACGATCGGTTGAAATGGAAGTTTCAAGAGCTTTGGTCCGTGTAGAGATACCTCCGTTGGAAAAAAATACATCCACATGTCCGTATTCGGCCAGTACTTTCCCGGCTGCTTTTTCAACTTCTGTCGGATCGGAGAGATCAAACGGCAGTATTTTTAATTCATATTTTGTTTTACCGGTTTCCATAACCACTCTTTCGAGTTGGTCAGGTTCATTTGACGATAATATTACTTTTGCACCCAATCTTGCAAGGTCTTTAACCAGGGCCTCTCCAATTCCGGAGGATCCACCGGTAATCCAGACTATTTTGTCGGTAAAATAGGCTTCAACACTCATAAAATCTTAGTTCTCCACATTTTTTTCATTCCTATCTCAGTTAATTTCATCCGTAGGTTCGGAACTTCACATTCTTCGATTCCGGAATCAGTTGTGATATCCATACTGCGAAATAGAGTTATTCTTTTTTAACTCCATTGAATTCTCCGGCCTGGTTGTGATTGACAGGAAGGGATGTTTCTTCGACAATGCTATCCATTTCGGAGAGGATCTCCTTATGAATGGATTCAAGGCTGATGATGACCGGATCCCTTGATTTTTTCATTTTCCGGTACTTAAGGCCAGCTTTCCACCTTTTGTACCAAATGGACCAGAATAGGGCAAAATATCCAAAACCCGGGAGTGTGATCAGGTAAAGCCAGGCAATCCATGCAGGTTCGGTAAAAAAGGCTACCAAAAAGCTCTGAAGAGCATAGAAAAGAGGAAATAAAATCATTCCTAGAACAAATTTGAACGAGCTGTGAAATTGCCTGTCTTTTATAGCGCGGGTTTTTCTTACCGGAAGATTGAATGGCAGCCAGTTATTGATAAGTCCGTAAAGAAAAAATGGAAAAGTAAGAATGAGTCCGAATCGTTTGTATATTAGCCTTCGCGTGGTAAAACCTTTGCGGTCAAAAATCCAGTTTCGGATATTCAATTCTTTGAGCCGGTTCGTATATTCCTGGGTTTTTTCAGCAAGTTTGCGAATTCTCTCTTCGTTTTCCTCCAGGGTTCGATCCAAAACCGCAATCATTTTTTTATCGGCCCTGAACCTGTCGTAGTGGGTTTTGCCGATAATGCCCATTTTGGATCGCATTCGTTTGTTGTAGATCTCCCTGAGATCCTGGTATGTATCGTAAAACTTTTCATTTTCAATATGAATGGCTACTTTTTTCAATTCTTTACTTAAGCGGTCTTTCAAAGTATTGATGCCTCTGGCATTATTTTCCCTGTACTCTTGGAAATATTCGGATACGTCTATGGGTTGGCCATAAATGATAAGAATATCCTGGAAGAATTTAACATAGTCCCCGTAATCCAGTCCTACAGGAACAATTTTTATCCCCTGTTCAACAGAGAATTCTTCCTGAGCAGAAAAGGCGATTCTGAGTGCTCCTTTTACCAGATTCCGGATCTTTCGCTTATCCCCATGATTCCCTTCCGGCATAATACAGATAGGTGACAGATCACCCAGTATGGTTTTGGCAGACCGGAAAACGTCTTCATTGCGGTAGAGTTCGGAAACTCCGTCTCTCATCCGGTAGATAGGCAGAATTTTTAGAAAGCGAAGCAGATTGGCCTGCCTTTTCTTTCGAAATATGTCGGCCCTGGCAAAAAAAATGGTGGTAACCGGTGATGTATTTACAATGGCCAGGGCATCCATCAGGGCATTCTGATGATTAGGAGTATATATAAACCTTTGGCCTTCAGGAATATTTTCAGTACCGATAACCTGAACATGCCGGTAAAAACGTTTAAAGGCAAATCGCTCATAAGCCCTCAACAGACTATAGAAAAGGTTGTACTTGTGAATTGTTTCTTTTTTCTCCATTGTAAGATGCTATCTTCTGGAAAATGCTTTTTTAAAACTGAATTTTTCTTCTACAGGTATCCTTGACCAGAGGGCTGCAATGCCCAGACCTGACAGGATATGCCAAATGCCCCACCAGGCTGCGATAAAGGCCATTCCCCCAATTTTCAGACTTTTTTCAACCCCATCAATGGTGATGGTATCGGGGAAAATGGCTGGATTAAAAAGCAACACCAGCGCCAGTCCTGAATTCTGAATGCCTGTTTCAATAGTTATGGATCTGCGGTCCAGCCTGTCCCTTTTAAAGATGGATGCAATGTTATACCCGGTGGTTAAGGCAATGGCATTATGGAAAAGGACAATGATGAAAATGTAAAAGATGTGCTGAACAAAAAGATCATAATTATTGGAAAACATCACCACAACGATCGCCATGAAAAGCAGAATGGATAAATTTTTTATGGGCTTCACTATTTTGGCCGTTACAGAAGGAAAGCGGTGATTAAAAGCCATTCCCAAAATCAAAGGAATTCCCAAAAGTATAAAAACCGTTTTGAACATTTCAAAGGGATCGATGGTGATGGGCTGAAGAAGATGGCTCTCCCTTATGTTGTATACCAGGATGTACAATTTACCCCAAATGGCAAAATTTAAAGGGGTAAGAATAATCGCTGAAATGGTGGCTATGGCAGTAAGACTGACGGATAGCGCAACATTCCCTTTCGCCAGGGAAGTAATGAAATTGGATATATTCCCCCCCGGACAGGATGAAACGAGCATCATCCCTAAAGCGATGGTGGGGGTTATCATATTACTAAAAAGGATAATAACGATGAAGGTGACCAGCGGAAGAAAGAAAAACTGAGAAAAGAATCCGACCACGGCCGATTTCGGTTTTTCAATAACCCTTTTGAAATGGGATGGTTTGATCTCCAATGCCACACCGAACATGATGAAAGCAAGGGTCAAATTCAGAACAAATAATCCTTTGGGTGAAAAATTAAGCTGAAGGCTGTCCAGAACCTCGAGTGCTTCTTTCATAGATAGGGATTTAGCTTCCAAAAAAATTTCCTAACCCCCGGTGGATTCACAAGTGATTAGGAATATTTTATCTGTTTGGAAATTTGGATGCCAATATAAGAAAAATTTATTTTGGGTTATATAATTGTTAAATTATTGTTGGATTATTTAGATGATTTTGAGACAGGGTGCTTTTAAATGAAAGGCAGGTTCTCCCCTTAGGCAGGAATCCCTATCTTTGATCAAAACTACAGAAAATGATCAGTGAATTTCAAAAGATAACTCCTGAAGAGTTACCCGGAAATTTTTTCAAGTTAATTGGAAGCGACTGGATGCTGATCACAGCGGGAAATACTGCTTCCTGGAATACCATGACTGCCAGCTGGGGTACCCTGGGAGTGTTATGGAACAAACCTGTATCCATTTGTTTTATAAGGCCTCAGAGGTATACCTACCAATTTACGGAGAGGAATCATTTCTATACCTTAAGTTTTTTTTCTGAGGATTACCGGGAAGTATTGAATTTTTGCGGAACCAAATCGGGCCGGGATTTTGATAAGTCGGCCGAGACCGGATTAAACCCAATGGAAACTCCAAACGGAAGTATTTCTTTCAGGGAGGCCCGGATAATTCTTGAATGCCGGAAATTATACAGTGATTTGATCCAACCGGGAAATTTTATTCTATCGGATGTAATTTCAAAAAATTATCCCAGGAAAGATTTTCACCGTTTCTATATCGGTGAGATCACAGATGCAAGAGTCAGATCCATGGATAGCTAAGAATTATGCAAAACAAGTCTGAAAAGGGACCCATCGTTTTTTTTGACGGAATGTGCGGACTCTGCTCCGGGGCTGTTCGTTTTATTCTGAAATGGGAAAAGAAACCTGAGCTGTATTTTATGCCCATGCAATCGAAAAATCTGGGAAAGTGGTTCCCGGAATACCCATACAGAGAGCAGGAAGCCGACAGTATTGTTTTGTTACGGAAGGGAAAGTATTATACTATGTCCTCGGCTGCATTGAGAATAGCGGGTTACCTCAAGTTTCCCTTGTGCTTAATTCAATATTTGGTGTATTTACCACGATTCCTTCGGGACCCCATATATGCATGGATAGCATCCAACCGATTCAAATGTTTTAAAAAACTGGATACTTTATATACTCCTGATAAAATTGATGAAAACCGATTTTTAGGATAGAACTATCGATGCTCGTTTTTGTTACTGTGAATTTTTTTTACATCTTACCCGACTTTTGATAAGATAATAACTGATGAATCACAAATTAAAAGTAAAATGAAAAAAGTCATAATCATTACTATTGCAATGCTATTGCCCTTTTCCACTTTTTCACAGGATGAGCCTAAAGATACTCTGGGCTGGGAATGGGGTGGATTAACCTCACTTACCTTTACCCAGGTTTCTCTCTACCAATGGTCTGCCGGGGGTGAACCCTCTCTTGCTGCCGCTGCCCTGGGTAATTTATTTTTCAATTATCGAAGCGAAAACGCAAGTTTTGAGAATACCCTCGACCTTGGCTACGGGTTTAACCGGCAGGGTAGTGAAGCCAGAAAAGCCAACGACCGGATTGAATTAAATTCTAAGTACGGAAGAAATATTTCCAAACACTGGTCACTGTCAGGCCTGCTTAATTTCCGCACTCAGTTTACGGAGGGTTTCAGTTATGAGGACAATGTTAAATCGGACAGGATTTCCACATTCATGGCACCCGGCTATCTGACAACCACACTCGGGCTTGATTATAAGCCCGTGGACAATTTTAGTATTTTTATTTCACCGGTAGCAGGAAAGTTTACCTTCCTTATGGATGACTCCCTATCGGCTGCGGGAGAATTCGGGGTGGATCCGGGAGATAAATTCAGGGCTGAACTGGGGGGATTTGTCAAAATCACCTATGCTGCAACCCTTGTCCACAATGTGGATCTTAGCACAAAGCTTGATCTTTTCACGAATTACCTGGAAGAACCCACAGTGGATGTTCAATGGGAAGTTTTGCTTTCAATGAAGATTAACGAGTTTTTATCTGCCACCCTTAACACCGTATTTATCTATGATGATGATGTCAATGTACCCAAGTCGGGAGGTGAAACCGGACCGGGATGGCAGATTAAGGAGGTATTCGGTGTGGGATTGTCCTATAAATTCTAAACCGTCGATTCGGAGTTTCCTTGTTCGATTTCGTGAAAACGCCGGCTTAACAAGGAGAGGAGTTCACTGATATTGGCGAAAGCTTTTTCGGTTCCGGGATTTACCTTCTTTTTTTGAAGTTTTAGAAGCAAAAGACCGTAAAGACCGTGCAGGCTTACTTCGATATCGGTAACTCCCGGATCTCTGCCTTTGAGCTTAAGTTCCTCAATGGCAGGGTTTGCCCGTTCATACACTTCCTGGTATTCTTTCTCTTTCTCACTCTTGAGAAGTTGATAGTGGATATCCGATAATTCCCGCATCAATCCATTGAGGATGGGAATGTGACCCTGTTCTTTCAGGTTGTTTTCATTCATCATTCCGATCAGGGATTTGTACCATTCTCTCATCTCCCTTCGTACGCTGTAATCCACTTCAAAATTATTGATAATATTCTTTTCTATAAGATCGAGGTTAAAATTATGAGCCCGGATAATATCTTCGATCTGGAACATATAGAGCAGGTATTCTGCGATATTTTCCTTTCTTTTCTCCCGGGCGATCAGCATTTTATTGGTTTTTAAGTTTATCGATGGTCCTTCTTTCTTTTTTGGTAGGTCTTCCTGCTCCCTTATCTCGTTTTATAAAAAAATCATTCTGCATTTTCAATTTAAGGAGCTCCTCTTCGGAGGTGGTATCTGTCAGGTAATCATTAACAATTTTTGCAGAGACCCGGTTTCCGGGAATATCGTTGACCCGATAAGAGTATATAACAGGAGGTTTGTTTACTTCAATGGTTTCGCCCGGTTTTACGAGCCTGGAAGGTTTAACCACCTGACCATCAATGTGCACTCTTCCTTTTTTGCACTGTTCCGTACTTATGGAGCGGGTTTTATAGATCCTTACAGCCCAGAGAAATTTATCAATTCTTGCTTCCTTGATCATAAGGAATTAAAGATAAGGAATTATTCACTAACCTCCAGTTTAAAGCCGGTTCTGGGAATATTCACAATAGATACTTTTTCATCTTCTTTAAGGAATTTTCTGAGTTTGGTGATATACACATCCATACTTCTTCCCATAAAATAGTCATCATCTCCCCATATGTTTTTCAGGGCAACCTCTCTTTTCACAATTTGATTTTTATTTATGCAAAGCAATCTTAAAACTTCAGCTTCCTTTCGGGTAAGTCTTCTTTCGCCCGAAGGGGATTTAAGCAGAAAATTGGTGTAATCGAATTTGAAATCCCCGATCTCAAAAGTAGTAGGCACTTCATTTTTCAGAATGGAATACTTGGATCTTTTCAGAATTGCTTCCACTCTCAAACTCAGTTCTTCGGTGCTGAAAGGTTTGGTGATATAGTCATCGGCTCCTGATTTAAAACCTCTGATCTTGTCTTTTTCCATGGTTTTCGCCGTGAGGAAAATGATGGGGATGTCTGCATTTTGCATTCGGATATCCTCGGCAAGGGTAAATCCGTCCTTAATCGGAAGCATAACATCCAGGATACACAGATCAAAATTTCCGTTCAGAAACTTTTCATGTCCTTCCTGTCCGTCCCTGGCTAGCACTATCTCGTAATGGTTCATTCCAAGAAAGTCACTTAAAACGAACCCCAGGTTTATATCGTCTTCCACCAGTAATATTTTAGCTTTATTTTTTTTCACAAGAATTACTTTAGATTAAAGGTTTGCAATTGTATTAGTTGAAAATACTTTTTTTTAGCGAAGCGAATTTTGGCATCACAAATTATCAAGTTTGATTTTGTGGAAGCAGTACATCAAATCTCGTACCTTTTCCGGGTTCGCTCCAAACATTAATTTTTCCCTTGTGTGCTTCTACCATGGTTTTAACATAGTACAAGCCTATTCCAAAGCCTTTCACATTATGAACATTACCTGTATGAACCCTGAAAAACTTATCAAAAATTTGCGACTGGTCCTCCTTACGAATGCCTATTCCGTTATCTTCAATGGAAAAAATATAATGTCCATTATCATTTCGGCTAACCATCTTTATTTCAGGGTTATTGGAGGAATATTTTATGGAATTGCTCACAAGATTATTGATAATATTGCCCAGATGGATGGGATCCACTTTAACAACGGGGTTGGTTGAACTAAGATTGTCGATGACCTCAATATTATTATCGCAATGTTCCAGGCAGAGGTTATGCACATTGTTTCTTATCAGTTCGTCCATATTCACCTCTTTGGTTTCAAGGCTGTAATTTTGTTTATCCAGCACAGCCATTTGCATAACCCTGTCCACTTGTTGCCTCATTCTCCTGTTTTCATCATAGATTACCCTTGCGTATTTTGAAGTACGAGAATCTGGGTTTTGGGATTCAGAATTCAGCAGAACTTCTGAGGCCAGTGAAATTGTGGCGATGGGGGTTTTAAATTCATGGGTGATATTGTTAATAAAATCATCACGGATCTGGGACACTTTCTTTTGTTTAATAATCAATGATATGGTTTTGTAAAAGGTCAGGATAATAATCAACAGAAAGGCGCCTGATGTGATAAGCCAGGCAGACATTTTCACCCATTCGTGTTTTCGGATATCCGGAAAATACAATGCAAGATGATAATAGTCTTTTTTCCAAAGACAATAAAGACAGGCTTTATGGGTTACTATATCTCTTGTATTTTCCGGGATGTTTACTGAGTTAAAAATGACGGAATCATTGGAGGTTTTTACGATGGCGTAACTGAAATTCTGATCAAGTTTGTGGTAATCAACATATTTATTAAGCAATTCACGGAGGAAGACGGTATCAAGTACTTCGAACAGATCAGAGGGTTCCTGGCTGTTTCGGTTCAGACTCCTGCTAACCTCTGTAGAATCCAGTTTGCCAACTATTTCTTCGAGCACATTATCCAAAGCAATATCCACCCTGTGGGAATGTTGCTGGTCGGCAAGGTCCAGTGCATTTCTTACCCAGAGAGTTTGGGAAACTATCAAACCCAAAAGGGAAAGGGAGGAAAGGATGATAATATACAGGATGGTTCTTTTACCCATATTTAGGAAAAATATTACATAATCCGGGAATGCTTAAGATTAAACAACTGTGGAAATGATTTGTTTCTCGGACCGTATAATCTGAAGCGGGGTGGGTTATTTTTTATTGAACTGGTTCATGGTCCGTTCAATCCCCAGGGTAACAAAAGACTGAATGATTTCTACGGCATTATTAATAAGTCCGGGTAGTTGTTGAGATTCATTCTCATCCCATTTTCCAAGAACATAATCCACTTTCATGCCGGGTGGAAAATCACTGCCGATCCCAAATCGCAATCTTGGGAAATGGGATGTCCCGAGCGTATTTATAATACTTGTCAGACCGTTATGCCCCGAATCTCCTCCCTTGGTTTTTAATCTCAGGGTACCAAAGGGCAATGCCAGGTCGTCTACCACTACCAGACTGTTTCCTTGGGGTATTTTGAGACGTCCCATATAGTACTGGACCGCTCTACCTGAAAGATTGACATAGGTTGAAGGTTTTAGCAGATAAATAGTACGAGCTTTGAATTTCATTTCTGCGATGAAACCATACCTTTTATCCTTAAAAGATATATTGGATGCGGCGAAGGCATCCAATATATCAAAGCCTATGTTGTGTCTTGTATGAGCGTATTGCTCACCGGGGTTGCCAATTCCAGTGATCAGATACTTCACGTCAAAAAATTATTCGGATTTTTCTTCCTCAGAAGAATCTTCACCTTCGGCAGCTGCTGATACGGCACCATCTTCGGTTTCACCTTCGGCCTCAGGTTCGTCAATGGTCATGGATTTCATGGCCACTCTTGAGGAGACAACAGAGACAACCATGGATTGCTTTGGATCCAGAATCTCAAGATTGGTATAATCGAGGTCTCCAATCAGGATGGTTTGTCCGATATCAAGTTTGGTAATGTCAATTTTGAGCTTATCAGGAAAGTCTTTAACAAGCCCCTTCACTTTGAGGTATCTTCTTCTCTGTCTTAATTTACCCCCGTTTCTGACTCCAACGGAGCCTCCCTCAAGGGTAAGGGGAAGAGTTGCGATAACCGGTTTACCATCTGTAACCTCAACGAAATCAATATGCAGGATACTATCGGTTACGGGATGAAACTGAATATCCTTGATCAACCCTTTTTTCGTTTCATTGCCAAGGTCAATCTCGAGGAGGTGCACATCGGGAGAGAAAATGACTTTTTTCAGCTCAATATCGGATCCCACAAAATGGAGATTTTCTTCTCCACCATACATTACACAGGGAACCAGGCCCTGATTCCGGAGACGGCGGGTTTCTTTTTTACCCAGTTTGTCTCTGCGATCAAATTTAATTTTTACTGTTTTCATAATTTTTGTGCTACTAAGAATTAATCGAAATTCCCCATCACACCAGGGGTCCTTTCAAAAAGGACTGCAAAGATAGAAACTTATGTGATAAAATGCGAACTTATGGACTGATAATTATAGACTTTGGAAATAACCTCTGCAAAGATTTCTGCAATGGAAAGCACGTTAATTTTAGTGGATCTTTCCGGTTTAATAGGAATGGAATCTGTAACAATTACCTCATCAATGGAAGATTTTTCAATACGGTCGTAGGCAGGTCCCGACAATACAGGGTGAGTAGCGATAACACGTATGGACTTTGCTCCTTCATTCTTCATCATTTGGGCAGCAAGGGTCACTGTGCCGGCGGTATCAATCATATCGTCAATAATGAATACATTTTTACCTTCAATTTCTCCAATGGCTCTTATCTCTTCAACCACATTGGGCTTTTTTCTCATTTTATAGCAGATGACCATCTGACAACCCAGGAAACGGGCATAGGCATTGGCTCTTTTGGTACCTCCCATATCCGGTGCAGCCACTGCGAGATTTTCCAGTTCCAGTCCTTTGATGTAGGGAACAAAAATGGAGGAGGCGTAAAGATGGTCGACCGGTACATCGAAGAATCCCTGAAGCTGATCTGCATGAAGGTCCATAGTCATGATCCGGTCGACACCGGCAGAAACCAACAGGTTGGCCATTAATTTGGCACCGATAGAGGAACGGGGCTTGTCTTTCCTATCCTGTCTTCCATAACCAAAATACGGTAATACCCCGACTACCTTATATGCACTGGCTCTTTTTGCGGCATCGATCATTAAAAGTAGCTCCATGATATTCTCTGCAGGTGGAGGAGTGGATTGAATAATAAAAACAATGCAGCCTCTTACGGATTCTTCATAAAAAGGCTGCAATTCACCATCACTGAATTCCAAAACGGTGGTTTTTCCCAGGGGTATCCCAAAAGATTTGGCAATTTTTTCTGCAAGGGGACTGGATCCTCTCCCAGCAAAGAATTTGGGAGGTGCTGTATTTTTCATAATCGTATATTTGCGGTATGGATTTACTTAGTTAATTCGTTGGCAAATGTAAGAAATGTTAATTCAATTTTAAATGAATATTACCAGAATTATCCTCACAATTACAATCCGATGTAATATTCAGCAAATGAATTGGTTATAAATCATTCTCTAAGGTTTTTTCAATGAAGACCAGTAATTCTTCGCGTCCTGTTTTTTGAAGGGCGGAGGTAAGGAAAAATTGCGGAAGTTCCTCCCATGTTTCCAGGAGCGTTTCCTGAAAATTTTGCAAATTCTGTCTTAGAGCGTTATTGCCAAGTTTATCCGTTTTGGTAAAAACAATACAAAAGGGGATAGCGTTAACTCCAAGCCAATTTATAAACCCGAGGTCTATGGGTTGAGGTTTATGTCTGCAGTCAATCAGGACAAACAGGCAGGCCAGGTTTGTTCTTCCAAGGATGTAATCTTCAATCAACGGGCCAAACTTTTTCCTTTCGGCCTTGCTTCTTTTGGCATATCCATAGCCGGGAAGATCAACCAGAAACCATTTTTCATCCATATGGTAGTGATTGATCAGGGTTGTCTTACCGGGTGTGGAAGAGGTTTTGGCAAGGTTCTTTTTGCCGGTCAGCAGGTTAATCAGGCTGGACTTCCCTACATTTGACCTTCCGATAAATGCAAATTCCGGCTGATCGTTTTTCGGACATTCGCCCAGTTTGCTGCTGCTTTTAATGAATACCGCATTCCGTATAAAGGGTTTTTCAGTTTTCATATCGATGGGCAAATGGGTGAATTTCTCTTCAGCCTTACTTTAGGTAAATCTCCAGTAACCGGGATTCAGTTTCGGGGATTAAAATTAGATTTTTTATTTCTGCAGGTAAAAGAACTGTTTCCCCTTTGGAAATAAGCATTTCCTTATCTTCATCCCATAGGATCTTTACTTTTCCTTCAGGGCACATATAAATTACAAAGGAGTCAATAAAATTAAATTCTTTTTCGACCCGGGTGTCAAAGTGCATAAGATTGGTTGTAAAGTAATTACATTCAACCAAGTTGGTTGATTGGTTTATTTGGCTGTGATAGGATGTTTTGTATTCACCCGAGTGAGAAAAGTCTATTACATCCAGGGCAAGGTCGGTATGAAGTTCCCTGCTTTTTCCATCTTTATCCTTTCGGTCCCAGTCATAAATCCGGTAGGTTATATCCGATGTCTGCTGAATCTCTGCCAGGAGGATACCGGCACCAATAGCATGAATTCTGCCTGCGGGCATGAAAAAAACATCTCCCGGGGTTGTTCCCTCGAAATTCAACAGATCTTTAAGATTTCCATTTTCAAGAGCCCTAATGTATTCATCCTTTTCGACCTCTTTTTTAAAACCGGAGATAAGTTTTGCATTTTTTTCGGCTTCGATCACATACCACATTTCTGTTTTTCCAAATGAATTGTGTCTATCTGCCGCAACACTGTCGTCCGGGTGCACTTGTATGCTGAGATCATCATTGGCATCGATATACTTAATAAGGAGAGGAAAGTCGAGTCCGAATTTTTCATATACATTGTCCCCTACCAGATCGCCCATATAGATTTCGATAAGCTCTTTAAGGTTATTGCCTTTCAGGAATCCTTCACTAACCACGGAAATGTCTCCCTCAACCGTGGAGATCTCCCAGCTTTCACCACAATTTTCACCGGCCTCCGTTTTATTCAGGACCTTGTTGAGCCTGGATCCTCCCCAGATCTTATCTTTTAGGATGGGGCTGAATTTTAGGGGATAAAGTTTGTTCATTATTTAAGAATTTAGGGGTTTTAATGGTATACATAATCGGCTACTGCCACCTCGTAATCGAAACTCTTCAGGAATTCAATTAATGCCTGATGATCGGGATGAACCCTGTATTTCTCAAGATCCTCCTCCGAACGAAAATCGCTTATCAGGGCCAGATCATATGCCTGTGGCCGGTTGCTGATATTAATACCTGCTTCGATATGCTCAATTTCGGGGATGGAATCCTTGAGAGCCTCGATCTTGCTTTTGAGAACAGGGAGTCTTTCGGGATTTCCCTGCTTGTCTGAAAACCTGAAGAATACAATGTGTTTGATCATAGGTAGATTTTTTTGACTTTTTCGTAGATTTACCTCTTGGTTGCCTGCAAAGTTAAGTTTTATATTATATCGGTAAAATAAATCATTATCGGAAGATGGACCGAGCTTCCGCGGAGAATTAAAGAATGTTCATTATTGGAATATCGGGTGGGAGTGGCTCTGGAAAATCTTTTCTGACAGGAAAACTCAGAAAGGAATTTTCCAGAGAGGAATTGAGCATTATTGGCCTTGACTCCTATTACAGGGACCATTCACATATACCCATAGAGGAACGACAACAAATTAATTTTGATCATCCAAGTGAAATCGATTATCCCTTATTAATCGAGCATGTCCGTTTGTTAAAGGCGGGTTCTGGTGTTGAAATCCCTTGCTACTCCTTTATAAACTGTACTCGCCAGGAACAGACAGTGCTTGTCAAACCGGCGTCTGTTCTTGTAATTGAAGGTTTGTTTGTCTTGTATAACAGGCATTTAAGGAGTCAGATCGATGAGAAGATCCATATTAATACTCCGGCTCAACAGAGGTTACAGAACATTATTGAAAGAGATTCGCGGGAAAGAGGCAGAAATGAATCGATCGTTCGTGATCGGTTTCATATTTTTGTGGAGCCCGCACAAAGGGAAATCATCGAGCCTCTGAGGAAATTTGCCGATATTCAATTTGATTGGAGTGTTGATCATATTCCTCTTCTTGATCATGTTCGCGATATTATTCGGAAAAAGAGTATCCTGATTCAGAATAACTAAAAATAGATTCAATGCTTGATCATATCCATCCAGAAAGCCTTCTCTTCCTTGATATTGAAACAATCCCGGCGGCTCCCTCTTTAGAAGAGATGGAGGAAAATCTGAAGGGTCTTTGGGAAAAGAAAGCGGATCAGCTTGCCAGGGGAGGGGAGGACCCATCTGAGCTATATTCCCGTGCAGCTATTTATGCCGAGTTTGGAAAGATAATTTGTATTTCGGTCGGATTAATATATCAAACCCAGGATGGGCCCAGAATAAGAATGAAATCCTTTGCCGGAGAGGATGAGACCGTTTTGTTGAAAGATTTTGCGAAGATGCTGAGTTCTTCCGAAAAGAAGAGATCCTTTTCCTTATGTGCACATAATGGTAAAGAATTTGATTTTCCTTACATTGCCCGCAGGATGCTGATAAATGGGATTGAGCTTCCTTCAGTTCTTGATATTGCCGGCAAAAAACCCTGGGAAATTGATTTGGTTGATACTATGGAATTATGGAAGTTCGGGGATTATAAAAGCTATGCATCTCTGGAGCTTCTCACAACTATATTTGGTATCCCTTCCCCCAAGGATGATATTGACGGGTCTATGGTTGCCGGTATTTGGTACGAAGAGAAAGATCTATCCAGGATAATTAAGTATTGCGAAAAAGATGTGCTGTCCATGATTCGGCTGATGTTAAAATTTAAAGGGATGGCAGATATTGCTGAGGACAAGGTTGAAAGCCTTTCATGAACCGGTTCAGCTTTTTAAGAAATAGCGGATATTCTTGACAAACAGATCGGGTTGTTCTGCATGGACCCAATGGCCTGCGTTGGAAATCGGAACAATTTCGGCAGTCGGAAAAATCTTATGAATTAGGGGGTAGTCCGGGTCCGAGATATAATCTGAGTTTTCACCTTTAATAAAAAGAACAGGAAATCCGGTTATTCCTGAACCTGGGTCGATCTTCTCAGGATCAAGTCCATCGAGAATTTTCTCCAGATTATTGCTGAGTCCCTGAAGGTTGATTTTCCATTTGAAGGTGGATTTATCTTTCCTCGTTATATTCTTAAGTAGAAACTGTCTGACTCTCTGTGATTTCACCTTATCGGCCAGCATCATATCAATATCCATTCTGCTATCAGCAAAGGAAAGATCCGTTTCCAGCATGGCTTTCATTACCCCTGCATGATCGAGGGTATGTGGGGAAGGTTGATTCTCAACATTGTAAGCCCTGGGTGAAATATCCACAACGATAAGTGACTGAACTCTTTCAGGGTAAGAGGCAGCAAAAAACATTCCTGTCTTTCCTCCCATAGAGTGGCCCAGTATAATTGTCTTGTTGATTTTTTGTGAATCCATAAAGTTCAAAAGGTCTTCTGTGAGGACCTGGTAATTATGGACCTCGGTATGGGGTGAGTTTCCGTGATTTCGCTGATCAGGAATGAACACCTCAAAATCATTGGCCAATTCACGGCCTATGGATACCCAGTTATCCGATGCACCATAAAGTCCGTGCAGGATGATAAGGGCAGGTCCCTCGCCGTAATGTCGGTAAAAAAGTTCCATGAATGATCAGGATAATTGATTCTTATACATTTGAATAGTGTTTTCCAGTCCGAAGTATAGTGCATCCGAGATCAATGCATGTCCAATGGAAACCTCGAGAAGTCCGGGTATATTATCGTAAAAGTATTTCAGATTTTTCAGGTTAAGATCGTGTCCGGCGTTCAGTCCCAGTCCTTCTTCACCGGCGATAATGGCTGCCTTGATAAAACTACGGATAGCATTGGCGGGCCCCGAAGGGTATTGGCTAGCGTAGGGTTCGGTGTAAAGTTCTACCCGGTCGGTTCCGGTTTTTGATGCCCCTCTGATCATTTCCTCCCGGGTGTCGACGAAAATGGAAACTCTGATCCCTCTGGATCTCAGGGATGAAATAACTTCTTTCAGAAAATCCTTATTTTCCAGAGTATCCCAACCCTCAGAGGAAGTAAGCGCCCCGGGAGGATCGGGTACCAGGGTTACCTGGTCCGGTACCACTTCCTCTACCAGGTCCAGGAATGGGCGACTGGGAAACCCTTCTATGTTAAATTCGGTGGTAATGATCTTTTTTACCTCCCTGACATCGGAATATCGTATATGCCTTTCGTCGGGTCTGGGGTGCACAGTGATTCCTTCTGCTCCGAAATGTTGGCAGTCGATCGCTGCCTTTAATACATCAGGAATATTTCCGCCACGCGAATTTCTGAGTGTGGCAATTTTATTTATATTTACACTTAATCTGCACATAATTGTACGATAATTGTTGTACAAAGGTAGGATTTTAAAGAGAACCAGGATATGTTAGCGAAGGATTTAATGTCGGATGTGGTGCCTGCACTCAAGACCTCAGACACGGGGATACAGGCTCTGTCATGGATGGATATCTTCAGGATATCACATCTTCCCATTGTTAACAACTTTGAATTTCTCGGTTTAATTTCCGATAAGGATATCTATAACCTCAATATGGTGGACGAGCCTATCGGGAACCATAATCTTTCTCTTTTCAGTCCGTTCGTTACCCAGGACCAGCATATTTATGAGGTAATTCAACTCGCCTCCAGGATGAAACTCAGTGTTATTCCTGTACTGGATCACAAAAATCATTACCAGGGACTTATTACCATCAATGACCTTGTAAACCACTTTGCCAATCTTTCTGCCCTGCAGCATCCCGGTGGGATACTAGTTCTTGAAGTGAATGAGAATGATTATTCTCTTACCGAAATTTCCCAGATTGTGGAGAGCAATGATGCAAAAATTCTAAGCCTGTATATATCATCACCCCAGGATACAACCCGTGTTCAGGTTACCCTTAAGATTAACAGAAACGATCTCACCTCGGTTATCCGGACTTTTGAAAGATACGAATATTATATATTGGCCTCCTATTTGAAAGATGATGAGGCAGACAGTTTATACGAAGACCGGTTTGACCTTTTTATGAGGTATCTAAATACATAAGATTTTGTTAATTATTCCCCAAAGAATCAAAAGAATACATAATGAAAATTGCTCTAATCGGGAAGGAATTCAGTGAGGAGTTTCAGGAAGTAATCTATAGTTTGTTCCGCAAATTGAAGGAAAACAATGCTGAGCTTTACATTTCGGAAGGTTTTTCCGGGATTCTGGAAGAATCCAAGATTGAATTGCCTGAATACCATACCTTTGATGAGAATGGCAGTCTCGATAAGGAGGTCGACTATCTGTTCTCCATAGGAGGTGATGGCACTTTCCTTTCAACCGTTCCCTTAACTCTTGGCAGAAAGATCCCTGTACTTGGCATAAATACCGGACGGCTCGGATTTCTTGCCAATATTTCAAGAGAGGATGTTGATTTTGCTCTGGATGAATTTTTCCGGGGTGAGTTTAGCCTTGAAGAGCGGGCTTTGCTCCAACTTACCACTACCGGGGGAACTCCTGATTTTTTTAACAGGGCCCTTAATGAAATTACCATACATAAGCAGGGTTTTTCCATGATATCCGTTCATGCAGAACTGGATGGTGAGTATTTAAACACCTATTGGGCAGATGCTCTTATCCTTTCTACTCCCACGGGCTCAACGGCATATTCCCTAAGTGTTGGCGGCCCTATCATGATCCCTGGCTCCCGGAATTTTATTATTTCTCCGGTTGCTCCTCACAACTTAACTGTCCGACCCCTGGTGGTTCCTGATTCAAAGAAAATATCCCTGAAAGTTAAGGCCAGGGACAATACATTTATGATTGCCCTCGATGCCAGCTCCTATATCCTTCCTGCCGATACAGAGCTTATTATCGAGCGTGCACCGGAAACTCTGAGTACAATTAAACTGACTTCCAATAACTTCTACAATACATTAAGAAATAAGTTGATGTGGGGAATGGACAGGAGAAATTGAGTCGGTTTGATATTGAGGAAATATATAACCCTAAGCGTTAATTTTCGTTAAAAATAAAGGTTAAAATCAAAGCTTATAAGTTTTTTTTTATATTTACCTTTAAATATGAGACTATCCTCATTTATATACGCTGGTTTATTTCTGGTAATATTGACTTTCTTGGTTCCTGCAAAGCTGGATGCACAGCGGTGGAAATTGAGAAGATATGAAGTTAATTTAGGTTTGGGAGGAACCAGTTTTTTTGGGGATGTAGGCCATTCCGTAAGTGATAATGTACTGGGCTTAAGGGATATACAGATAATGGGAAGCCGCCCCTCTGTTGAAGTTGGCTTAAGGTATAAGCTAACCGGCGATATGGCGATCAGAGCGGGTTTTCATTTCGGATTTCTTTCGGGTTTTGATGCAGGGAGACTGGAGGATAGAAATTATACCATTACTTCAACAATTTTTGAGCCTAATATTCAGTTTGAATACTATCTGTTGCCTGAGAGTCGTTCTTTTTCATCTTCAGCACTTTTTACCCGCAGAGGGATGGTAAACAATTACTCCAAAGTCTATATATATCTGACCGGAGGGGTAGGAGCCGGGTTTTTTAATCCCAAACCGGGGGGAGGGTTGGAAAATGATGAACGTTTTGAAGGTGTTAGCAAGTTTGGAGTTGTTTTCCCTGCCGGGCTCGGATTAAAGTATTCAATAGATTCACGCTGGTCGCTCGGTTTGGAGTTCACCCGGCGTTTTACATTAACAGATAAGATAGATGGACTTACCACAGAATCTTCGAACCATTTTGACGCGTATTATCTCTTGCAGGCCCAAGCTATTTTCAAGATCAGGACCGATCGCAGGGGAAGACCGGTATTTAACCGAAACTATTACCGCAGGCGTTAGATCACAGCGGATCATCAGGGCATCGATTCTTTGGGTCACTTTTTTATCTATTCCATGGCTCATTTCGGATATTTCAGCACAAAGAAAATCGGATATCGGGTTCTTTGCAGGGACCTCCTACTACATGGGGGACCTAAATCCTTCTTTACCTTTTTATTCTCCGGGAATTGCGGTGGGTCCGGTTTACAGGTATAATTTTCATCCCCGTTCATCCTTTAGGGTAAGTGGTATTTATCACAGGCTTAGTGCAAACGATATTGATTTTAATGAACCTCTTCAGGTTTCGAGGGGCACTTCATTTACTGCAAGTTTTATTGATCTAGCTGCCAGTTACGAATTTAACTTTATTCCTTATCAGACTGCCAGCCGGAAAATGAGATACAGCCTATACACAGCCGCAGGAATTGGGTATAATTACTTATTATCTGCTTCCCAGCCAATGACAAAAGGGCATATGACCCTCCCTTTTTCAATCGGATTTAAATTTAACGCAGGAAAAAGATTAAGCGCCGGACTGGAATTCTCTCCACGAAAGACATTTACCGATTTGATTGATGGAACCGAGAATATAAATCCGGAGGAAAGAAATTTTTATTTGGTTGGTAATAATGACTGGTATACTTTTGCAGGAGTGTTTATAACGTACAAGATATTCAATTACAGGGAAGATTGTCCCGCGTACGATGATTAATAAAGAGGATATGTCAACGAAAGATTGCATTAACAAGGACAGATTGCCCTTACACGTTGCGGTGATCATGGATGGAAACGGACGCTGGGCTCAACAGCACGGGAATGAGCGTATCTTTGGTCATCAAAATGGGGTCACCGCTGTCAGAAATACGGTGGAGGCTGCTGCAGAACTGGGAATTCAATACCTGACCATGTATGCTTTTTCGACAGAGAACTGGAACAGGCCAAGGGAAGAGATCGAAGCACTTATGCTTTTATTGGTGCAAACCATCAGGGCAGAATATGAAACCTTAATGAAAAACAATATCCGGCTTCATGCCATTGGAGATATGGCCAGTCTGCCCGATCGTGTCACCTCCGAACTAAGCAATGCCATTGCCGAAACTGCCGGAAACACAGGAACTAATCTCATTCTTGCACTCAGTTATAGTGGTCGATGGGAAATACTGGATGCCATGAGGCGTATTGCCAACGATATCCAGAATAACAAACTCAGCCGGGATGAATTATCCTGCGAATCATTTGTAAGTTACTTACATACCTCCAAATTTCCGGATCCCGAATTGTTGATCCGTACCTCCGGAGAGTACAGGATCAGTAATTTTCTTCTATGGCAGATTGCCTACACGGAATTGTATTTTACCAATGTATTATGGCCTGATTTTCAGAAAGAGAATTTCTACGAAGCCATTGTTGACTTCCAGAAGAGAGAGCGTAGATTTGGCAAGATTAGTGCACAGTTGAAGAGTGAATCAGTAAATTCCTAAGCCATGATTAAAAGAATTACCTGTTTTTTTATAATAGGACTCCTTATTTCGTCTTCCCAACTGTTTTCCCAGGATAGCGAGATTCCGGATGTGGTTGATTATTCTTACCCCAAGGAGTATACCATTGCAGATATTACCGTTTCAGGAGTCGAGTTCCTTCAAAAAGAGGTTCTGATCAGTCTGTCAGGTCTGAAAAAAGGTGCTGCCATTACAATTCCCGGTGAAGACATTACCAAAGTGATCGAGAAATTCTGGAGTCAGGGACTTTTTTCAGATGTTGAAATTACCGCTACCAAAATTGAAAAAGGCCAGATTTGGCTCGATATCTTCCTGAAAGAAAGGCCAAGGATGTCCGGGATTACCATAGACGGAGTGAGCCGGTCCGAATCGCAGGATCTGATGGAAAAACTCAACCTCAGAAATGGAAGTCAGGTTACCGATGATGTACTTAACAATATCCGCAGGATCATCCGGGGGCATTTTATTGAGAAAGGATTTTTGAATTCGGAGGTGCAGATCCGGCAGGATCTGGATACCATTAGGGTTAACATGGTCAGACTCGAGGTGAACGTTGATAAGAATGAGAGGGTTAAGATCGATGATATTGTGTTTCATGGAAATGTAGCATTCCCTGATAAGCGGCTTAGAAGGGTTATGAAAAACACCAAAAAGCAAAACCTTAACATCTTCAAATCTTCCAAACTCGTCAAAGATGAATATGAAGAAGACAAGGAAAAGCTTGTGAGTTTTTATAATGAGGTTGGGTACAGAGATGCTAAAATCCTGAGTGACTCACTGGTAATCCTGAGTGATAAGCGGGTATTGTTACATATAAACCTGGAAGAAGGGTCGAAGTATTATTTTGGAAACGTCAGTTGGATTGGAAATACCATATATCCCTCTGAGGTTCTTTCCGCTAAGCTGGGTATCGAAAAAGGAGATATTTTTGACCAGACTATTCTTGACAACCGTTTACAGATTGATGAGGATGCAGTTAACTCCCTTTACCTCGACAATGGATACCTCTTTTTTGCCATTGATCCAGTGGAGAAAAGTATTGAGAATGACACCATTGACTTTGAAATGAGGATCTATGAAGGCAAGCAGGCAAGGATAAACCGAGTGATCGTTGAAGGGAATACCAAAACTAACGAGCATGTTGTCAGAAGGGAGATCAGGACCAATCCCGGGGATCTATTCAGTAAGCAGGACATAATCCGGTCGGTCAGGGAACTTGCGCAACTTGGACATTTTGACCCGGAACAGATAGAACCCGAACCCATTCCCAATCAAAGCGATGGGACGGTTGACCTTAAGTATAAACTTGTCGAAAAAGCCAATGACCAGTTGGAAATATCCGGTGGATGGGGTATGGGTATGCTCGTAGGAACCATTGGATTGCGGTTTTCCAATTTCTCCATCCGCAATTTTTTAAAATGGAACATGTGGAGACCGGTTCCCTCGGGCGACGGACAGACACTTAGTGTGAGAGCTCAGTCGAACGGAAGATACTACCAGGCATATAATCTTTCCTTTGTGGAACCCTGGTTCGGTGGAAAACGGCCAAATTCGTTTTCGGTATCCTTTTACCATACCATCATGAATAATGCCTATTCTTTCTTCAGTACCAGTGAGTCGGACCAGTACCTTAAGATATCCGGCGCCTCGGTAGGACTGGGGAGAAGACTTTCATGGCCGGATGACTTTTTCACCCTGTACAATGATGTTAGCTTTCAGAGATACCGGCTTCAGGACTGGACAGGGTATTTTCTTTTTACAGACGGAATTTCCAATAACCTGAGCTTTACGACCAATTTCGGAAGAAATTCCATAGATGCTCCGATATATCCCCGAAGAGGATCTTCCTTCAGTCTGAGTTTGCAGGTTACTCCCCCTTATTCGCTTATAAGCGGACAGGATTTTACAAATGCCACGGATCAGGAGAAATACCGGTGGATCGAATACCATAAATGGAAATTTAAAGCAGATTGGTATTTAAGTTTGGCAGGAAATTTGGTATTGTATACCCGAGCGCATTTTGGTTACCTGGGTTATTACAACGAGGATATAGGTCCTTCCCCGTTTGAAGGTTTTGATCTGGGGGGTGACGGACTAACCGGTTATAACCTTTACGGAAGGGAAACCATCGCACTCAGAGGCTATGAAAACAGTTCTTTGACACCGGTGATAAATGGCAATAAGTCGGGGAATATTTATAACAAGTACACTGTAGAGCTTCGTTACCCCTTCTCCCTGAATCCTTCAGCTACCGTATTTGGAATCGCTTTTCTGGAAGCGGGAAACGCATGGTTCTCCATGGACGAATTCAATCCCTTCCTGATCAAACGATCGGCCGGAGTTGGACTAAGGGCGTTTCTTCCAATGTTTGGGCTTCTGGGTATTGACTGGGGATACGGATTTGATGAGATTCCCGGCCGGCCCGACGCAAACCGAGGTCAATTCCACTTTACCATCGGTCAGCAATTTTAGTAAAACTTAAAAAATTGCAATTATGTATCATTTCAGGAGACTCAGTACCTCTTGATGATAGACTAGTATAGTTGAAATAAAAATTAAAATCATACGTCATGAAACCAGCATTATTAAAAGAAAATAGAAGCCGGCATGAAGCTAATCATGCCTGTTCCGTTCAAACCAGCGATGGCAAAAACTGGATGATCAAAAAGGTAATATTATCACTTACCGCAATTTTTCTCCTGGCTACAGGAGCTCAGGCGCAAAAGTTTGCTTTCGTTGATTCGGAGTATATCCTTGACAGGATCCCTTCTTACAAGGCAGCCCTTGAACAAATAGATAAGTTATCTGAAGAATACGAAGCAGAAATTGAAGCCAAGTACGAGGAAGTGGAAAAACTCTATCAAAGTTTCCAAAGTGAGAAGGTGTTAATGACTCAGGAGCAACAGACCAAGAAAGAAGATGAGATCATTGCTAAAGAAAAAGAGATTAAAGATATGCAAAGAGAGTATTTTGGACCAGAAGGTGCCATTTTTCAGAAACGACAGGAGTTAGTACAACCTATTCAAAATGAGGTTTATAATGCGGTAAAAGAAATGGCGCTTGAAGGAGGATATGCAGTAATTTTTGATACAGCCTCAGGTTCTGGAATTTTATATGAAAATGCACGCTACAATATAAGCGATGAGGTGCTTCAAAAATTAGGATATACCAATTAAATCCTTACTTTTGTACAAATTTTTTTTAAATAATATAGAAATGAAAATGTTAGCCAAGAGCCTGTTCCTGTTCGGATTTCTGTTTGCGATTAGCTCAGTTAATGCTCAACAGTATAAATTCGGGCACATTGAATCCCAAAGGATTATTATTCTTATGCCGGAATACACCAAAGCGGGCGATAGTCTGAATAATGTGAGAATACGTTACGATGAGCAGGCTGAAAAACTCCAGGTTGAAATTAACCGCAAATACAATGACTTGCTTGAGCAACAGGATAAACTGGATTCCCTTATCCTTGAAAGTATGTTTGCAGAGGTGCAAAGTATGCAGGAAAGACTTCAGACTTTTCAGGCACAGGCAAACCAGAAGCTCAGAACCCTTGAGGGAAATCTCCTCGAATCGGTAATGGGAAAGCTTGAGGGAGCAATCACCGAAGTAGCCATGGAAATGGACCTTCTTTATGTTTTCGATTTAAGCGGACGTAACCCGATCTATGCTTCAGATAAAAGCATTGATGTAGGTCCAATGGTAAAAGAAAAACTGGGAATAGAATAATTAACTTTCATATCTTACAGAAGACCATTTTGTTAAACAGAATGGTCTTCTTTTTTTACCTTTGATTTCTTATACGGCAAAAATTGCAAAACACAGCACCCATAGGTTTGTTTGATTCCGGAGTTGGCGGACTCACCATGGCTTCGGCCATAAGTGCAATTCTTCCCGAAGAAGATCTAATCTATTTTGGAGATACAGCCCATCTCCCATACGGGGATAAATCAAAGGAGACCATAATTCATTATTCTCTCAGAATTGCAGATTTTTTGCTGGAGAAGAAATGCAAGATTATTTTAATCGCTTGCAATTCAGCATCTTCGAATGCTTTTAGCGAAGTTAGTGAGTATGTTGGGCACAAGGCTAAAGTATTGAATGTGATTGATCCGGTGGTTGACTTTGTCACTAAGGATGATGGGCTCAAGCATCTAGGGATAATTGGTACCAAGGCCACGATAAATTCCGGTTCCTATACTGAAAGACTTTCAAGATTGCGGCCCATGCTTCAGGTTTCTACCCTTGCTACCCCTTTACTGGTTCCCATGATCGAAGAAGGGTTTATTTTTGATGATATTTCCAATGCCATTATTCGCTCTTACCTTTCCAGGCCCGAGCTGAACGGGATTGATGGATTGGTACTCGGATGTACCCATTACCCAATAATCAAAAACCAGATCCACCGATTTTTTAATTTTGATGTGAATGTTTTTGATTCGGCAAAGATTGTGGCAGAGAAACTTCGTGACATACTTAAGGAAGAATCTCTTTTAAACTCTGAAGGTCACAGGGAAAACAGGTTCTATGTTTCGGACCATACTGAATATTTCTCGGTTATAGCGGGCTTGTTTTTCGGAAGTAAGATCAATCTTGAAAAAGTTCATCTCTGGTGATCAACCTTCATCCCGGTACCAACCCGAATAGTGTATGTAATTATTGGCAATTTTGTCAATCATTTCTTTAGCCTGTTCCGGATCTACGGCTTTCACTCTTTTGGCAGGTACTCCTGCATAAATACTTCCGGATTCCACAACTGTACTGTCCAGTACCACTGAACCTGCTGCAATGATTGAATTCTCTTCAATAATAGCATGATCCAATACAATGGCTCCCATTCCAACCAAAACATTGTCCATAATCTTTGCCCCATGAATGATTACATTATGCCCGATGGATACATTATCACCGATCTCCACCACCGATTTTTGGTAAAGTGTATGAAGGATGGACCCATCCTGAATATTGACTTTGTTCCCGATGCGTATGGAATTTACATCCCCTCGCAAAACAGCATTGTACCATACACTGCAGTTATCACCCATGATAACATCACCGATAATCGTTGCGGTTTCTGCAAAAAAACAATCCTTTCCGTACATTGGGGTAAATCCCCTTACACTTCTGATTATTGCCATAGTTTTTTCTTTATTTTGAGCCTTAAAATACCAAACCCGCTTACGGGTTTTAACAGCGAATATCAAAATTAGATCGCAATCCGGAAAATAAAGCTGTAAAAATGCTGTTAAAATTTACGTAACTAATAATATTCCTATGTGAATAATTATGGATAAAATCATATGTTTGTTATGTTTAAGAAAATGTTAAGGATTAAAATCCGGGAATACGAAAATGATTAATTTTATCCTGTATAATGTTGGTGATATTTTTCATAATTCCTTTAACCAAGAGATGCATATGAAGAATTTCTTCATATGCATTATATTTTTTTAGATCAATACCCTTAGATTATGGTAAAAAAGCCAAAGATTGTTGAATTAGAGGAGGTGGTGGTAAAGTTTGCAGGGGATTCCGGTGACGGAATGCAACTTACGGGAAGTCAATTTTCGGATACTTCTGCCTTCGTGGGTAATGACCTATCCACTTTTCCTGATTATCCCTCCGAAATTCGTGCTCCCCAGGGTACCATTGCCGGAGTATCCGGTTTTCAGGTTCATATTGGTCATAAAGATGTTACCACCCCCGGCGATAAGGCTGATGTGCTGGTCGCAATGAATCCGGCTGCCCTCAAGGCTAATATGAAATGGCTCAAGCAGGGAGCTACCCTGATCATTGATATTGACAATTTCGACAATAAGCATTATAAGAAAGCCGGTTACATTGAGGACCCGTTACATGATGACAGTCTCGAGGGGTTTAACCTTATAAAGGCTCCCATAACCAACCTTACCCGGTCCACAGTTTTGGAATTCGGACTCGAGAACAAAACTGCCGACCGAACCAAAAACCAGTTCGTAGCAGGAATTTTATTCTTTTTATTTAACCGTGATATTAAGATCGGAGAAGATTTTTTGAAGAAGAAGTTCCGGTCCAAACCTGAGCTAATCAAAGCAAATATTGCGGTACTCCGGGCCGGATTCAGTTATGCAGAGACTATTGAAGCTTTTTCCGCAACCTTTCTGGTGAATCCGGCAAAAAATAAGAAAGGACTTTTCCGGAACATCACCGGCAATGTGGCAACAGCATGGGGATTACTTGCTGCATCCGAGAAATCGGGCATAGGTTTGTTCCTTGGTTCCTATCCCATTACCCCTGCAACCGAAATCCTACAGGAACTGTCGAACAAAAAACACCTGGGTGCAGTAACTTTTCAGGCTGAGGATGAAATTGCAGGAATCTGTTCGGCTATCGGAGCTTCCTATGCGGGCAAGCTCGCTGTTACTTCGACCTCTGGTCCGGGACTGGCCTTAAAAAGTGAAGCAGTGGGACTGGCGGTTATAACCGAATTACCCCTGGTAATTGTGGATGTTCAAAGAGGTGGCCCGTCTACCGGATTGCCTACAAAAACTGAGCAGGGAGACCTGATGCAGGCATTGTATGGCCGAAACGGGGAAAGTCCCTGTATTGTAATCGCTGCCAGCACCCCGGCCAACTGCTTTGAGTTTGCCTACCTGGCCGCAAAGCTCACCCTGGAGCATATGACCCCGGTTATTATGCTATCCGATGGTTACCTTGCCAATGGCTCTGAACTCTGGCATATTCCGGAAATGAAAGATTTGCCTGAAATCAAACCCAGAAGGATAGAGGACAATCATAAAAATTTTTACCCTTATCTGAGAGATACGGAAAGGCTGGCCAGGAGCTGGGCCATTCCCGGACAGGAAGGATTGAGGCACAGGGTAGGTGGTTTAGAAAAAGCTGATGTTACCGGTGAGGTTTCTCACGATTCCATGAACCATCAGATCATGGTGGAGATCAGGCAGGAAAAGGTCGACAGGGTAGTCAACTTCATTCCGGATCAGGAAGTGATCGGCCCTTTGTCCGGAGAACTTCTGGTGATAGGTTGGGGCGGAACATACGGGGCCCTTTATACCGCAGTAAAAGAGTTGCAGGAGGAGGGATTTTCAATCAGTCTGGCACAGTTCAATTATATATTACCCCTGCCTAAGAATACCGGTGAAGTATTGAAGAATTATAAGAAAAGGATTGTGTGTGAACTTAATCTCGGACAGTTTGCAAATTACCTCAGGTCAAAATTTCCCGAGTACGACTATTTGCAATACAATAAAGTTCAGGGACTCCCTTTTATGATTTCAGAGTTGAAAATCAAGTTTAGAGAAATTTTAGAAAAGTGATGAATTATGAGTCAGAATAGTATTCCTCTCGTTGAGCCCGGAGATTTTAAACTGGATAGCCCGGTAAAATGGTGTGCTGGTTGCGGCTCTCACGCCGTGTTGGCTACCATAAGAAATACCCTTCCTGATGTGGGAGTAAGGAAAGAAGATATTGTATTTGTTTCAGGTATTGGCTGCTCATCCCGCTTCCCATATTATATTAACACTTATGGTTTTCATAGTTTGCACGGCAGAGCTGCAGCTATTGCCAGCGGCATCAAAGTTTCCAATCCCGATCTGAGTGTTTGGGTAGTATCAGGCGATGGTGATTCCATGGCCATAGGGGGCAATCATTTTATTCATCTGCTGCGACGGAACCTCAATATAAACTTTATTCTCTTCAATAATAAGATCTATGGGTTAACGAAGGGGCAGTATTCACCCACCACACCCCTGGGTAGCGTAACCAAAACCTCTCCCGACGGGACCATTGAAAGCCCTTTTCGTCCAGGTGAACTGGTTATGGGATCACAAGGAACCTTTTTTGCCAGGGTGGTGGATAATGACCCCAAAATGATGAAAGAGGTTCTTCTGGCCGCTGCCGCGCATAAAGGAACTTCGGTGGTAGAAGTCCTGCAAAATTGCGTGATCTTTGCAAATAAGGTACATAATGAGATCACCGGTAAGGATGTCAAAGACGATCACCAGATCTACCTTGAGCATGGAAAACCCATGATTTTCGGAAAGAACCGGGAAAAAGGACTGGTCCTGAGATGTAACCGTTTTGAAATAGTAGAGATTGGGAAGGATGGTATTACCGAAGATGACCTGATGGTTCATAACGCTCACGATCCGGAAGATACCACTCACTATATGCTTTCAAGAATGACCCTGCCGGAGTATCCCGTGGCCATGGGTGTGATCAGGGCTGTTAAACACCCTGTGTATGAATCCATGTTATATGACCAGATGGAATACCGCAAGAAAAATTCGGAAGTCAAAACGGTTGACCAGCTTTTGAAAAGTGGGAACGTCTTCGAGATAAATGAAGATTAATTGTCTGCCACCTTTTTCCGCACCTTCTTTTCCATCAGAAATTCATTAAATTTACGGGGATACTAAAACCCTAAACTATGGATAATATCCATTCACAGGATGATATTCAAAGGTTAATTCAGGAAAAGAAGGAAAGGCTCAAGGAACTTGCCTGTATTAATCAGACCACACAGATCATCAAGGAATCCGGTAATGTGGAGGAAAGTCTTCGCAGAATAGCCCGTATCCTTCCTCAGGCCTGGCAGTATCCGGAACATACTTCGGCCAGGATATTATTCGACGGACAGGAGTTCCGGAGCCCGGTATTCAGGGAAACCGAATGGCGACAATACCAAACATTTACCACCATTGATAACCGTTCGGGTGAAATCGAGGTTTTTTATCACAGAAAATTCAGGGAAATCGATGAAGGGCCCTTTCTCAAGGAAGAAAGACACCTGATCGATAATCTTGCCAGCATCATCAGTAATTACCTCAACACCATTGAAGCAAAGAGGATTCTGAAAAAATCCCTGGAGAGGGACCAGATCCGGTCCGAAATGAAGGAATTTCATGAGGGAAAACAGATAAACAGCCGAAAGTTGCTTCAGAAGTTTCTGAACAACCAGAATGCAAACCGGGATATTTTTCATGATCTTATGCCTTACAAGGTAAAGGAGATCCTCCTCGTGTCTACGCTTTACGATGCCTTCACCATAGAAAAAGAGGGTCGATTTTCCGAGCATATTCTGGGAGAATATCACCAGCTTAATTTAACCTCCATGCCGAGGGTTACCGGAGTTTCGTCCTATGATGAGGCCCTTCAGCAGTTAAACAAACGGCATATTGACCTTGTGATATTAATGATTGGAAGTGACCGGAAAACTCCGGTAAAGATCGCAAGCATGGTAAAAAAGGATTTTCCATATATCCCGGTCTATGTGCTTATGAACAATAACCGGGAGGTGGCAGCCTTTAAATCCCATCCGGAGAATACGGCCAATATCGATAAGGTGTTTGTATGGAATGGGGACTCCAAGATCTTTTTCGCCATGGTCAAGTTGCTGGAAGACAGGGTTAATATTGAGAACGATACCCAGTTGGGACTGGTGAAGGTGATTTTGCTTACCGAAGATTCGGAGATCTATTATTCGCGTTACCTTCCCCTTCTATACAGTTCGGTTCTGGAGCAGACCAAAAGGATCATTGATGAGGTTTCGACCGACGATCTTTTTAAGGTGCTTAGACTAAGAGCGCGTCCCAAGATCCTGCTGGCCACTAATTTTGAGGAGTCTGTGGAATTGATCAATAAATACGGGGATAACCTCCTGTGCCTGATCACGGATGTGAAATTCAAGAGGGAAGGAAGGGTTGATGAGAACGCCGGTTTTCGTCTTGTTAAATATGTTAAGGAGCTTTACCGCGGATTACCCACGGTGATCCAATCTTCCGATATTCAGAATGCCCGGATGGCTTTCGAGCTTAAATCCATTTTTATCAAAAAGAGTTCGGAGACATTATTGCAGGATATTCGCAGTTTTATCAGCCATCACCTTGGGTTTGGGAATTTCGAATACCGGGATCCGGGAGGTAGGAAGATTGCAGAAGCAAAATCTCTCAAGGAATTCGAGAAGCAGATCGAGACCATTCCCATTGAATCCCTGGTATATCACGGAAAGCGAAACCATTTTTCCCTTTGGCTAATGGCCAGAGGGGAGATTAGAATAGCCAAGCTGATCCATCCCGTAAAAGTTACCGATTTTAAGGAGCCCAGGGAATTCAGAGATTACCTGAAATACGTAATAAAGAAATACCGAAACGAATCCAATACCGGCAAAATCGTGAATTATGAAGAGTCGGCCCTGTTGGATGAGTCCAATATTGTTAGTCTGGGTTCCGGG
>CAZNFR010000026.1:0-11921 GCA_964572225.1 uncultured Bacteroidaceae bacterium
TCACTTCTTTCCAGATTTCGGATGATTTGCAGGGCCACGGCCTGTGCGCCAAGCTGACCGAAATGAAGGTAAGGGGAGAGGTCGGACACCACATCTTCATTGGGATCGTTCCTTTTTTCCTGATAATTTACCAATTTTTGGCTGAGGAAATGATTCAGGGTATTCTCTGCGGCAAGTTCACCGGGTTTGATCCAGTTTACCGGTTTAATATTTGGGTTAACCTTCAGGCTATTACGAATCTTTTCCCAATTGTTGACTGTCCATGGGAGTATCTGTGAATCTTCAAGTCTGGGTATTTCTGTAAATTCATCCAGAAATTTCTCAAGATTGCGTTTGATCTTGGGTCTGAGAGTGTAGGCCCCAAATTCCTGCTTGTCACTCACAAACCGCGCCGGTACTATATTATGGGAGTCCACCTCAATTAGCGAAATGCCCGGGGTTGCGGCGATCTCATCCTGCCATTTTCTTTTAATCCGCAAAGGGTCGAAATCGGTAACTATATAACCTGTCTTAGCAGTTCTTGCGAATTCCCTGAGATTTATCACCGGATCTCCCACCAGCAAATGAAAGGGTATGTTCTTGTCTTTAAGGGTTTTCTCTACTTCTTTTAACCCGTCAAGCATGAAGGTAAATTGCCTGAGGCCGGCCTCAAGGAAATCTTCAACCAGGATAAAGACCACGGCAATTTTCGCATTGTATTTTTCCCTTAGATCCAGGGCATGGATCAAGCCCCAGTTGTTCCGGGTTCTCTGGTCCCGGCTCATCCAGTAGATAACATTTCCTGGGGTAGTATTTTCTCCTCCCGGATGGATATATATTCTTTCCCTGGCGATCATCGGATAAAAATATTAGATTAAACAACCGAAGGGATGACTCATGAAACACCCCTTCGGTTAACATTTGGATTTATCGGATGTTTAATTCCGATCCTTTGAAAATGCAGATCCTGGTCTCCTCTGCTCAGGAATTTCGGTTAATCTCCTATTTTACAATGACCAATGGAAGCGTACTGACATTTCCTAAACGGATCAATTTGATCAGGTAAATTCCCTCCGGCATTCTTGAAACGTCCCAGAGAACCTCGTGTTCCCCTTCCTGTTTCCTTGATTTTACAAGGGTTTCCACTCTGTTTCCGGAAATATCAAAAACTGCTATTTCAATACTCTCGTCCTGTGGGAGCCTGTAGTGCAGTCTGGTATAGTCAGTTGCCGGATTGGGCATTGCATTTAGCCAGGCTTCAGGCTTTTGCAAAGCAGGAGTTACAGAGGTAGGTCCGGCCTGCACTGTTTCGCAGGATATATCTACCTGACCGGTCATCAGGTCGGTGACCCTCAGGCAGGCTGTATAGAAACCGGGATCCTGGTAATAGTGCCTTACGATCCTCGAACCTTCGGCCATTACCGTAAAGGATTTTAGTTTGTTGTCTCCGAAATCCCACTCATAGGTAGCGCCGTCACCGGAACTGGCACCGACGAAATCAACCGGGTAGCCATCGGCTTTATACCTGCTGGTATCGGTATCATAGGTGAATGCTGCTTTTAATATATGGGCTTCGCCCACATTAAGCAACTTGGATTCATTGCTCCGACACTGGGTATTACTGTTAAAGGTTTGCAGGGAAACCAGATAGTATCCTTTGGATTGGTATTGGTGTTCCGGATTCCTTTCTGTGGATGTATTTCCGTCACCGAAATCCCAAAACCACATATCCGGATCTCCATAGGAGTCTTCCTTGAATTTAGCTTTCAGATTGGTTGAATCTACGTTGAACATAAAGTTTGCGCGACAATCATTAAAATCCTGAAGCAGGATGGGTACCCAGTCGCATTTCATATTCCTTACACCTGCCTCATTGGTTACCGTCAGACAGGTAAGGTAATACCCGTCATCACCATAGAAATGGGTAGGATCCTGGATATGGTCAACATACCCATCCCCAAAATTCCACAACCAGTCTACAATGTTGCCCTGGGATTTATCCATGAAGAACAACGTGCTTCCATCTTCTGCGGGTTTGTAGATGAAATCTGCCTTACAGTCTCCGTTCAGACCCGAGATAAGGATTATTTCTTCGTAATAGTCCATGCAATCTGAGCTGTTATTGTAAATATTCAGTCCGACCGTATAGAAGCCCGGAGCGACGTATTTATGGACCGGTTCCGGATCCGAGGAAAAAGCTCCGTCACCAAAGGACCATAGTATTGCTGTGGCCTGTCCGGTGGAAGCCTGACTGAAATAGGCGGTTGCATTCAGGGAATCCACAAATACCTCAAATTTGGCGGAACAGTCTATATTTCCCACCTGGACTGTCCTGCTGGTTCTGTCCATGCAGTTGCCGGTCGAATCCTCAACGGTAAGTGTGACTTCATAGGTTCCTGCTTTTTTGTAGGTAATTGTAGGGCTTTCCTCAAGGCTAAAGGTTCCGTTGCCGAAACTCCAGTAGTATTCCATGATGGGTCCGGAAGATCGGTTAAAGAAATGGACCCGGTTTTCATCCGAATTCACTGCTACTTTAAAGTTGGCTTCGCAATCCACTTTACCCACCTGAACGAATTCTGCATACTGGTCCATGCAATTATTCTCATCATCGCGCACAGAAAGGGTTACCAGGTACATGCCGGGCTCCTCATAATTGTGTTCCGGATGTTGTTTTTCAGATACATTTCCATCTCCGAAATTCCAGTACCAGCCAGTGAAACTGCCTTCTGACTTATCGGTGAATCTGACAGAATTTTCGAGGGGAAGGACATAATAATTATAAGAGGCCTCCAGCTTGCATCCTGGATCGCCGGCCTTTACCTTTTTACATATTTCATCTGTAATTCCGGTAGCTTCATTGAATACATTGAGACATACTTCGTAGTATCCCGGTTTCTCATAGCTATGCTGAAAGCTTTGCTGCTTGCTGCTGTTGCCGTCACCCAGGGTCCAGTACCAGTTTGTAACCGGCCCGGTTGAAAGGTCCTGGAAGCTTACATTGGCTCCTGCATCATCCCTGAAGAAACTGAAATCTGCATTGATCCTTTCCGTATCTGCATTGCCCACGAAGATTTCCCTACAGCTTCGGTCCTGACAATCTCCGGTGGCATCGGTAACGGTAAGGCATACCTTATACTCGCCTTTTTCCCTGTAAAAATGCTCGGGGGAAGGATCCATGCTGAAGTTCCCGTCACCGAATTCCCAATAATACTCTGCTGCATTGAGGGAAGTACTGCTAAACCTGACCAGCCTGAGAGTCGGATTCACAATATAATCAAACTCAGAGACACAATCCACATTTCCTACTATCACCATTCTTTCTGAATAGGAAACACAATTGGTCCTGTCATCGAAAATGGAAAGCATAACATGGTAAATACCTGGAAGTGCATAACTGTGTGACGGGTTCTGGAGGCTGGAACCGGTTCCGTCCCCGAAATCCCATTCCCAGGCTACGGGATCGCCCGAAGAGATATCGGTAAAGTTTACATCCTGACCATTGAGGGTATAGGTAAATTTTGCATCACATTCTGCTGCATTTTCCATTAGGTTGATTTTACGCGTAGAAGAGCCTTCTCCGCAGGAATTGAAGACCGTGAGTCGAACCTGATAATCTCCAGGCTCCGTGTAGATATGAACCGGATATTTTTCTGCGGAACTAGTTCCGTCACCAAAATCCCATAGATATTGGTTGGGATCGAATTCGTATTCATCATGGTAATTCAGTCCGAAGAAAATGGAATCACGAACGTAAAGGCTGTGATTTTCAATGTAAAATTCCGGTCTTGGAACATTTCCTTCTTCAATCTTTACCCGGGTGGTTATTTCATCGCTTCTCCCGCAGGCATTGGTTGCTGTGAGCGTGGCAATATACTCTCCTGGTTCGCTGTATATATGTTGGGGACTCCTTTCCGTACTGCTCTCGCCATCCCCAAATTCCCACAGGTAACTTTCTCCTCCCGCCACAATAAATTTGACCGGATCTCCCGGACAGGTTCCGGGATGTTCATAGCTTTCTTTCCAGCGTGTGAATTCACCCGTTAAAAAATCGCTTCGTTTGGAACATCCATCCGTCAGGATTTGAAGGGTTAGAAGGTCTGGTCCGTTTTTAACCACCTGATACATTCCATTTTCTCCGCACAGATCTCCCGATAAAAATTCAATTTCGGAAACCCCGTCGCCTGAGTACAGATATTCACCGGAAGTGAGGTCCTGATGCTGATTATAATAAAAGGGATCGTCCGTATAATACATATGGTAGTAATGATTCATTGCGGAAGAATCGGAGTATATTTCAAGCATGGCATAGACTCCCTCCTGAATTTTCCGGTACCAACGTCCTTCAGGATCTTCTGAATTACAAATTTCATCCCATACCTGGGTTATCAGAATCCCATCGGGGGAAAAGTCGGTGATATTTGTGCTTCCATTAGGTTCCAAAGGCAAGGCATGGATAAGCTTCATGTCGCTGCCCATCAGGGTTCCCCAAACTTCAGGTTCATCCCCGAATTCCATTTCACCGGGACAGAAATATCCGGCAGCCATTCCCACTTTTTGTTCTCCTGCAATATTAATAGGGACCCAGGCGGTAACAACCTCCCCTTCGGCAATATTGGCACTTTGAAAGCCCAGGTATCCGTCCGGTTTTCCGGGATCATTCTCCGTATCCAGTCCTCCATACCAAAAGAAAAGATAAAAGGAATCTGCATAGGTAGGTTGCCATTCCGTCCATTTAACTGGAATAATGAATTCATGATCGGTCTCGTTTTTCTTTTCCGACCAGTCATCGGGGATTACATCTTCATCCGAAACACTTGAGTTTGCAACATAATAGAAAGGTAACTGAACATCGGGTGTCACTATTATGGTTCCCGTGCTTTCCAATTTGTTTCCACACAGGTTTTCTGCAGTTAAACTGAATTCATAACTTCCCTCATCATAGTATTGATGTTCTGCCAGGGTTCTCAATTCAGAATTTCCAATTCCGGTTATGCTTCCGTCCACATCCCCATCACCAAAGTCGATACTGTAATGATAGTTGTTATCCGGGTCGAACCGGTTATCGAAAAAGTAAACCTTTTCCCCGGGACAGATCTCGAAGGGTGCAACGCCTAGTTCAGCGAATAGCGGAAGGCTGTTATCTACGTTCACATATTTGGAAATACTGCTTACCCCCCCGCATTCAGTCCTGGCATTCAGGGTAACGGTAAACAGACCTTCGGAAGTAAACCTGTGAGAGGCGTCTCTGGAAACCAGGTAAACATTGTCGCCGAAATCCCATTCATATTCCACAGCGTTTTCGTAATAGCTTGTATTGATAAAGTGAACAATTTCGCCCGGACATACCGTAATCGTGTCCATCCACTCAGGATCCTGATTTGACCTGTCAGGCATATCGAAAATGAAGGACAGGTCGGTCACCATATCACTTACATTCTCAGAAACCACCAGAAATTGCGTAACCGTATCTGAGGCACCACAGGCATTTTGCACAATATGAGTAACTTCATAGTCACCCGGGGAGGCAAAACTGTAGTTGATCTCTCTTCCCTCTGTTGTACCTCCGTCGCTAAAAAGCCACTTATGACTGCCAGGGAATTCACCGATAAAACGAATATCATTATTGGGACATGGATCCATCATAAAAGAATTCTTCCAGTGAAAAGAGGCATTTGCAGGAAGAGAAGATTCGATGGAGGCCGTGATTTCTGCTGTTGCTGTTCCTCCACATTGGTTCCAGACTGTCAGGTTTACCGGGTAGGTTACAGCATCCTGGTCTCCGTAAACGTGCACGGGTGATTTTTCGTTTGAAGTGTGACCATCTCCGAAATCCCAAAGATAGCCCGTGAAAGTTCCCACTGCATCGAAACGGATCTCTTCATTCGGACAAACCGGTCCGGACCCAATCACGTAAGGCTTGGGTTCCGGAATAGCTCCCTCCTTCACCTCTATCAGCCTTGTTATGGTGTCTGTTCCGCAATTGTTGGAGGCGATAAGACTCACAACATAATTTCCGGATGCGGTATAACGGTGCCTGGGATACAAGGAAAAAAGATCCGGGTTAAAGAAATTCCCGTCGCCAAAATCCCATTCTGCAGAAACCGGTTCAGGTTCAATTCTGAAGCTTACTTCTTCTCCAGGACATACCTGAGATCCCGGAGTAATTACAAAATCATCTACCACCCCTTTCACCAGAATATCCTGGGAATAAACACCGAGTATACCCAGATCATCGCTTACTTCCAGCTCGATCCGGTGCATACCCTTGTCCAGATTATAATCCGGGGGATAAAGACCAAAATACAGGTCTTCCCCATTAAGGTACCACTTGTAATTAACAACACCCTGATAATCATTGATTGTAGTAGTGTTGTTGAACACTACGATAACTGGTTCACATTCACCCGAAATATCGAGCCAGAAAGATATATTATTCTGTGCCTGGGATGTGAATGTGAGGAAAACCAGAACAATCGTCGCCTGTAGGAATCCCAATGTCTTTTTCATGCCAGCGTAAGTATATTGATTTACTTTTTTTTTACGGCAGCTAAAAGTCTTGGTTTCCAATTAGATGAAAAAATATATCTAACAAAAATGGAGGAAGGGTGTTTTCGGAAAGGGATTGATTATGGGGGTTATATTTTAAGACCGATTATCAGAACATCATCGATTTGTTCAATGTTTCCTCTCCACTTATTGAATCGGTACAGAAGCTGATCAAACTGTTCATCGAAAGGTTTGGAATGAATGGTACGGATAAGTTCTTTAAATTTTCCGGCCATAAACTTCTTCCCTTTTTCTCCTCCGAACTGATCCATGTATCCATCGGAGAAAAGGTAAAGACAGTCGTCTTTCTTAATCTCGAAGCGGTTATTGGTGAATTTGCGGCTTTTGTTGAATGAGATCCCGATCGGCATTTTATCGGCTTTATACTCTTTAAATTCATTGTTTCTTATCAGGTAAAGGGAATTGTAGGCTCCTGCATATTCAGCAGCCATATTCTGAGGATCAATCACCAGCAATGAAATATCCATTCCATCCTGGGCTTCACCTTCCTTACCGGTCTGATGAAGGGATTCCACAACGTTTCGTCTAAGTTCGTTCAGGATTTCATGTGCTTCAATCACCTTATTTTTATTTACAATTTCATGAAGGAAGGAAACTCCGAGCATGCTCATGAATGCACCCGGAACCCCGTGGCCGGTGCAATCTGCGGCTACCACAACAATTTTTCCCTCCATTTCTGTCATCCAGTAGAAATCGCCTGATACAATATCTCTGGGAAGATAAAGAACAAAATGTTCGGAAAGATTTTGAGTCAGAATACGGTCGGGAGGAAGGATGGCATTTTGTATTCTACTGGCATACTGGATACTATCGGTAATTTCCTGTTTTTGCTGAAGGATCTGATCTCTTTGCTGCTTAATTTCTATATTTTGTTCCTCAAGCAAAATATTGGCTCTTTTTTTCTCCCTGAACTGCCGGTAGAAAAGCATGGAGAAGATCGCCACGACAAAAAGTCCGAAAATTACACTGATCAGAAGCACCCTTTGCCGCCTCAGTTCCGCATCCTTTGCCGCAGATTCTGCTTCCTGTTCCGCATTTTTTAAGCGTTGAACTTCGAGTTCCCTTTCCACTCTTTCTGTTTCGTACTTTGTTTCCAGTTCGGTGATCTGTTTCAGATACTCCTCTGTGATGCTCGAATCCTTAAGTGCATTATAGGTTTTGAAGTACTCCAGGGCAGTATTGAGCTTTCCCTGTTTTTCATAAACTTCAGAAATATTCTTATAGGTTTCGTACACTTCTTTTTTTAATTCCAGATCTTCACTGATATTGAGACTTCGGTTAAAATAGTCCAGTGCCCTTTCATACCTTTCCCATTTAAGATATACTCTCCCGATGTCCCGGAGGTTGGAAGCGGTTTCTTTACGATTTCCTATTTCCTCGTTTATTGTAAGGGCCTGCATGGAATAGTTCAGGGCATCCTGAAGGTTGCCTCTTTCAAGATAAATATTTCCGATATGATTCTGAACCGATGCAATTCCGGGTTTATAGTTAAGAATCCTGAATTCTTTCAGGGCTTTTTCGAAATTTAGGATTGCTTCGTCCGGATTGTTTAACTCATTGTAAACCAGTCCGATATTATTAAGAGTGTTGGCAATCTGAAAAGGGTTGTCCATGGCTTCAAAAAGCCTGAGACTTTGTTGGTAATAATCAAGAGCCCGGGTATAATCCACCCCTACATAGTAAAATATGTTTCCCATATTGCTAAGGGCTTTTGCAATCTGAAGGGTGTCTCCAATCTCCTCCTGGAGATCCAGGTTCCTCTGATAGTATTCGGTAGCTTGCTGGTAATCGCCCCAGTTCTTGTAGATGACCCCGATATTGGTTAGCATGACTCCGACCTCCTGCTTGATATCGAGGTCTTCATAAATTCCCAGTGCAGTTTCCCAGGCATCAAGTGCTTCCCGGTAGTTACTGACGTAATAATGGCTTAAACCGATAATGGCACTTGCCTTGGCTTTCAGCTCTTCTCTCTCAAGCATTTGAGCAATTGAGAATGATTCTTCCGAAAGTTCAATTGCGCGTTGAGGATTGGTACTGGAAATTTGTTCAGCAAGAAAATTAAGATTTTGGGCAAGCTCAAGACTATCTTCGAGTTCTCTCCGGTAATCCAGTGATTTCTCCAGATACCTTATGGCATCATCTCTTCGGCGGGTTACAATAGATATCCGTCCTAAGAGAAGATTTGCATCGGCCCTTAGGTTGGTCAGCTCAAGAGAATCGGCAATTTGCAGGGCTTCCGTGGCATTTTGGAAAGAACTCTGGGCATCCCGGTTGGCATAATGTAATTTGGCAATTTCGAAGATTGAATACGCTTTTTCTTCCATAGTCTGATCCGGCAGGATCCGGGAAATACTGTCTATCCTTGCCTCAAACTGGGAATGGACCGGTATAAGGTAGCAAAACAGGAACAGAAAAGGGAGTATGTATTTTACCTTTACCATAGGGTTTTGGTGTTATCGGTAAATGTAAATTTTTTGTCAGTTATTCCAAAGGACTTTTTTAATTATCCGTTGAAGAAAAAAGCTGCCCCTGACCCGGATGATCAGCAGAGCAGCTTTTCAGACCTTTTTTCGTATTCTTTCAATCCCGGGTGGCTCTTTCCAGGATCCGGATTACACTGAAAATAAATATCGCAGAGAGCATACACATCACTACGAGGATGGTGAAAAACTGCCATAACTCGAGCGTACTCCAGAATCTGCCAATTAATCCTGCCATTAAATTCCCCAGCGCAGTTGCACCCAGCCATCCACCCTGAGCAAGTCCTTTGTATGCCGGGGGTGATACCTTGGAGACAAAGGATATACCTATCGGACTGAGGAAAAGCTCAGCAATGGTCAGGGTAAAATAGGTACTGATCAGCCAATAAGGTGATATCAGGGTTTCCGACACACCTCCGTCCAGTTGCGAGGGAGAGGCGAGTCCAAAAGACGCCACGATCAGGAGGGTGAATCCAACGGCTGTGAGTATCATCCCAATTCCAATTTTTCTGGGGGAGGAGGGTTCACGATTGTTTTTTCGAAGGGAGGAAAAGAATGCCACGATGAGGGGTGTCATAAAAACAATGAATATCGGATTGAAATGTTGAAATTTCTGAGGATAAATGGTCATGGTCTCATCGTAGCCCTGATAGACCAACCAGGTTACCAGGGTGAAGGCAACTGCAGCAATCAATCCTGCAAAGCGTATGGTTGGAGATGATTTTTTCCGGAAAGCAAAAATAAGGCCAATCAAAACTACCAGGATGGGCAGGAAGGCCCTCAGATCGAAGAACATGAAGGTAAATGCGCTAACCTCACTGGCTGTGTAATCCCTTGCGAAAACCGTCATGGTAAATCCATTCTGATGGAAGGCCATCCAGAAGAACATAACCACAAAAAATACCAGTCCGAGAGCTATCAGCCTTGACCTGGTCTGGGCAGGGGTAAGCACGACCACCTGACTTTTCATGTCTTCCCTTTTGGATTTTTGCTTCTCCGTAAAGTCCACATCCTTGTAATACTTGCGGAATGCCTTGAAGATGATCAGGGAAAGGATCATGGAAACAGCCGCGATCGCGAATCCTGCATTATAGGATTGGGAAAGGGTATCTATATAGTTGTGGGAAAATTCAGTTAAATCAACCATAGCCGATCCGGTCTGTTTTGTTGCAAGGCTCATCAACTCGCTTGTATCCGCAAGTTTCCCATCGAGGAAACGATGAGCGAGGTTAGGTATGGCAGGGTTATAAGTAAAACCGCTTCCTTTCAGGATAAAATTACTTATGGCTGTTGCGGCAGAAGGAGCGAAAAAGGCTCCAATATTAATACCCATATAGAAAATATTGAAGGCATTATCCCGGTTGCCACTGTATTTCGGATCATCGTACATATTCCCGACCAGGGCCTGAAGGTTTCCTTTGAAAAGTCCGGTGCCCAGGGAAATAACCGCCAGGGATGCGACAAGCAAAATGATTCCCTGACCCGGTATGGCAAGCATCCCGTATCCGAGAAACATCACAATGGTCCCATAGGTTATGGTCCTTCCATAGCCAAACACTTTATCTGCGAGAATACCTCCGAGAAGTGGAAGGAAATAAATTCCAAACAGGAATCCTCCGTAGTAATTACCGGCAACCTCAGTGGAAAAACCGAATTTCGCCTGTAGGTAAAGAGTGAAGATTGCAAGCATGGTGTAGTAGCCGAATCTTTCACCCATATTGGCAAAAAAGGCCACAAAAAGTCCTTTTGGGTGATCTTTAAGCATAGTTTTCAGGTTTTATTTTTTGGATTTGGTAAATTGAGGCAAATATAGAAATCTTTTTCAGAGAGCAAGCTGTTATACAAGATGTAATATCGCTATTCAGACCTGGATGTAATTTTCTGAAGCCAACGATTCGCTGATGCCCTGCTGGCAATGAATTTCGAAAAATTTTGATCGTCAAAACTCATAGTTCCATGAAAATATTCCCATCATCCGATGTTAAGAAAATTGATGAATACACCATCCTCAACGAACCCATTGCTTCCATAGACCTTATGGAGCGTGCTTCTTCCATATTCGTGGAATGGCTTATGCCTCTGATTGACCCTTCCATGCATATGATTGTGGTTTGCGGCCCCGGGAATAACGGGGGCGACGGACTCGCAATAGCCCGTATGCTTGCGCAAAGGAATTTCACGGTAAGTGTGGTGATCCTTAACTTTGGTTCCCGCAGATCCTCCGACTTCGAAAGAAATTTTTCAAGGCTGAAAGGAATCAGTCATGTTGAGATCTACGAAACGGAAAAGGCTTTTCTGCCCAATCCGGGGAATAAGAAGCAAGTCATCATCGATGCTATTTTCGGTTCGGGACTCTCACGGCCGGCTGAAGGACTTCCTGCGGATATGATAAAAAGGATTAACCAGACTCCTGCTCTTACCATTGCGGTTGATATTCCCTCCGGATTGTTTGGCGAAGATAACCGGCAGAATATTCATGAAAATATTATCCGGGCAGATCATACCCTAAGTTTTGAATTCCCCTTTCTTAGTTTTTTTCTCCCTGAAAACGAAGCTTATTGTGGTAAGTGGGAGTTTCGTTCTATCGGTCTTCATCCGGATGCAATTCTCACAACACCCTCGGATTATCAACTGACCCTGGCCGGAACGGTCTCATCCTGGCTAAGGCCCCGCAGTATTTTCAGCCATAAAGGAAGTTTTGGTCATGCCCTGCTGATAGCGGGTAAAAAAGGAATGGCCGGCGCAGGGATTATGTCGGCTGCAGCTGCCCTTCGGACAGGAACAGGCCTGATAACCATTCATACCTGTGGCATCAATCTGCCTGTTATTCAATCCGCCCTTCCGGAGGCTATAGTAAGCACCGACCCTTCGCCCGATCTGATCTCAGAGCTTCCT
>CAZNFR010000026.1:11931-42423 GCA_964572225.1 uncultured Bacteroidaceae bacterium
GATATTGCCGGCTATTCTTCCATCGCCTTCGGACCCGGGATAGGAAGGGATAATCAATCGCTGGAAGTCCTGAAAAAACTATTATCAGAGGTATCCGCTCCGCTGGTTATAGATGCCGATGGATTGAACCTTCTGGCAAGCAACAGGGACCTTCTGGATAAACTTCCTGAAAATACAATCCTCACACCACACCCCGGAGAATTTGACAGGCTGACCGGAACAAATGTTGATTCCTATTCCCGCCTTTTAATGCAAAAAGAACTATCCTCAAAGTACGGTTTAATCCTTGTGCTGAAGGGGGCCTTCACCCGAATTTCTTTACCAGATGGGCAGTGTTTTATTAACAGTACAGGCAACCCCGGCCTTGCCAAAGGAGGCAGCGGGGATATCCTTACAGGGATGATCCTCGCCTTTTTGGGTCAGGGATATGAACCATGGCAGGCAGCGGTGGCGGCAGTTTATATTCATGGGCTCTGCGCCGATCTGGCTTTGGTGGAACAGAGTCAGGAATCATTGCTTCCTACCGACCTTCTGAATTATACCGGACAAGCTTTTAAACATCTGGGGATGGATTAATTTTGGCTTTTACTATATTTGAGGTTCAATCTCCGGAAAAGCATTTATCCAGGGAATTCTGAGTTTGAAGCTTGAAGGATGAAAAGGATCAGTCACCGGAGGAAAAATTGTATACCATGAAGAAAATTAGTTGGGTGATTTTTTTAATGATTAGCCTGGGTTCCTGCTCCACCGTGAATGAGTTTCAGGTGTCACGGGTGGGAGAGGAACCGGTGAAAACCCTTGAGCGCAGCATTTATGTTCTGCCCAGGACAAGCTTGCTGGTGACGATAGAGTTCGAGAAAGAAATCCGTATTCCCGGCCCTTACTATTTATATACAGAAAGGTTCCTGGGGATTGGCGGAGCCATAGAAGAGCAGGGAGTAAATCATCGCATTACCTCCATAAGAGCAGAAGCCGTAACTGAGCCTGATCCGGATCATTTTTACAGCATAAATACCCTTAAAGGCGATATAATTGTTACTGAATTTGTAAGTCTTTCAGAAATGGGATATGTACTCAGACCCGACCGTCTTTATTCCCTCTCTGCGGGACTTCAGCAACAACTCCCCCTTACGGAATATCCCTTATTTACAGATCTTAGTGTAAAGCGTCACCTTCAGGAAGTTACAGATACCCTTTATAAGACGGTGATTACAGACAGTTCCTATGTCAGAATACCGGTTCTGCGGAAACAGAGGGAAGCAAAAACCCTGGAGCAGAAAGCGGAAGAGGCAGCCAATTTCATTATTAAAACCCGAAAGCGGAGGTTTAAATTGCTGGCCGGACAATACGAACTTTTCCCCGAGGGGGATGCCCTTGCCATTTCTGTTGAAGAATTGAACAGGACCGAAAAAGAATATTTGGAATTATTTCTGGGAAAAAGGATTAAAATCCAATACCGCCGGTCTTATATTATCACACCGGAAGCCGGAAGCAATCCGCAGGTCATTACGATTGCCCGGTTTTCAGAAGCATCCGGACTCCTTGATCCTGAAAGCATAACCGGAAAGCCCATTGAGATGAACATCGAACCCATGGGTACTGTGAATAAATTGAGAATGATGGGGGCTAAATTTCCGGATCCTGAACGATTAAACAATTTCTACTACCGGATCCCAGATCAGGCGGAGGTGGTTATTGGAATTGCCGGGGAGGAAGTCCTGAGACAAAGGCTTAGTATTTACCAGGCCGGGGCCATGGTGAATGTGCCGGTTCGACCATAATTTGCACTTTGTCTGAATATCGTAACTTCTTTTTGATCCTAATAATAACCTAAAACTACATCTATGTCAGACCACAAGAAATTTGTACCTTTTGTTTCTGCCGAAACCCGGATGGCAGAATTTACGATCCGTGCCCTTGTGATTGGTGTTATCCTGGCCGTTGTTCTGGGAGCGGCCAATGCCTATCTCGGACTCAAAGCCGGGATGACCATTGCCGCGACCTATCCTGCGGCGGTTATTGGAATGGCCCTGATTAAAGCCATGAAGGGAAGCATTCTGGAAGAAAATTTCGCAAGAACGGTTGGTTCCATTGGAGAGTCCGTGGCTGCAGGGGCCATTTTTACCATTCCCGCATTCTATATCGTTTACCTTCAAAAACAACAGCAGGGGGTTGAGGTCCAGAATTTCTTTACCTATGGGGTAACCACAGTGATCCTGATAGCCGGAGGTATTTTGGGGATTATGTTTGTGGCTCTTCTCAGAAAGGTAATGGTCGATGATGTTGAACTCCCATTCCCGGAATCTGTTGCTGCTTCGGAGATCCACAAATCGGGTAGCCAGCAGGGCACCGGTTCTCTTTTTCTTTTCGGTGCCATGGTCCTGGGCGGTTTGGTAACGCTTTTGAGTAAATTCAGGATTTTCCTGAATTACTGGGAGAGCTTTATCGTATTCGGGAAACAAAAAATTACGGGGCTTTCTGCCTTTTTTGGAGAGGGTGCCGCAGTAACCGGTAAAGGGGGGGCTCTCCTGGGAACTCCCGCTATTTCTCCTGCCTATGTTGGGGTGGGCTATATTATCGGTCCACGTCTGGCCAGCCTGAACTTTAGTGGAAGCCTGATAGCGTGGGGATTGTTAACCCCCATTATTTTGTATTTTCTGGGACCCTTTATAGATATCGAAGCTGCTGCCAGCCTTCTAGTAAAGTCGGAAGGCATAAGTATGGGTGAGGCTGTTCAACAGGCCTGGATTACCAAGGCCTATGAAGTATGGCTTTACATTGTAAGGCCCATCGCCATTGGAGGGATGCTGGTCTCGGCCATCTATACCCTCTATATGATGAGAAAGAGCTTGTTTGCGGGAATTTCCAGATCGATCGATGATGTTAAAAAGGCAGCATCGGGAACCGACACCGGGGTGCCCAGGAATGAGAAAGACATCAGTTTTAACTGGATCATGCTTGGCATTGGGGTAATCGCACTTGCCACCTTTGCCATCACCTATTTTATTTTCAGTACCACCGTTTTAGTGGCTCTTGTGGCTGCTACGGTTATGATCATTCTTGCTTTTTTCTTTGCAGCAGTCTCCGGATACCTCGTTGGGATCATGGGTTCAAGCAATAATCCCATCAGCGGACTCACTCTTACCGCACTGGTTGTTACTGCACTGATCATGGTGATCCTGGGGGTGAAAGGAAATGAAGGTGTTGCTTCTACCCTGGGAGTAGCTGCCATTGTATGTGTTTCGGCCGCAGTTGCCGGCGAAATGCTGCAGGACCTGAAAGCAGGGCATATCCTGGGGGGAACCCCCTGGCGGATGCAACTCGGGGATATCATCGGTGTCGTGGCCTCAGGGGCTGTTATGTTTTTTGTATTGTCCTATCTGAACCAGGGTGATATCAATACCGGACTCAATGAAGGCTACGCCGGAGGTTTCGGAAGCAGAGAACTTCCGGCACCCCAGGCAAATCTGATGGCGATCCTTTCACAGGGTATCGTTGGGGGTGAAATGGCCTGGCCACTTATTATTACCGGAATGCTCCTTGGAGTCGGATTTATTCTGATGCAAGTGAAAAGTCCAATGCTTGTCTTTGTCGGAATGTATCTTCCTTTAATGACAACTTTTGCCATATTTGTTGGCGGACTCATCAAAGGTTGGCTGGACAATATTTCTTTGAAAAGGAAATTAAACCTTGCCCAGAAAACCAGAGCCGAGAATGTAGGAACCCTGATTGCTTCCGGACTCATCGCAGGTGAAGCCCTGATGGGATTGATTTTTGCCGGATTTGCCACATTTGGTAAATTCCCCGGACAGGTCTTTGATAAGCCCTCATACCTGGTAGGACTGCTTATTCTGGGATTTATCGCATGGTTACTCATCCGGTTCCCTCTTAAAAATGCCGGATCGCCTGATGAGCCTGTTCCACCTTCCGCCGGACATTAGTTCCAACGAACCTGTCCGTGATTTGTTATTCAGAAGTAATACTCTTCAATTATGAATTACTTTGAAAGAAGAAAAGTGCTGAAAAAGACCAATACCATGGATCTGATCCCCTTCAGGACCCGGGAATATGAGATGGAAGAAGAAAATCTTGTTTTGCTGGTACCCAAATTTGAATGGAAGGTATTGCTTACTATTCTTCCTGCACTGAAGAATCAATACTTCCGTGTGAAGCTTGATCCAATGGGATCCAGGATATGGAAAGCCATTGATGGACAGAAATCAGTGGGAGATATCGCAAGGCAGATCAGGTCGGGGAACCGGGAAGGAGAGACAGATCTTACAGATCTTGAAGACAGGCTCGGAAAGTACATGTCCATGCTCTACGAGAGAAAGTACATCAGTTTTACACAAATTCAGGAATACTAATTTTTAAAACATACATCATGAGTTCAATTAAAGAATTGTATCCACAGTCACTTTGGGGGAATTTTCATTCCCTGACACAAATACCCAGACCCTCTAAGAAGGAGGGTGAGGCCGTGGTTTTTGTCCGTAAATTCGGAGAAAAGCTGGGATTGGAAACGGAAGTTGACGAAGTGGGTAATGTCGTCATTCGCAAACCCGCAACCTCGGGTTTTGAAAACAGGAAAACCTTGGTGCTTCAGGCCCATCTGGATATGGTTCCCCAAAAAAACAGTGATAAGGAACATGATTTTGAAAAAGACCCCATCGAAACAGTGATCGACGGAGAGTGGGTAAGAGCCAACGGGACTACCCTGGGATCGGACAATGGTATGGGTGTTGCTGCTGCCATGGCTGTTCTTGAATCAGACAAGCTTGAGCACGGACCGGTAGAAGCCCTTTTTACCATCGATGAAGAAACAGGGATGACCGGAGCATTTGCTCTGAAGCCCGGATTCCTGAAAGGGGATATATTGTTGAACATGGACTCGGAGGATGAGGGTGAATTGTACATCGGTTGCGCAGGAGGGATGAATACCACGGGTGAACTACTTTACCCTGAGGAAGAGGTTCCGCAGGGCAGCATTGCCTACAGGATTTCGGTAACAGGACTGAAAGGAGGGCATTCCGGTCTTGATATTCATCTGGGAAGGGGGAATGCCAATAAAATCATAAACCGGTTCTTCTGGGCTACCGCTGAAAAAACTGATTTCAGGATTTCAAGCCTGGAAGGAGGGAGCCTCAGGAATGCCATACCCAGAGAAGCCTTTGCAATCGTGACGGTGCCCGGCTCCGATAAGCAAACCTTTCTCGACCTTGTTAACGAGTATTCATTGCTTTTCAAAAATGAGTTTAGCGGACCCGATCCTGACCTGAACTTTTCTGTACAGGAAACAGGGTTGCCACAAAAAGTGATGGAAGCTGAAGCCCAGGAGAAATTTATAAAGATGGTTTATGGGATCCCCAACGGAGTTATGAGAATGAGTTCCGATATGCCCGATGTGGTAGAGACTTCAACCAACCTGGCAATCGTTAATGCAAAAGAAGGGAAAGTAACGGCTCTTTGCCTTATTCGCAGTTCCATAGATTCTGCCAAGTTCAGTGTCGGGAATATGACTCAGGCGGTAATGGAGCTGGCAGGGGCATCGGTGGTTCATGATGGAACCTATCCGGGTTGGAAGCCCAATGTCCATTCACCCATCCTGCAAACCATGAAGCAGGTCTATAAGGATAAGTTTGGAAAAATTCCTGAGATTAAGGTTATTCATGCCGGACTCGAATGTGGGATAATCGGGGATGTTTATCCGAAAATGGACCTGATATCCTTTGGACCGACCATTCGTTTTCCCCATTCCCCCGATGAAAAAGTGAACATCGAAACTGTTGGAAAATTCTGGGATTACCTTGTTGAAACCCTTAAAAACGTGCCGGTAAAGCAGGCGCATTAAGTTTTCGTTAATTATTGTCTATTTTGACCATTTCAGGCAACTTTTTTGCTGTAGATACATCTATAGTAATAAAGAGTTACCTGAAATGAAATACCTGTCAATACTAATATTCCTTTCTTTCCTTCTGCTCGCCTTTGAATGCAGTAAAGATGACAATGACCCGATGCTCAAACAGGATGTGCTTTTCGTAAGAATGTACGAAAATCATGCCTGGGGTGATCAATATGAAGGGTGGCTCATCGATAATTCCGGATTTATAAGAGGCTTTTCGGCAGAAAGAAATCCTGAGATGGAATGGCTGGACCTTTCAGGCGGAAGTTTCATAACGGAAAATATTGTGCTGGAACAATACTACCATACCGATACAACTTTCATGAACCTTCCTCTCAGCGATCTTGTGAAGTATTATCAAATGATCCCGGCAGCATCCAGGGGGATACTTAAGGAAGCAGTTCCCAATGGCGCTGATATGGGACAGATGAGTTATTATGGATTAATACTCGATGAGGAAAATTCACGTTACCGCTTTATACTCCTGGAGAGTTACGGGGATTTTATCATCAACAATACTGCCGAGGAATCGCAAAAATTAGCAGGTTGGATGAAGGACCTGGACCAGCTTATCAGTTATAATCAGCAATAATTCTATTAAAATACCGCCTTCGCAATTTTCCGGATGTTATCCGATATTCCAAGGGTGTAGTAATGTATGGCAGGTACCCCAAACTCTTTCAGTTCCTTTGACTGCTGAATGGTCCACTCAACCCCCACTTCCTTGGCCGAATCATTATTTTGGCATTTCGCCACTTCTTTGACCAGGTTGTTGGGTATATCGATATGAAATACCCTTGGCAGCATATCAATATCTTTTACTGCAGTAATGGGCTTGATTCCGGGAACCACCGGAACTTCGATTCCATGCTGGCGGACCTGGTCAATAAAATGAAAGAATTTTCGGTTATCAAAAAACATTTGAGTCACAATATACTCTGCCCCGGCTTCAACTTTGGCTTTCAGAAAGGATAGGTCCATGTCCATATTGGGCGATTCGTAATGCTTTTCCGGATACCCTGCCGTGCCAACTGAAAAATTCGTTTTGGTAGCATTCTGGATGCCCTCATCCAGGTATATTCCCTCATTCAAATTCATGATTTGTTGAATGAGCCCCAGGGTATGATCATGCCCGTTTTCTTCAGCAATAAAAAAACGCTGACCTTTTTGGGGATCTCCCCTCAATACCAGGAGATTGTTCATTCCAAGGAAGTTAAGGTCAATAAGCACATCTTCGGTTTCCTCCCTTGTGAATCCCCCGCAAATGAGGTGAGGAACCACGGTCTGATTGTACTTCTTCTGAATGGCCGCAGAGATGGCAACCGTTCCGGGTCTCTTGCGGATGATTTTTCTCTCCATTAGCCCCTGTTCATTCTTCCGGTACACCGATTCCTGCTGGTGATAGGTAACATTGATATTTAAGGGGTTGAATTCTATGAGCGGATCAATGGAGGCGTAGATATCCTCAATCGTCCTTCCTTTAAGGGGAGGCAGAAGTTCAAATGAAAAGTAGGTCTTTTTCGCTTTTCTTAATTCTTCGGCAACAATCATGGATTTTTGAGATCGATTTGAATGGTTTTATATGAACCAGGGCATAAAGATAATTATAAATTTGTTGTTTACCCGGTATAATTAAGGTTGGAGGCCAGCCATTTTTCCACGATCTGAACTTCGGTGCTTTTTCGTTTGGCATAATCAAGAACCTGATCCTTTCCAATTTTTCCGACAAAGAAATAACGGGACTCAGGATGTGCAAAAATTAATCCGCTAACCGAGGCAGCGGGATACATGCTAAAACTTTCCGTGAGACTGATATTTGCATTCTTTTGTGCCTGCAGAAGTTGGAATAATACCTCTTTTTCTGAGTGATCGGGACAGGCAGGGTAGCCATGTGCAGGTCTTATACCCTGGTATTTTTCGAGAAGCAATCCCTCGAGGTCCAGGTTTTCGTCGGGTGCATAGCCCCAATAGTCTTTTCTAATTTTCAAATGAAGGAGCTCTGTGAAAGCTTCAGCCAGTCTGTCGGCCAGAGCTTTTAGCATAATGCTTTGGTAATCATCATGATCATTTTCAAACTCCCGGATTTTGGACTCAATCCCTAAACCTGCAGTAGTGGCAAAAGCTCCAATATAGTCTGTGATTCCACTGGACTTAGGAGCTATGAAATCTGAAAGGCAAAGATTCGGGGACCCATCTTCTTTTTTTACCTGGTTTCTCAGGTTGGTAAATTTTGCGATGATATTCTTTTCTGTTTCATTGTCATAAACCTCAATATCATCCCCTACGCTATTGGCCGGGAAGAAACCTGCCACGGCTCTGGCGGTGAGCCATTTTTCGGAGATGATCCTGTCCAACATGTCATTGGCATCTTTGAAAAGTTTTTTTGCTTCCGGACCCTGAACCGGATCTTCAAGGATGCCGGGAAATTTCCCTTTCAACTGCCAGACAACAAAAAAGAAAACCCAGGAAATGTATTCACGGATCTCTTCGAGGGGGTAATCATCAAAAACTTTTAATCCGGTAAAGGATGGATTGTGGATTTGGGTGGGGGACCAGTCAATTTGTAGCTTGTTATCCCTTGCCTGCTGCAGGTCCAGGTACTCTAGCCTGCTTTTCGCGCCCGAATAGCTTTCCCTTAGTCTGGCATAATCTTCCTTTACACTTTGGGCAAATTTTTCCCGCTCATCTTTTCTGAGAAGATTACTTACCACTCCAACACTTTTGGAAGCATCCTTGACGTGTATTACCGGTTGGGAATACCGGGGTTCTATTTTAACTGCCGTATGGATTTTTGAGGTAGTAGCTCCGCCAATGAGGAGTGGGACGGAAAAACCCTGACTTTCCATTTCGGAAGCAATGTTCACCATTTCTTCCAAAGACGGGGTGATAAGTCCGCTTACCCCGACAATATCCGCCTTAATTTCCTTCGCCTTGTCCAGGATTTTCTGGGTTGGCACCATCACTCCCATATCGATGATCTCATAATTATTGCAGCCCAGAACCACGCCTACAATGTTTTTGCCTATATCATGAACATCCCCTTTAACCGTGGCAAGAAGGATTCTGCCTGCAAATCCCGATGAGCCCGATTCGGACTTTTCGGCTTCGATAAAAGGAAGAAGAACTGCAACTGCCTTTTTCATTACCCTGGCGCTTTTGACCACCTGTGGAAGAAACATTTTACCATCTCCAAAAAGATCGCCCACCACGTTCATCCCATCCATCAAAGGACCCTCAATCACCTTTAATCCGGTTTTATATTTCTCGAGAGCCTCAAAAGTATCCTTCTCGATGTAATCCGTAATTCCTTTTATTAATGAGTGTTTAAGCCTTTCTTCCAGGGAACCGGATCTCCAGTCATCCTCTTTTTTTTGTGTGCCTTTTTGTTCCTTTATGCTTTCTGCAAACTGTATTAGTTTTTCGGTTGCCTCGGGTTTCCGGTTGAGGACCACATCCTCAACCAGTTCAAGCAGATCTGCCGGTATTTCGTCATAAACCTGCAGAAGGGAAGGATTTACAATTCCCATATCCAAACCGGCCCGGGTAGCGTGGTAGAGGAATACCGAATGCATAGCTTCTCTTACGGTGTTATTCCCCCGAAAGGAAAATGAAAGGTTACTGATACCTCCGCTGACTTTTGCCCCAGGAAGGTTTTCTTTTATCCACTTAACCGTATTTATAAAATCAACGGCATAATTGTCGTGCTCTTCAATACCGGTGGCAATGGCCAATACATTGGGGTCAAAAATGATATCGGTAGGAGGGAAGTCAACCTTCTGAACCAATAAATGATATGCCCTGCTGCAAATTTCAGTTTTTCTCTCAAAGGAATCGGCCTGACCCCGCTCATCAAAAGCCATTACCACGGCGGCAGCTCCGTATTTTTTGATCTTTAAAGCCTGTTCCAGGAAGATATCTTCCCCTTCCTTAAGACTGATGGAATTTACAATGGCCTTTCCCTGAACACATTTCAAACCGGTTTCGATCACATTCCACTTGGAGGAATCGATCATGAAAGGAACTCTGGCTACATCCGGTTCCGAGATCAGGAGGTTGAGGAAAGTTTTCATTTCCTTTTCCGCGTCCAACATCGCATCATCCATGCAAATGTCGATGATCTGCGCACCGCCTTCCACCTGATGTCTGGCTATGGATACTGCCTCTTCATATTTTTTTTCCCGGATGAGTTTGGCAAATTTTGTGGAACCGGCTACGTTGGTCCTTTCGCCAATGTTAATAAAATTACTGCCTTCAAATATGGTGAGGGATTCCAGTCCTGAAAGGTTGAGTTTTTTCTCGGATGTAAGAGGTATTCTTCTTTTGCCCTGTCCGGCGTATTTAACAAATTCCCGAATATGACCAGGAGTGGTGCCGCAACAGCCGCCGATGATATTTACATATCCTGAGTCGATAAAATCCTTTATGTACCGCCCCATTTCAGCGGGAGTCTGATCATATTCCCCAAACTGATTAGGCAGTCCGGCGTTTGGATAGGCACTTACCAAGCTTCCGGTTTTCCGGGAAAGTTCTTTAAGGTAGGGTTTCATCTCCTCTGCACCCAAAGAGCAATTCAATCCGATAGAAAGTACAGGGATATGGGAGACTGAATTTATGAAGGCCTCCAGGTTTTGCCCTGACAGGGTTCGTCCGGAAGCATCCGTGATGGTCCCTGAGATCATCACCGGAATTTTCCGGCCGGTTTCTTCCATAATCGTTTCAATCGCAAAAATCGCGGCCTTTGCATTCAGGGTATCAAAAATGGTTTCGATAAGCAGCAGATCCGCGCCGCCCTCAAGCAGGCTTTCAGCCTGTTCATGATAGGTTACCACCAGGTCGTCGAAACCAACGGCTCTGTATCCGGGATCATTAACATCAGGGGACATGGAGGCGGTTTTATTGGTGGGGCCCAGGGCTCCGGCCACAAATCGCACCTTACCGGGTTCTTTCCTGCTGAAATCATCGGCAGCCTGACGGGCGATCCGGGCCGATGAGACATTCATCTCTCGGACAAGAGATTCCATGTGGTAGTCGGCCTGAGAGATCCGGTTGGCATTGAAGGTATTGGTTTCTATTATATCGGCCCCCGCCTCGAGGAATTGTTGGTGGATTGAATGGATCACTTCCGGCTTTGTAACCGAGAGGAGATCATTATTCCCTTTAACCTCGTAAGGAAAATCCTTAAATTGTTCCCCCCTGAAATCTTCTTCGGAAAGGCTATAGGTCTGAATCATCGTTCCCATAGCCCCGTCGAGGACAAGTATCCTTTCAGACAGGTATTTATATAACAGTTCAGTTCTGTCCATGAATTGTCGTATGGAATAATGCAGCTATTTGAAATATGCCAAAAATAACATTAAAAAGCTGACATATCAAAAAGGCTGCCGGGATAGGTGGATTTTGTGGCTTATAAAGCTTAGCACCCTTAAGGGCTAACCAATCAGATCCTTCATCGCGCGTGTATTCCTGGCATTCAGAACATTCTTTGCTTCGGGAGTATACAGGTATTCAATAAGCTCGCTGTAATTTTCGGTTATCACTCCTCTAACCATTTTGAGGGTAGTATTCATCATCCTGTTTTCTTCGGTAAACCCTTCATTCAAAATACCGATTGCAGCAGGCAGCCATCGTTGGGGAAACATCTCCGAGAATTTTCCGTTGGTTCGGTATTCCAGAAGTTCACCTTCAATTATTTTTAACGCTGCCTCAATGCCCTGATCCGAACCGGGTTCTATGGCGTTTTCACGCAAATTTCGCTTCAGGGCCTCAGCATTTGGATGCAACAGCACAATGGTATACGGTTTTTGATTATTAAAAAGCATAACCTGGTCGATGAAAGCAGATTGTTCCGTAAATGCTTCCTCGATTCCTTCCGGACTGTATTTTTCGCCGTCGTCTGCAATGAGCAGGCTTTTGAAACGACCGAGCACATACAGGAAACCGTCCTTGTCGATGTATCCCAGATCGCCGGTATACAACCAACCGTCTTTAATGGTGTCTGCGGTAGCGGTTTCATTTTTCCAGTAACCCTTCATGACATTTTCGCCCCTGACCACGATCTCTCCTTTTTCACCTGCCGGAAGCTCTTCCCCATCTTCGTTACAGATCTTAAGTTCAAGATCCTTCACCAAAAAACCGGACGAACCCATCTTATGCCGGTGGGCTGCATTGGAGCTAATTACCGGTGAGGATTCGGAAAGGCCGTACCCCTGGTACATCGGCATTCCGATTGCATAGAAAAACCGTTGTAATTCGATATCCAGGAGAGCTCCGCCACCAACAAAAAAGCTCAGGTTTCCACCGAAGCCTTCTCTTACTTTCTTAAACAGAATATTATCGAAGAAGGAAACATAGGGCCTGAGTACCCTTCTACAGCCTTTGCCTTTATCCCAGCCGTTACCGTTGTAGGCATAAGCTACCTTTAAAGCATGATTGAAAAGCTTCTCTGCAATTTTCCCCTTATCTCTAATCCCTTTTTCAATATTTTTTCGAAAATTCTTTGCCAGGGAAGGTACGCTCAGAAGAAAATGAGGTTTAACCTCTTTGATATTTTTGGGTATATTTTTCAGAGTTTCCATAGGGGTGGCTCCTACCTGAATAGCAGCCATGCTTGCTCCCGAGGCGATAATAGAATAAACCCCGGCTGTATGAGCGAATGAATGGTCCCACGGCAGGATAAGCAGAGAACAATACCAGGTGGGAATTGTGATGAGACTCAGGGCCTGTTCAACATTGGCGGTATAATTTCTGTGGGAAAGCATGATCCCCTTCGGATCGGCGGTCGTTCCGGAGGTGTAACAAATATTCGCAATGTCGTCAGGATGGATGGACTTCCAGGTTTCTTCAAATTTGGAAGCTTTACCTGAAAGGTAGTTTTCTCCTTTTTTTATCACATCTTCGATGTAGATTTCATCCCCGGCGCATTTTTCGAGAGGATCGAGAAATATGACTTTTTCAACCGTTTTCAGTTGGGCCCTGATGGCAGGCAGTTTTCTGGCTTGCTGACTGGAGATAATGAGGAAACGGGATCCTGAATGGTTAATCCTGAAAATAAGGTCTGTACTGTCCTGAAGTTTGACTGAAAGGGGAACATTAATCGCCCCACAATACAAAATGCCAAGTTCGCTTACCACCCAATCGTTTCTTCCTTCCGATATTAAGGAAACGCGGTCGCCCTTTTTTATTCCCATGCTTAAAAGTCCGGCAGCAAATTTGTGAACCCTTTCCCTGATCTGACGGTAGGTTGAGCTTACATAGGCTTCCCCATTATGTTCGAACATCATGGGATTATCGACATATTTAAATGCATAGTTTTCAAAAAACTCGTTGATAGTTTTCATTCAGAGGGGGTTTAGTTAGACCTTCAAATTTGAATATTTTTTTTTAAATAATAAAACACAAATGCTCGTAGAGCGGATTAATCCTTTGTATAGTCATTTTTTCCTTAAAGTAGGTGAAAAGCTAAAGTCGTCAGCGGTTTCCATAATCCATATATTTTTCTACATTTACGGGCAAACAAAAAATCACCCCCATGAATACATTGAAAAAATCACTCCAGGAATCGGCTACCGTTCGATGGGCCATGCTGGTGTTGATCAGCATTGCCATGTTTGCCAACTATTATTTTTACGATGCCCTTTCACCCCTTAAAGGAGCCCTGGAAACCCGATTGGGATGGGATTCAACCGATTATGGGTTTTTTGTTTCAGCCTATTCCATACCCAATGTTTTTTTGCTGATGGCGGTAATCGGAGGAATAATTCTGGACAGACTCGGAATCAGGATCACCGGCTTCAGCTTTGTTTTTCTGATGGTGGGAGGCTCGGCACTTACCGCTTATGGCGCCAGTGAATTGTTTTTGAGCGGCGGACCCGGATACGGATTTATCGATGCGATTTTCCCTTCTTATAGCCCTTCGTTAAAAATGATGGCATTGGGATTCTTTCTTTTTGGACTGGGAGCCGAAACCAGTATTGTGGTTTTTACCAAAGCCATTGTGAAGTGGTTCAAAGGGAAGGAACTGGCCCTTGCCCTGGGTCTTAACCTGGCTTTTGGACGGCTGGGAATGGCAGCTGCAATGTGGATTTCACCCAGACTGGAGCAGAATGCGTCCGACTGGTATATGGCCATTTGGTTCGGTTCCATACTTCTGGTAATTGGACTTATAACCTTTGTTATCTATATGTTCTATGATATATCCTATGACAGGCAAAATAAAATTACCCTGGAAACCGATGAAACGGAACAATTCAGAATACAGGACCTGGGAAGGTTGCTGACAAATAAGTCTTTTATCTATATAACTCTTCTTTGTGTTACATTTTACAGTGCGGTTTTCCCCTTTGTTAAATATGCACCCGACCTCCTCTCCAATAAGTTTGGAATGGACTCGGCACTCGCCGGAAAAATTACCTCCATATTACCGTTTGGTACTATTCTTTTCACTCCACTTTTTGGCTATTTCACGGATAATCGTGGGAAAAGTGCCAGCCTGATGATATACGGTTCGGTTTTGCTCGTTCTTGTTCACCTACTTTTTGCGTTGACCAGTATAAGCCCGTATATTCCCATGTTCCTGCTGGGAGTAGCTTTTTCTCTTATTCCTGCTGCCATGTGGCCCTCGGTTGCCAAGATCGTACCTGAAAAGAGACTGGGTTCAGCTTACGGACTGATGTTTTCCATTCAGAACATTGGATTGTGGGCGTTCCCGATATTGATAGGAAAAGTGCTGGATATATCTAATCCCCAGGTTACTCCCGAATCTCTGGCAAACGGAACTGTAAGCTATGACTATACCAATCCCGTTTTAATGCTGACTCTTTTGGGATTGGCAGGAGTGGTTTTTGCCTTTCTTCTTCTCAAAGAGGATAAGGTTTCAGGGTATGGACTAGAGTTACCAAACAAATCCGAATAGAAATCAGAAACCCGAGGGAGGTTGTGTCCATCAGTCTTTTAGTCTGACATCCAGGATACCTCCCTTGATCACATAGCAATCGGATTCACAGGCATCGCTTACCAGGGAAGTTTTCAACCTGTCACCATCAACCGCAATGATGGTCTCGGTTCCTTTTTTATAGAATGCTTTTATGGAGTAGTACTCATCAACCGGTGAATAAAGATACAGGGTTTCAGACCATGAGGTGTCTTTCCACTCAATGTTGTTTTCGTCTACTTCCCCACGGTAAAAGATGAGGGGAACAAACGGGTTTTCTTCATTTATCGTTATATCCACGATCAGATCGGCACTGTCGGGTTCATTAATGTAACATTCATCGCAATTAACATCAAAGACAAAGGGATCCTGCTCACACGCAAATGTGATCAGGAAAAGCAGGAAAAGTATGGCAAGTTTATGGATTGTTCTCACAGGTTCGTTGTTTTATTTTTGGGTTCTCGAAGTAATTTACAAGGATTATTCCTCCAGTAACCAATCTATTTGTTTTTCTGTCAGACCTCTACGGGCAACACCAAGATTGATGGAAAAGAGAATATTGAGGTATCCTTTCGAAAGGGTTGGGATATCGAAATTCAGATATTCATAATGAATGCTGAGCGATAGCCAGTTAGACATGTAGTACCAACCCCCCAGAGGTGCAAATACCAAACTTCCGCCAGGTTTTTCCCTGGTTCCCCGGTAGCCGCCGAAAGTGTATAAAGCGCGACCGCCGATAAAGGGACCGGTTTGCTGATTTGGATTCCCGGTAAGATTAATCCTTTTTTCCAGTCCCAGATAAAAGTTGTACCTCCTTTCCCAATATTGATAGAGGGTGTCATTTTCAGGATAAGTCTGAACCCTAACCGCAACCGGACGAAAAAGGAAACCCGTATTGATCCCGGTATTGTATTTGGTATCCATCAGGCTGAAATTTAATCCTGTAAAGAAATCTGTATTGCTGAAAAGCATTCCCGCCCCGATGCTGTATTTATTAAAATTTGGCGTCCAGCTGCTGCTGGCTCCTTCCGCGATCAACAATTCGGCAATTTCATCCTGGTGCTGATCCATGGCCAGTTCAAGAAGGTTCCGGCTGCTTCCGGTATTTTGGTTCACATCTGCTCCGGCTTCAATAAGGGTACTACTGATTTCATAATTACCTTTAACAATGGCAAATGCCAGTGGAGTCATTTCCGTTTTATTGGCCTTGTTAACATCGGCACCTGCCTTCATCAATTGTTCAAAGATTTCCTTGTTTTCTTTGCGAACAGCCATCATAAGGGCGGTGTTTCCCTCTCCGTCGGCCATATCCGGATCTATCCCTTTTTCAAGCAAAACCCTTAGAGCATCCGGTGAGTTATTGTAGGCAGCTGTAACTATGGCAATATTCCCATTGTCATCTTTTATTCCCGGGTCTGCCTCAAAAAAAAGCAACATTTCCGTCATCTCCGGATAATTGTATGCAACGGTATAATGCAGGGGGGTCACCCCGTCATCATCCTTTGCATTGATCTCAGCTCCATTTGCGATCAGAAGTTCGGCTACATTAAAGTTATTCAGTTTGACTGAAGAAATCAGGGCGGTAACCCCGTTCCAGGGTTTCAGGTTTGGATCGGCCCCCTTCTCCAACAGAAAACGTACCATTTCAAAATCCCCGTTTTCGGCAGCATACATCAAAGCAGAAATCCCGTCGATGGTTACGGCATTTACCCTGGCTCCCCGCTCCAGCAGAGAACCTACATTCATCATATGCCCCTTACTTGCTGCCATGATCAGATTGAAATCATCATCGTAGGGAATGAAATAGGTAGTGTCGGTAAAACTCTTTTCCCCCTGGGAATATACCAGAAAAGGGAGAAAGACCATTACCAGGCCATAAAATAGTTTTAACCGCATAATGCTTTATTTATAACAAATGTAATATTTCCAGCCAAATCATTACAAATATGGTGCTAATATTTTACATACCCTAAAACCTTCAAATCGTGCGGATTCGGGCTGTTGAAAAAATGATTTGTCCTGGCACATGCGCTTTTCATATCCTTACATAAAATTTTGGTTCCTTTAAAAGCTGAAAAAACGGGATTGACCAATACTTATAGGCTTTTTCTCAATATTATCCTTAGTTTTGTACCATCTTAAAAAAGATTTCGTAATTTAATTTTTTTTAAATAAGGGACTGATCATCTAAGAATAAAAACAGATAGGTTCTGTGAATTCAGTAAATGCATGTTAATTTATGAAACCATCAGAATAACCGGATGAATTCTCCCAGCTCCCCAATGAAATTTATTTTAATTGAACCCAGGTTCATGAGCGAATGGGGTTTAACGGAAAGTCAAGGCCAATGAATCAGCAAATACTGTCATATTATAAAAAGTATTCGTAACTAATTTAAATTCAGTATTTTAAGATTATTTAATCTATGAAAATAATTACCATTTATTTCCTTGCACTCACCGTTTCGCTTTCCGGCATTTTAAGGTTGGGAGCCCAAAGCGGACCGGATGATTATTGGTTGAATAATGGGTTTACCGATGGTCAAACCATTATTATCAATTCAGGGTCGTTCTACGATGACGGGGGATCGGGGCTATACAATACAGGCAACCGATACAGTGTAAGATTTTGTTCTGAAAATGGCAATCCCCTTACCATGGATTTCAGAGAGTTTGCCACTTACTACAATGGTGTTATTCCCCCAGATTCGGGTTCCTATACGGGCTATGATTACTTGTTTATCAATGTTCCGGGGCTGGACTCCTTTATTGCGTACTGGGATGATACCCCCGAATTCAGCTTTACTTCTGAGTCCGGATGCATGGATTTCCGTTTTGTATCGGAGGACAGTTCTGAACAAAGGAATGGCTGGGTCGCAGACATAAGTGCCAATCCTCCTCCACCCAACAATGACCCCTGTGATGCCATAAACCTGCCGGTAGGTAATGTCAGCAGTCCTTCTTTTTATACCAATAAGGGAGCCTACAATACAACGAATCTCAAGGCTGCCTGTCTTCCTTATTTTGGGGGGGATGTATGGTTTAGTGCCCTAGTTCCTTCATCGGGTGAACTGAAGATCGAAGTTTATAACGGAACCCTCACATACCCGGTTGTAGCTGCCTATGGAGCTTCCGACTGTAATAATCTGAGCTTGCTGTCGGGCGGGTGTACATCCGGAACGGGACCGGTAACCACTCTTTTTCTTGATACGGAAGTATCGGCGGGAGAGGTCGTTTACATAAGGGTCTATGGGGAACAGGCGAAAAGCGGCACCTTTGGTATTGCTGCTGTGAACCCCAAGGCTGAAATTGTCGGATTCACCGGCCCTGGGGGGGTAGGAGACAGTATCTCCAATAAACTTTGGCTAAGGGCTGATCTGGGCGTCCTTACTTCGGCCGGAATTCCTGCAAATCAGAACGATGCGGTGGAGACATGGGAGGACCAGAGCGGAAGTCTGAATGATATGACCCAGCTTACCGGAGCCGGCCAGCCTTCCTTTGAATCTACTTCCCTTAACGGGAAACCTGCGCTTAGCTTTGATGGAACCACAGACTATTTCAATAAAGACCTTAGCAGTTCATTTACAGCTACTGCACCCCTGCATTTTTTCACGGTCACAAGTTTTGCTTCTTCCGCCGAACAAACCGTGCTTTCTCTTGGGGATGTAGACAATAGCAATACTCTAAGTATAAGTAAAGACACAGACGGGAGTTACTATTCCTTTTCACAAGGAAGTAAGAAAACCGGCCCGGTAGTAAACAGCGCCGGTGAGATCCTTTCTGTATTTTACGATAATACCGGAACCTTGCACCGTGTATACCAAAATGGTGCTGAACAGGTGAGCGATGATCTATTATCACCGGTGATCACCAATGGAGTATTGAACCTGGGCAGGTCGAATGACGGAAACCTGTATTTGGACGGAGACCTTTCAGAAGTGATTCTTTACCGGAAAAAACTTAACGAAGCGCAGAGGATAATTGTGAATAATTACCTGGCTGCCAAGTATAATTTTAACATTGGAGGAATTGACTATTTCGAGTACGAGTCGGGATTTTCGAACGACGTTGCGGGGATTGGGCGTGCAGGCGACAATTCTCTTCACAGCAAATCCCAATCGGCCGGTATCCTCTCCCTGGGGGGAGCATCCAGCCTTGACAACAACGATTTTGTCTTTTTTGGTCATGACAAGGGTGATTTTACAAGCTGGGAAAGTGTAACGGAGATTCCCTCCAATGATCCCGATATCAGGCGATTGATGAGGGAATGGAGAGTGGATATTACCGGAGACCCCGGAACCCTGAGTATAGGTATTTCTAACAAGTTTTTGCCTGATTTGCCTGCCGGATTCGACGCTTATGCAGTTTTTATTGACGACGACGGTGATTTCAGTAGTGGAGCGGTCGATTATGGACTCAATTTTTCGGGCGATGAGTACATAGTTAACAATGTGACCCTCTCCAAAGGTCAGTTTATTATGGTAGCGGCTGTGAATGTTTCTGTTCAGTTCAGTAAGGCTGCCGATTCAGCTCGTGAGAATGTTGCCAATCCGCAGATTCAGGTCGAACTTAACTATCCGCTTAACGAATTTTTTGATGTAGGATACCGGGTGATCGATGGAACGGCAACCAACGGGGGTATCGATTTTTCCTTAAATCCCGGCAGGCTGGAGTTTACTCCCGGCGAGAAGAGTAAGTTTATTCAGCCGCTGGTCATTGATGATACCCTTGTGGAAATCCCGGATGAATACTTTGTAATTGAGATCCATGATCCTTCGGGCAATGTTACCCTTGGAGACACAACTACATTCAGATACACCATACTGGATAACGACCTTTCCCTCGAACTCCTGGCCTCCGACACCCTGATCTCGAAATGTACCGGATCCCTGAGGGATACGACAACTCTGACCGCGGTTGCTCTGGGACAGACACCCATACAATATTTATGGACTCCCGGTGGACAAACAACCCCGTCCATTGAGGTAAGCCCGGATGTAAACACCGTGTATTCTGTGAAGGTAAACGATGTGCTTGGGAATGAAAAAGAACTTGCGATTGAGATTGAGGTAAAGTCCCCACCTGTCAAGCCATCCATTAGTTTTGCGGGGACCGGAATACTCTGCGAAGGGGATAGCTTGCAGTTAACATCGGACAGTGCTGCGGCTTATCTTTGGTCAACCGGGGAGACCACCCGTTCCATTTATGTGAGTACCAATGAAGCATTTACCGTAAGTGTTTTTGATGAATTTAACTGCCGGTCGGAAGATTCGGATCCGGTAAACCCCACCATTATACCCACTCCCGGGAGGCCGGTTATAACCCTGAGCGGAGATCCGGAATTTTGTGAGGGTGACAGTGTGATCCTTACATCCACCGATGCTTCAGGTGGAAGCTATTTTTGGAATAACGGTGATACCAGTTCTTCCATTACCGTCAAACAGAGCGGAACTTACTTTCTCAGCATTGAGAATGCATCGGGATGCAGTAGTCAAAATTCGGATACGGTTGAAGTTACGGTAAATCCCATTCCTTCACAACCCTCCATAGATATTCAGGGATCTATTACTTTCTGTGAAGGGGACTCGGTAATTCTGTCCTCTCCCGTTCAGGCAGATGCCTATATCTGGAGCAATGGTGAAAGTACGGAAAGCATAGTAGTTAAGCAAACTGCTGATATTTCACTTGTGGTTGTAACCAATTCCTGTGAAAGTATTCCCAGTGATACTGTGAATGTTACCGTGGAACCCTCACCCGCAAAACCGGTAATTATTCCTCAGGGGGCAACCCGTTTTTGTGAAGGCGGAAGTGTGATCCTTGGGGCCGGAACGGCAGATACCTATCTCTGGAGTAACGGGGCAACTATGGAAACCATTACGGTAAGCAGCTCCGGTAAATATTCTGTCCGTGTAACCGACGGCAACAATTGTTTTAGTCCCCCGGCCGATTCGGTTGAGGTAATCGTTGATCCCCTGCCCGGCAAACCCGTAGTGCTCTCAGATAAAACCGGACCCTTCTGTGAAGGGGATACGGTAAGGGTGGGCTCCTCAATTTCAGCAGACACCTACCTCTGGAGTACCGGAGCTGTGGATTCGGCCATAACTGTGACCACGTCAGGGACCTTCAGTCTCACGGTGTTCAGTGAAGAAGGATGTGAGAGCGAACTAAGTGATGATTTTGAAATCAATTTCAATCCTGTCCCCGGCCAACCGGTTATTAGCCCTTCGGGTGACACCGAATTTTGTGAGGGAGGTACAGTTCAGCTGGAATCAAGTCCTGGCGATGCATTTTTGTGGAGTAACGGAGAAACCACTTCAGCGATAACAGTAAATGAAACAGGTGTCTTTACCGTTTCTGTCCTTTCGGCTGCAGGATGCGAAAGCGAGGCAAGTCTACCCATAAGTGTCACTGTAAATCCTGTTCCGGAGAAACCGGTAATAACCCCTTCGGGCACCCTTACCATTTATATCGGTGAGACTGTTACCCTTACTTCTTCAGAAGGAGATAACTACCTGTGGTCGAATGGTGAGTCAACCCAGTCCATCGTTACAGGCACCGAGGGAAAATACTCCGTCAGAATTATTTCCGATGAGTCCTGCGAGAGCCCGGTTTCGGATACGGTAACGGTGTTGGTGGAAAACAAACTTCCCCAGCCGGATATTATAGCAGAAGGACCCCTGGAATTTTGTGTAGGGGGAAGCGTAGTCCTTACTTCTGAAGAAGCTGCTGCCTACCTGTGGTCAACCGGTGAAACCACACAATCAATCACGGTCAGTGAATCTGCAATTATCACCCTGGTGGTTGAAAATGCGTCCGGGATTCAGAGTGAGGTTTCGGAACCGGTGGAAGTATTGGTCAATCCCTTACCAGTGATCGATCTATTAGCCACACCTGTAAGTTGTTATGGATCGGCTGATGGAGAATCTACCGTTATGATTAGCGGTGGCACCCCCACTTATGCGATTTCCTGGAGTAATGGAGCTGATAGTGAGAGCGTTAACAATTTGACAGCAGGGACATATTCGGTAACCGTAACCGATTCTAAGTCCTGTCAGGTTCAGGGAGAAGTGGAAATAACAGAGCCGGAGGAACTTAGGGTTAGTGCTGTGCTTGATCCTTCGTATTGCGAAGAGACAGACGACGGAAGAATTACGCTGACCATCAACGGAGGAACCCAGCCATATTCGGCAGAATGGAATGATGGCAGATTTGGTATGGTATTAAGTGACCTTTTTCCGGGAACCTATGGAGTGACAATTATGGATGGAAATGATTGCGAGATCACCAGGGAGTATATCCTGGGATTTGAAAATGACATCTGCTTCAGGATTCCGGACATTTTCACTCCGAACAATGACGGTACAAATGATTACTGGGAGATTCCGGGACTGGAACAGTATCCTCAGGCTTCGGTCGAAATCTATGATCGCTGGGGTAAAAGAGTATTTTACCTACGGCCTTATGATGATCCCTGGAACGGGACCTTCAATGGAAAAGATCTGCCTATGGAGTCTTATCACTATATTATCGATTTAAATAACGGAAGTGAACCTATTATTGGAAACATTACAATTGTGAGATAATTATGAGAAAAATACTCTTGGTCATAAGTTTATTCCTGATGGGACAGAGCATTTTGATGGCTCAGCAGAGTCCGGTTTATTCCCAATATACAGTGAATAAGTTTCTTGTTAATCCTGCGGTTGCCGGAGGAAACGGCTACACTTACGTAAATATGGCGGCCAGGGAACAGTACCGGGGATTCGATAATCCGCCCAGAACCTTTGCATTGGCTGTTCAGTCAAGATTACTTAACGACAGCTATATTGTATTTAAACCCAAACTTCGGGCGGATGCCAGTCAGAAATCCCGATTCACCCGGATGGGCGTGGGCGGGCAGGTTTTTTCGGACCGGAACGGGATTGTATCCAAAACAGGGGTGCAATTTAGCTATGCGTATCACATTAATTTCAATAATGAATTTCAATGGTCCTTCGGACTCTCTCTTGCGGGTTTCCAATACAAGCTTGATGATTCCGAGTCGTTCGCATTGGATCCTGCCGACCCTGTTCTTTCCGGGAGCAAAAAGCAGTTTTGGATTCCCGATGCCACATTCGGCACTTACATCAGTACTGAAAAATATTTTGCCGGAGCAGCGGTGACCGATCTTTTTGGCTCCGGCATCAAACTGGGGAAAGATCCCATTAAGGATGATTTCTTTACCGCGAGATATTATAACCTTTTAGCCGGGGCAAGACTACCGCTAACAGCCGACTTTACCATCGAGCCTTCTTTTCTTATGAGAGCCACCAATTTTGGCTTTCTTACCGATATCAACGCCAAACTGCATTACCTCAATCAATATTGGATGGGTTTATCTTACCGGACCGATAATACGCTGATTGCGATGTTAGGGGTGCATGTGGATATATTTTATTTTGGGTATGCTTATGATGCCAATTTTGATCCGATCAACAGCTATACCAAGGGAGGCCATGAGTTAATGCTGGGTCTGAGGTTTGGGGATACAAGCACCCGGAGAAAACGCTGGTTAAAAGAAGATGAGGTTGAATTTGAAATGTAATCAGGAACCCATCTCCAGTTGGTTTTTTACCAGTTGAAAATATTTACCTCGCAATCGGGTTAACTGTTGATGATTTCCGGTTTCCACTACCTGTCCATTATCGAGAACCACAATCTGATCTGCATTTTTAACGGTACTCAGGCGATGTGCAACAATGATTACAGTTTTACCCCGGTAAATTTCCTCCAGATTTTCCATGATCTGTCTTTCGTTATTGGCATCAAGTGAACTAGTGCCTTCATCCAGGATGAGGTAATCCGGATCTTTGTATACGGCTCTGGCGATAAGAATACGTTGTTTTTCCCCCCCGCTGATCATTTGACCTTCATTGCCGATCCGGGTATTGTAACCCAGGGGAAGGTTTTCAATAAACTCGCTGATATTTGAAATTTGTGCTGACTTAACCAGCTTACGGGTGTCTATTTCATCCCTCCCCAATGCGATATTTCCTGCAATGGTGTCTGAAAAAATAAAACCATCCTGAAGTACGGTTCCACATCTTTTTCTCCATGCTGAAGTATTGATGTTTCGGATGCTTTGATCCCCAATCTTTATGTCTCCTTGGGTAGGTTGGTAATAACCCAGCAAAAGTTTCAGGAGAGTGGTTTTGCCGCTACCGCTCACTCCCACGAAAGCAGTTACGGAGTTTTCAGGGATCTCAAGGTTAATATCTTTAAGTACCATCTTACTATGCGGTCCCTCGTAACGGAAAGAGAGATCGCGGAAAGAGATAGATTTTCCTGTGGGCTCCAAATTTAGCGCTGTATCCTCTTTTTCTTCATCTTCGTTGTTATGGATTTCGGCCAGGCGTTCCAGACTGATCTTTGCATCCTGTCCTGTGCGCAAAAACCAGACGGCTCTCTCGATGGGTCCGTTTAGCTGACCGAGTATATAGGAGACGGCGAGCATCATACCCAGAGTCATGTTCCCTTCGACAACTGCTGTGGCTGCAAAAAAGGTGATCAAAATATTTTTCACCTCGTTTATTAAAACAGCTCCCGCCTGTTGATACTGATTCAGAGAGAGTACCTTGACATTTACTTTAAAAAGGGAAGCCTGTACACTTTCCCATTCCCATCTTTTTTTCTTTTCGGCATTATTCAACTTGATTTCATCGATTCCATTGATGATCTGGATTAGTTTACTTTGGTTTTCCGATTGCTGTGAAAACCTTTTAAAATCCAATGTTCTTCTTCTTTTCATGAAAGCATAGATCCAGACAAAGTAAAGTATGGAGCCGAAAATGAAGATCAGAAAAATCTTTATGGAGTAAACTGCAAGGACAATGCTGAAGATAAACAGTGAAAAAAGAGCAAAAAGGATATCCAGGGAGGAAGTGGTCAGGAAGGATTCAACCCTTTTATGATCACCTATCCTCTGAAGCAGGTCGCCGATAAGTTTCGTGTCGAAGAAACTCATGGGGAGTTTCATAAGCTTAAGCAAAAAGTCCGAAATGAGGGATATATTAATTCTGGTGCTCAGATGAAGGAGGATCCATCCCCGGATAAATTCGACCGATTGCCGGCTGAGGATTAGCACAAGTTGGGCTAAAAGAATCAAGAAAATGAAGGATTGGTCGCTGTTATTTATACCGAAATCTACAATTGCCTGTGTAAGGAAGGGAAGAATCAGCTGGATAAGTCCGGCGATAACAATCCCGATTATTAACTGATTAATAAACTTTCGATAGGGCCTCAGGTAGGAAAGTAAAAAACGGAAACTCCCTTTCCTGAGTTTTTCACCTTCCTCGGCATAGAATTCTGGTTTGGGTTCAAGAAGCAAGGCAAGCCCGGTATCTTTTCCTTCCTGTAAATTGCTTATCCAGTTTTTTCTGAATTCCGAATGACTGTATTTAATGATCCCAAAAGCTGGATCTGCAATATATATTCGGGTTTTGGTGGCTTTAAACAAAACAACGAAATGATTCTGTTCCCAGTGAAGGATGAGGGGTTTCGGTGCTTCCCTGATGAGTTGCTCAATTGTCAGGCTTACCCCCATGGTCCGAAACCCTATGGACTCTGCTGCATCGCTTATGCCAAGCATGGATACACCCTCCCGGGTAATAAATGAACGGTCTCTGAGGGTTTGAAGCGAGTAATTACGGCCATAATATTTTGCGATCATCCTGAGACAAGTCGGACCGCAATCCATGGCATCCAATTGTTTGTAAAAAGGAAAAGAAGCCATTCCGTGAAGCTTGGGTGGCTTAAAAGTAAGAATAAAAATCTAAATTTAATATCCCGGCGGGGGGATTGATACTAACAACTCGCATGAAAGGGAAGAATAGGAGGAATTGCTATCACAAAGTTTTTGAAGCTGTATCTTTACCGACCCCGGATCATTTCTTTTAAGATCTATCAATGCCATATAAAATCTGGCACCATCGGAAAAACTACTTTCTTCCTGAATGAGAAATTGAAAATTTGTTGCAGCCTTCTCCAATTGATTGTTTTGCATATGTAGCAATCCGGTAAGAAACACCATTTTTTCATTCCTTCCCTCAACCGACCGTAGGTTATCGTTGAGGTAAAAATCATAATACTCCTGATATTCTTCCTCCACTTTTAGTAGTCCATCCTTCACCAATAGACCTTCGGAGAGGTTGGACATTACAACGGGATCTTTACCCGGACTAAAAAACTTGGTATACAGAATCTCAGTATCTGAAGGGTCGGGGTCCGGGCTGATGATCCTCATTATCCCAAATCCTATTCCAATAAGGATTATTATGGATGCAGCAATTTTCATTGAACGATATGCATTGGGCGATTTGCTAGTTTGGGAGAAAAAGGTACCTGAGTCGGATTGATCAATCGAACCATTTAACTTACGGGAATGATGAAATCTTGACAGATCATCTTCAATTTCAAGCTCTGTTAGCCGATCGATCCCGAGTTCGTCTGCTTCGTTTTCCAGACCTGGAAGGTCCTCATGCAGGGTTTGATACCTGTACCTCTCATTTAATTGATTTTCGAGAATTTCCCTTCGAAGGAAATACTCCTTTATTTCCTGATTTTCCTCGATCTCAAACTTTAGCTTTTCGATTTCATTATCCGATAGCTCTCCGCCAAAGTAAAGGTCTATTTTATCTTTTAAGTTCATTTACCAGTTTTTTAAATTCCGGATCATTTTCAATGCGTTTGATCAGGCTTTTTTTACAACGGTATTTTCTGTCCATCGTATAATGCGCATTCCTAAACCCCATGATGGACATTATTTCATCTGTGGACGCACTATTAAAATGAAGCCGTAATATTTTTTGACATTTGCTGCTGAGTTGATTAAAATGTTTGTCGAAAATGGCATGCATTCGGGTTTTATAATGTATTTCGTTTTCAGAATCTTCCACAAAGTCGATAATATATTCAGGATCCGCATAAGATTTCTGTCGTGCACGAATCTCCTGAATCCAGATCTTCTTGCATATGGAATAAAGATAGGTTGAAAATTTACATCGCAATTCAAAACCATCTGCGGTGACTTTTCGGATTACTACCATCATTCCTTCCTGGAAAACATCCTGGGCAATGGAATAATCTCCGCCTGTCTTAATTATCATGTTCTCTATCAGCGGTTTACATTTTTCATAGACATAAGTAAGAACCTGGTTTTCATTTTTTATGATACCCTCAAGGATTTCCTGGTCCTTGTAGTTTTTCATAAATAGTTTATTAAAATGGGTTTATAAATAGTTAATGGAAGATAATTAATATATTTTTATAAGAATCAGATTTTCAGTTTATTTTATAAATGAAAATCAGATAATTTTCAACAGGGGCAAAAGATGGGAATATGCAATTCCGGATTGTTAATAACTTAAACAGGTTTGATTTTGGCAGAGTTTTATCAAAAAGGGGATAGGAAGGCATTGTTCCGATTGCTGGCGTACGGGAGTGGGATGGCGGGCTGGTCCATTCTCATCAACATTATCTCTGTGATGTTGATCTATTTTTACCTTCCCCCTTCCAACTCGGGTCTGGAACCTTTGATCCCCCAGTTCATGATAGTTGGAATATTTACTTTGCTTTCTCTGATATTGGCTTCCGGAAGGCTTATCGATGCTGTAACAGATCCGTTAATTGCATGGCTTAGTGACCGGTTTGACTCACGGCTCGGAAGGAGAAGGCCATTTATGATTTTATCTGTCATTCCATCGGTTTTATTCTGTATCCTGATATTTTATCCTTGGTCGACAACGGAATCCAAAGAAAACTACCTCTCGCTCTTTATTTACCAGGCAGTTTTTTATTTTATGCTAACGCTTTATATCGTCCCTTATAATGCACTCATGCCCGAATTGGCAGAAACCGAGGATAAGCGAATAACCTTTTCCACGCTTCTTTCCTTAACCTATGTGCTGGGCATTATTGTGGCTTCACAACTGCCTGTTCTGGCCAGTCGGATTGGGGCCTTTAGTCAGGAAGGGAATCCTTCGGACCATTACCGCACAGCCATTACTATCCTTGCTGTTTTTGCCGGCATTCTCATGATCATCCCTATTACTGTGGTCAAGGAATCCAAATATTGCAAACCGGTTAAGTCAGCTCCGTCTATGTTGGAAGCTTTAAAAATAGTACTGGGCAACCGGCGGTTCCTGATATTTTTGATTGCAGATGCTTCTTTTTTTATAACCATTGCCATTATAACCAGCGGAATTATATACTATGTTAATGTTTTGTTTGGTATGCCTGAAGCACTCGCATCCAAATATCTTTCCTTGATGATACTGCTGTCTCTTATCTTTTATCCCTTTATTAAGAAACTTACCGGCAGGTTTGGGAAGAAGCGGTTAATTATTTTTTCTTTTTTATCCTTTTCGATCGTATTTCTGTTAATTCTCTTTTCAGATTACCTAAATTTTGTCCCATCGGGCACTTTGTTGCTTATCATCGTAATAGTCTCGGCTCCTCCCACTGCGGTACTGGGTATTCTTCCCTACGCGATAATTGCTGAGATTGCCGGACAGGAATCCCGGTTGTCCGGAAATAAAATTGAAGGTATGTTTTATGCAGTTCGAACATTTACCGACAAGCTGGGACAGACCATCGGAGTTATGAGTTTTGCCATTCTAACCATCTGGGGTAAAGATCCGGAAAATAATCTAGGAATAAAACTTAGTGCTTTACTTGGAAGTATCGTATGTGTAATTGCTGCCCTGACATTTCTACGTTACAGGGAAAAGGAATTTCAAAAGAAGGAATCGTCGGAATGAAAAAAAGGCAGTTCCAGGAGAAGACTGCCTTTGAGGAAGTTCTAGTTAGTACGAGAAAAAAGGAGAATCGATCAATGTGGAACAAGATATAATTTATTTGATTAAAAAACTAATCTCGCTAATAAATTTTCAATTTTGAGGCCTTATTCGGGGTGAAAAGTGATAAAATGAAAGACAGAACAGGTCAATCCTCCTTATATTCGATCCAGAATTTTCTGTAACTAAGATTATTTTCAAAAAGGGTATGGTGGTTACCGGTTAACATTGCCTTACCCCCGGATAATAGAACAACCCGGTCGGCTCTGCCGGCAATATAACTATTATGAGTTACCAGAAGTATCAGCTTTCCTGTTGAAGCATATTCACTGAGAAGGTCAAGAATTTTTTGAGCTGAACTTTTATCCATGGATGAAGTGGGCTCATCCAGGATCAGAATATCAGGATCATGATATAAACCACGGGCTATCGCAATTTTTTGTCTTTCACCTCCCGAAAAATTATTCCCATCTTCGGAGATCATGGTTGCAAACCCCTGTGGAAGCTTTGTCAGCATATCACCCAGTCCGGCAAGCTCACACACTTGCTTCACTCTTGCCGGGTCCGGTTCCAGATTGCCAAGGGCGATATTTTCCATAAATGTACCCCTGATCAAAATACTGTTTTGGGGAATGTATCCAGTCATTTTATTAAGATCCTCCCGTCTGATATATCGAAGGTCCATATCCTGATACCATATATTCCCATTAACAGGGGTTTCAAGTTTTTGAATCAAATGAAGTAAGGTTGACTTACCGGAACCGTTTTCCCCGAGAATTGCGGTAATCTCTCCGGCCCTGATATCCAGATTCAGGTTTTTAAAAAGTTCAGGTTGTCCGGGATAGTTAAAGGAAAGATTGGAGATCCGGATATCAAAATTCGCAGCAGAATCAGGAAGTCGCATTAAATCCCTACTCTCCTCATCGGATTCCAGGTCCAGCACCTGAAAAAGTCTGTCGGCAGCAATGAATGCATCCTGTATCCAACGGTTTGAATGAATTAGGGTATTTAGAGGCTTTGCAATGTAAGTGAATAGAGTAAAAAAGGATAATAATTCTCCGGTGGTTAGCTGACCCCTGAAGATTAATCCGGATCCACTCCATAGAATCCCGACGACCATTAAATTGGATAATAAGTCTGTGGAATGATAGGCAAGACTGCTGTTTTTTCCGATACTGAATCCTGTTCTCAACAATTTAAGGCATCTTTCCTCCATTCGAATATTAAAATAATCAGGTGTTGGTGAAGTTTTGATAATGGTGTGTGCCCTGACCGTTTCTACAAAACCCGATTCCAGATCGGCGCTGTATTCCATTGCTTTTCTTAAAAAGACCCTATTGAACCTGTTATAAAGAATATAAATGACCAGATAAACGGGAATTGCCAGGATGATAAGGATTGCCAGTTTCATTGAATAATTTAGCATAAACGAAATGGTTACCAACAGTATTATGCTATCTACACTAAGCTCAAGCGCCATATTATTAATAAATGAGCGAATCTTCATTGCGTCGTTAATTCTGGAGATGATTTCACCGGTTCGCATGGTTACAAAAAATCGGGAAGGTAGTTTCATCAGATGGCGGAAATACCCGATGATTAGCGATGCATCAATTTTAATTCCTGATTTAATGATCAGGATGTTTTTTACATAACCAATATAAATCCTTGCAATAATTATAAGGATAAGAAGCAGGCTCAAACGGTTAAGCAGATTATTGTTACCCGAAGGAATGATCCTGTCAATCAGGTTTTCCACATAGAGGGAGGTGGAAATCCCCAATATACTGTAAACACAAGCACCAAGTAGCGCATGCAACAGGACCTGCC
>CAZNFR010000027.1:0-41603 GCA_964572225.1 uncultured Bacteroidaceae bacterium
GAGCACTGGTCTCCAAAACCAGGTGTCGGGCGTTCGAGTCGCTCCTCCCGTGCCAGGTGATCAAAAGGAACCCATCACAGAATTTATTCTCTGATGCAATGTTTGAGAGTGTTCCAAACCCCTAGCAAGGGTGATCAAGTGAAATAATTATAGATAATGAAAAGGATAAGAAACTATTTTCAGGAAGCTTTTAGTGAGCTGATTCATAAGGTGACCTGGCCCACATGGAAGGAACTGCAAAGCAGTGCGGTTGTGGTTATGGTTGCCACGGTTATCATTGCACTTATCATCTGGGTAATGGACCTGGGTTTCCAGAATTTGTTAAGTCTAATTTATAATGCCTTCTTTTAAACCACAAATATGGGTGAAATAGATAAGAAATGGTATGTGCTCAGAGCCATAGGTGGGAAAGAAAAAAAGGTCAAGGAGTATATTGAAAGTGAAATTCCCCGGTTGAATCTTCAAGATCTGATTTCCCAGGTATTGATTCCTACGGAAAAAGTATACCAGATCAGAAATGGGAAGAAGATCAGCAAGGAAAGAAATTACTTTCCGGGTTATGTTTTGATTGAAGCTGCTCTCACAGGTGAAGTACCCCATATTCTTAAAAATATCCCCAATGTGATCGGGTTCCTTGAATCCAAAGGAGAGGATGAACCCACTCCATTGAGGCAAAGTGAAGTCAACAGGATCCTGGGTAAGGTGGATGAACTTGCTGCCGGAGATGAGGAAATTACCATACCATTCTTTGTTGGTGAATCCGTTAAGGTAATTGACGGTCCTTTCAACAGTTTCACCGGTGTGATTGAAGAAGTTAATGAAGAGAAAAAGAAATTAAAAGTGATGGTTAAGATCTTTGGAAGAAAAACTCCGTTAGAGCTTAGCTTTATGCAGGTTGAAAAAGAAAACTAGATAAAAGAATTTATAAGAAATTCAATCCGGGTAACAGTATATCCCCAAAATGCTTCCTATACTCTATCCAGTGGATTGATAAACCGGTAATCAGAAAAACAATTACAAAATCATGGCAAAAGAAGTAGAAGGCATGATCAAGTTGCAGATCCGTGGAGGAGCCGCCAATCCATCACCCCCTGTCGGTCCGGCATTGGGTGCGAAAGGCGTTAATATCATGGAGTTCTGTAAACAATTCAATGCCAGAACGCAGGAACAGGCAGGTAAACTTTTACCTGTGGTTATTACTGTTTATAGTGATAAGTCATTTGATTTTATTGTTAAAACTCCACCGGTTGCAGTTCAGTTGCTTGAGACAGCGAAAATTAAATCCGGTTCGGCAGAATCAAATCGAGTAAAGGTTGCTTCCATTACCTGGGATCAGGTAAAAACCATTGCCGAGGCGAAAATGCCCGACCTTAATTGTTTCACTGTGGAATCGGCTATGAAAATGGTGGCCGGAACTGCGCGGAGTATGGGGATTACAATAAAAGGTCAATTCCCCTCTAACAATTAACAAATAAGTAAGATGACTAAATTAACGAAAAACAGGAAGATTGCTTTAGAGAAGATTGAACCGGGTAAACTTTATCCTCTGGGGGAAGCTGCTAAACTCGTTAAGGAAATTAGCAATACGAAGTTTGATGCATCCATCGATCTGGATGTCAGACTGGGTGTTGATCCACGTAAAGCTAACCAAATGGTCCGCGGGGTTGTTACCCTTCCCCATGGTACCGGAAAACAAATACGGGTTCTGGCACTTGTTTCGCCCGAAAAAGAGGCTGAAGCGAAAGAGGCCGGTGCTGATTATGTAGGTCTTGACGAATATATACAAAAGATAGAAGGCGGATGGACAGATATTGACGTGATCATTACTATGCCGCCGGTGATGGGGAAAATCGGTAAACTGGGTAGGGTGCTGGGTCCACGCGGACTCATGCCTAACCCGAAAGCCGGTACCGTTACCATGGATGTTGGAAAGGCTGTAAAGGATGTGAAAATGGGTAAAATTGATTTTAAGGTCGATAAATACGGTATTATCCATACCTCCATTGGAAAAGCTTCCTTTCAACCTGAACAAATTGCAGATAATGCCAGAGAGTTTATCAATACCATTGTTAAGCTTAAACCGGCCGCTGCAAAAGGAACCTATATCCGTTCAATCTATATGTCAAGCACCATGAGTCCGGGTATCAAACTCGACACTAAAGTAATGGACGTTTAAAATTAAAGCGCTAATCTCAGTATTATGAGAAGAGAAGAAAAAGATGTTATTATTAACGACCTAAAGGAGCAGCTATCCAATACGAGGCATTTCTACCTGACGGATACTTCCGGGCTTGATGCCGATCAGACATCCAAACTCAGAAGGAAATGTTTTGAAAAGGACATCCGCTTACTGGTGGTGAAGAATACCCTCCTTAAAAAAGCGCTGGAAAAGCTCGAAGGTGATTATGAACCTCTTTACGACGTTCTCAAACAATCAACTTCCATCATGTTCTGCGAAACAGGGAATATTCCTGCGAAATTGATTAAAGAATTTCGTAAGGATGCCGAAAAACCCCTGCTAAAAGCAGCATATGTAGAAGAATCACTCTATATCGGAGATGAACAACTTGATGCACTTTCCAGCCTTAAATCCAAGGATGAACTTGTTGCCGACGTACTCTCATTACTCCAGTCACCCATGAAGAACCTTGTTTCTGCAATGGCTTCAAGTGGTAATAAGCTTGCTGGAGCTCTTAAAACTTTATCAGAAAAAAAAGAATCGTAAACATTATTAAATTTCAATAAAATGGCAGACGTAAAAGCACTTGCTGATCAATTAGTTGAACTGACTGTTAAGGAAGTTAACGAATTGCTTAATATTCTCAAAGAAGAACATGGTATCGAACCTGCAGCAGCCGCGGTTGCAGTAGCAGGACCTGCCAGCGGCGGTGAAGCTGCAGCTGTAGAAGAAAAAACTTCTTTCGATGTTATCCTTACTGCTCCGGGTGGAGCTAAACTTCAGATCGTTAAACTTGTTAAGGAATTAACAGGACTGGGTCTGAAAGAAGCAAAAGCGGTTGTAGATTCAGCCCCCTCACCTGTGAAAGAAGGTGTACCCAAAGACGAAGCTGAGGCTCTTAAAAAACAATTAGAAGAAGCTGGAGCAGAAGTTGAACTTAAATAGCGCCCAAGCTACTGGAATTTAGAGGTTTAGGATTCCCTGCTCAATATGTAGGGAAACCTAAACCTTTTTCCCGTTTATATTTATTTAAGTTCATTTAAATTCTGATTACCACAATGTCAATAGCAAATACCAAACAAAGAATAAGCTTTACCTCCACGAAAAATCAGCTCGATTATCCTGATTTTCTTGAAGTACAGCTTAAATCATTCAGAGAGTTTTTCCAATTGGAAACTACTCCCGAAAACAGAAAAAGTGAAGGGTTGTACCAGGTATTCCAGGAGAACTTCCCCATTTCCGATACGCGAAATAATTTTGTATTGGAATTCCTGGATTACTACATTGACCCTCCCCGGTACTCCATAGAGGAGTGTATCGAAAGAGGGCTTACCTATAGTGTACCCCTCAAGGCAAAGCTGAAACTCTACTGTACGGATCCGGAACACGAAGATTTCGATACCGTAATTCAGGATGTTTACCTGGGTACTGTTCCGTATATGACGGAAAGAGGCGTTTTTATTATCAACGGTGCAGAAAGGGTGGTAGTATCTCAGTTGCACAGATCCCCCGGGGTGTTTTTCGGACAGAGCCTGCATGCAAACGGAACCAAGCTCTATTCCGCCAGAATCATTCCTTTTAAGGGGTCCTGGATCGAATTTGCTACCGACATCAACAATGTGATGTATGCCTACATCGACCGGAAGAAAAAACTGCCTGTAACCACCCTTCTCAGGGCAATTGGTTACGAAAGTGATAAAGATATTCTCGAGATCTTCGGCCTTGCCGACGAGGTCAAAGTATCCAAGACCGGTTTAAAGAAAGTTCTCGGAAGAAAACTTGCCGCCCGAGTGCTGAAAACCTGGGTAGAGGACTTTGTGGATGAGGATACCGGTGAGGTGGTTTCCATCGAAAGAAATGAAGTGATCATTGACAGAGAAACCGTACTTGAAAATGAACATATTGATGAGATCGTGGATTCGGGAGCAAAAAACATACTGCTCCATAAGGATAACCAAAGCATTACTGATTTCGCGATCATTTACAATACACTACAAAAGGATCCCTGTAACTCCGAAAAAGAGGCGGTGCTCCACATCTACAGACAACTTCGGAATTCCGAACCACCAGACGAAGCTACCGCAAGAGATGTTATCGATAAGCTCTTCTTCTCCGACAAACGATACGATCTGGGTGAAGTAGGAAGATACAGGCTAAACAAAAAATTAGGTCTTAATACTGAACACGATGTTAAGATTCTGACCAAGGAAGATATTATTGAGATCATTAAATACCTCATCGAGCTTATAAACTCCAAAACCGATGTGGACGATATCGACCATCTCAGTAACCGAAGGGTAAGAACCGTGGGTGAACAGCTGATGAACCAGTTCAGTGTCGGACTTGCAAGAATGGCACGTACCATTCGCGAACGAATGAATGTAAGGGATAACGAGGTGTTTACTCCGGTCGATCTTATCAATTCCAAGACTCTTTCATCCGTGATCAATTCCTTTTTCGGTACCAACCAGCTTTCTCAGTTTATGGATCAGACCAATCCGCTTGCGGAAATGACCCACAAAAGGAGAATGTCTGCCCTCGGCCCTGGGGGTCTCTCGAGGGAAAGAGCAGGTTTTGAGGTGAGAGATGTTCATTATACCCATTATGGCCGTCTTTGTCCTATTGAGACTCCGGAAGGTCCGAATATCGGACTGATCTCCTCACTTTGTGTTTATGCAAAGATCAATAATCTTGGATTTATCGAAACACCCTATCGAAGAGTCGACTCAGGCAAGGTGAGACTTGCACATGAAGGGATTATCTACCTCAGTGCTGAAGAAGAAGAGGCCAGGACCATAGCCCAGGCAAATGCACCCCTGGATAATGACGGGAATTTCGTAAATCAGAAAATCAAAGCAAGATTTAACGGAGATTTTCCCCTTGCCGATAAAGAGGAGATAGGACTGATGGACGTTGCTCCCAACCAGATCGCATCCATCGCAGCCTCTCTTATTCCCTTCCTCGAACATGATGATGCCAACAGGGCTCTTATGGGATCCAACATGATGCGCCAGGCAGTGCCGCTCATTGCACCCGAGGCCCCGGTAGTAGGTACCGGAATCGAACCCATTGTTGTGCGTGATTCAAGGTTGCAGATTGTTGCTGAAGGGGACGGGATCGTTGAGTTTGTGGATGCCAACGAAATCGTGATCCGTTATTCAAGATCGGAAGACGAGAAGTTTGTCAGCTTTGATGACGACACCAAGCGCTACAGACTTCCAAAATTCCGGAAAACCAACCAGAATACCTGCGTTAATCTTTCTCCCATCGTAACCAAGGGAGAGAAGGTCAATAAAGGCCAGATCCTTACCGAAGGATATGCTACCCGCCAGGGTGAGCTTGCACTAGGCAGGAACCTGATGGTAGCCTTCATGCCCTGGAAAGGCTATAATTTTGAGGATGCAATTGTGGTATCCGAAAGACTGGTGAGGGAGGATGTCTTTACATCCATCCATATTGATGAATATATTCTTGAAGTACGGGATACCAAGAGAGGACTTGAGGAACTTACTTCAGATATTCCGAATGTAAGCGAAGAAGCTACCAAAAACCTTGATGAGAATGGTCTTATTCGGATCGGAGCCGAGGTTCAGCCCGGAGATATTCTCATCGGAAAGATTACCCCGAAAGGAGAGTCTGACCCTTCACCCGAGGAAAAGCTTCTTAGGGCCATTTTTGGTGATAAAGCCGGGGATGTGAAAGATGCATCTCTAAAAGCAGGACCCTCTCTCTTTGGTGTGGTGATCGATAAAAAGCTCTTTTCCAGATCGGTGAAAGACCGTAAGTCAAAGCTTGGAACAAAGCCTATTCTGGATAAAATAGAAGAGGAGTTTAAACGTAAGATGGAAGATCTACGTGCTAAACTGACCGATAAGCTGTTTATCCTAGTAAACGGGAAAACCTCTCAGGGAGTGAAGGATTATTTCAATACCGATGTTATTCCTAAAGGGGTTAAGTTCACTCAGAAAATGCTTCAGGATCTCGATTATATGAGTGTGAATCCCAATAAATGGACCACCGATAAAGACAAGAATGATACCATTAAATCTCTCCTTCATAATTATATGATCAAAGCCAAAGAGATTGATGGTATCTATAAGAGAAAGAAATACAATATTACCATAGGGGATGAGCTTCCCACAGGGATTGTGAGACTTGCAAAAGTATATGTTGCAAAGAAAAGAAAGATCACGGTCGGTGATAAAATGGCTGGTCGACATGGTAATAAAGGTATTGTTGCAAAGATCGTACGTCAGGAGGATATGCCCTTCCTCGAAGACGGTACCCCGGTTGATATCGTTCTTAATCCTCTGGGTGTGCCTTCCAGGATGAACCTTGGCCAGATCTATGAGACGGTCCTGGGTTGGGCAGGAATGAAACTGGGAGTGAATTTTGCAACTCCGATCTTTGACGGTGCCAAAATCGAACAGATCAATGAATATACCTCCAAAGCCGGTCTACCCAATTATGGGAAATCCTATCTCTTCGACGGGGGTACCGGTGAACGTTTTGATCAGCCTGCTACCGTGGGTATCATCTATATGCTGAAACTCGGACATATGGTTGAGGATAAAATGCATGCACGTTCTATTGGTCCTTACTCCCTGATCACTCAACAACCTCTTGGGGGTAAAGCCCAGTTTGGCGGACAGCGTTTCGGTGAAATGGAGGTATGGGCACTCGAAGCTTTTGGGGCAGCTCATATTCTTCAGGAAATTCTCACCGTTAAGTCTGACGATGTGATCGGGAGAGCCAAGGCTTACGAATCGATCGTTAAAGGTGAACCTATGCCACCTGCGGGAATACCTGAGTCGCTCAACGTACTCCTGCATGAGCTCAGGGGTTTAGGACTCAGTGTTAAACTCATTTGATTTTGCGGATTCCCGACATCCGTTACCAAGTTCTAGTTAGAAACTTTTTTAATTATTGACATATGTCTTTCAGAAAAGATAAAAAGGATAAGGCCAATTTTACCAGGATCGCTATCGGACTCGCATCTCCTGAAGATATCCTGGAAAGGTCCAGTGGAGAAGTTCTAAAGCCTGAAACCATAAATTACCGAACATACAAACCTGAGAGAGACGGATTATTCTGTGAAAGGATCTTCGGTCCCGTAAAGGATTATGAATGTCATTGTGGTAAATACAAAAGGATAAGGTATAAAGGAATCGTATGCGACCGCTGTGGGGTCGAAGTTACCGAAAAAAAGGTACGACGGGAGAGAATGGGCCACATTTCACTTGTGGTTCCGGTAGCACATATCTGGTACTTTAAGTCCCTTCCGAATAAAATCGGATATCTTATGGGACTTCCTACCAAGAAACTGGATTCCATTATTTACTACGAACGATACGTAGTAATTAATCCGGGAATAAAAACCCAGGACGGTATCAACTACCTTGACTTCCTGACAGAGGAGGAGTATCTGGATATAATGGATACCCTTCCCAAGGAAAACCAGGTTCTGGATGATGATCATCCGGATAAGTTCATTGCCGGAATGGGTGCTGAGGCCCTCTATGAATTGCTCAGAAGGCTGGACCTCGATACTCTTTCTTACGATCTTCGACACAAGGCCAACAATGAGACCTCCCAACAGAGGAAAAATGAAGCTCTTAAAAGACTTCAGGTGGTTGAGGCTTTCCGGGAATCCAAAGCTGTGAATAATCCGGAATGGATGATTGTTAAAGTGGTTCCGGTGATTCCTCCCGAGCTCAGGCCTTTGGTGCCCCTCGACGGTGGTCGCTTTGCCACTTCAGACCTTAACGATCTGTATCGAAGGGTAATCATAAGAAATAACCGTCTGAAAAGACTCATAGAGATTAAAGCACCTGAGGTGATTCTGAGAAATGAGAAAAGGATGCTTCAGGAGGCGGTCGATTCTCTCTTCGATAATTCACGGAAATCCAATGCGGTAAAAACCGATGCGAACCGTCCGCTTAAATCCTTAAGCGACAGTCTAAAAGGAAAGCAGGGACGTTTTCGTCAGAATCTTCTGGGTAAAAGGGTTGATTACTCTGCCCGTTCTGTGATAGTGGTGGGACCCGAACTTCAGCTTCATGAGTGCGGGTTGCCCAAGGATATGGCGGCCGAATTATACAAGCCTTTTATCATACGAAAGCTGATCGAAAGAGGAATTGTAAAAACCGTTAAATCTGCGAAGAAGATTGTCGACCGGAAAGATCCTGTGGTTTGGGATATTCTGGAAAATGTCCTGAAAGGACACCCGGTCCTTCTTAACCGCGCCCCGACCCTGCATAGACTAGGTATTCAGGCTTTTCAGCCTAAACTTATTGAAGGTAAAGCCATCCAACTGCACCCACTGGTATGTACAGCGTTTAATGCTGACTTTGACGGGGACCAAATGGCGGTTCACCTTCCCTTGGGTAATGCAGCTATCCTTGAAGCACAGATCCTCATGCTTGCATCTCACAATATCCTCAATCCTGCAAACGGTGCCCCAATTGCGGTGCCTTCCCAGGATATGGTTCTTGGACTTTATTACATCACTAAGGCCAGGAGAAGTACGAAGGATCATGTCGTGAAGGGTGAAGGATTAACTTTCTATTCACCCGAAGAGGTTATCATTGCCTACAATGAAAGGAAAGTTGATCTTCATGCGGTTATCAATGTCCGGATAAATCTTATGAACGAAGAAGGAGAGCTGGAAGAAACCATGCTGGAGACTTCCGTTGGAAGGGTTATCTTTAATGAGGTGGTGCCAAAAGAGATCGGATTTATCAATGAGGTTCTTACCAAGAAATCCCTCAGGGATATTATCGGAAAGGTTCTGAAAAAGACCGGTACCGCTGCAACTGCTCAGTTCCTGGATGATATCAAGGATCTGGGCTTCCAGATGGCGTTCCGCGGCGGACTCTCGTTTAATCTTGATGATGTGATCATCCCTGATGAGAAAGAAATCCTTGTAAATGAAGGCTACAGTCAGGTAGATGAGGTTTTAATGAACTATAATGCTGGTTTTATTACCAATAATGAACGGTATAACCAGATTATTGACATCTGGACCCATACCAATGCCAAGCTTACCACTACTCTTATGAAACAGTTGAGCACGGATAATCAGGGTTTCAACTCTGTTTATATGATGCTTGATTCGGGGGCAAGGGGCTCAAAGGAACAGATTCGACAGCTTTCCGGTATGAGGGGACTCATGGCCAAACCCCAAAAATCCGGATCCACAGGGTCTGAGATTATTGAAAACCCAATCCTTTCAAACTTTAAAGAGGGATTGAGTGTTCTCGAATACTTTATTTCCACGCACGGTGCACGTAAAGGTTTGGCCGATACCGCTCTGAAAACCGCGGATGCGGGTTATCTCACGCGTCGACTTGTTGATGTGTCGCAGGATGTCGTAATCTCCGAAATGGATTGTGGGACGCTCAGGGGACTGGTTGCCACGGCAATCAAGAAAAACGAAGAAGTCGTTGAGACCCTATACGAGAGAATACTGGGAAGAACCACCGTCCACGACATTTATCACCCCCTAACCGGTAAATTGATTATATCTGCCGGGGAAGAGATAACGGAGGAATTGGCATTTAAAATTAGCGAATCTCCTATTGAACAGGTTGAGATACGCTCAGTACTCACCTGTGAGTCATCCAAGGGTGTTTGTTCAAAATGTTACGGAAGAAATCTGGCAACAGGCCGGATGGTTCAGAACGGGGAAAGTGTGGGAGTTATTGCAGCCCAATCGATTGGAGAACCCGGTACCCAGCTTACCCTCAGGACGTTCCACGTAGGGGGTACCGCCTCAAATATTACTGCTGAGTCCAGTGTAATTTCCAAATACGATGGTATTGCCGAAATTGATGAACTAAGAACGGTATCCACGAAGGACGAGTTGGGTAAGGATATCAATATTGTAATTGGACGTCTTGCCGAATTGAGGATCGTTGATAAGAATACGGGAATTACCTTAACAACCAATAACATTCCCTATGGATCAAAGCTTTATATCAAACCAGGAGCCGATGTAAATAAGGGAGATCTTATTTGTGAATGGGATCCTTACAATGCAGTCATTATTTCGGAGGTGGATGGTAAAGTGAGTTTTGAATCGGTTATCGAGGGAATCACCTACCGGGATGAATCGGACGAACAAACCGGGTACAAGGAAAAAGTGATTATTGAAACCAGAGACAAAACCAAGAATCCGGTTATCAGGATCATGGACGACAGTAAAACTGTTCTGAAGAGTTACAACCTTCCGGTTGGGGCCCATATTGCGGTTAACGAAGGAGATCCGGTGAGTGCCGGAACCATTCTTGTTAAGATCCCCAGGGCAGTGGGGAAATCCGGAGATATCACGGGAGGTCTGCCCAGGGTTACCGAACTTTTCGAGGCAAGGAATCCTTCCAATCCAGCAGTTGTATCAGAGATTGACGGTGAGGTTAGCTTTGGAAAGGTGAAAAGAGGTAATCGCGAGATTATTATACAATCAAAAACCGGACAGGTTAAAAAATACCTCGTCCCGCTTTCTAAGCAGATCCTGGTTCAGGAGAACGATTATGTAAGAGCGGGTATACCCTTGTCGGATGGAGCTATTACCCCGTCCGATATTCTAGCCATTAAAGGACCAACCAAAGTTCAGGAGTATATCGTAAATGAAGTTCAGGAAGTATACCGGCTTCAGGGAGTGAAAATCAACGATAAGCATTTTGAAGTGATTGTCCGTCAGATGATGAGAAAAGTGGAAATCGTTGATCCGGGCGATACCAAGTTCCTTGAAAAACAGGTTGTGGATAAGCTTGAGTTTATGGAAGAGAACGATTGGATCTTCGGTAAGAAGGTTGTGGAAGATCCGGGAGATGCCCAGGGGGTACACCCCGGTCAGATCATCACTTCCCGGAAGCTTAGGGATGAGAATTCCCTGCTCAAGCGGAAAGATATGAAACCTATAACCGCCAGAGATGCCGTGCCTGCTACCTCAAGCCAGATCCTTCAGGGAATTACCAAAGCTGCCCTTCAGACACAGAGCTTTATGTCTGCCGCTTCATTCCAGGAAACCACCAAAGTTCTGAATGAAGCTGCCATTTATGGTAAGGTGGATTACCTGGATGGTCTTAAGGAAAATGTGATCGTAGGTCATCTCATCCCTGCAGGTACCGGAAACCGGAAATTTGATAATCTTGTGGTAGGTTCCCAGGAAGAATATGACAGCCTGAAAGCAGGGTCTTCGATCGATGTTAAGGAAAGAATCGAAAAATAAATAATTATGTCAGAACAAAAGCAGCCTAAAAACCAGATTAACATAGAGTTAAGTGATGATGTTTCCCAGGGTACCTATTCCAATCTTGCGGTAATCACGCATTCGGCCGCGGAATTTGTGCTGGATTTCGTCAGGATCATGCCCGGTGTTCCAAAGGCTAAGGTTCAGTCAAGGGTAATTCTGACTCCGGAACATGCCAAACGACTGATGGCTGCTTTGAAGGATAATATACATAAATACGAATCTGTGCACGGGCCCATTAAGGATATTGAAGGTAAAGGAGGTCCGGCCATGCCCATGAATTTCGGAGGCCCTACGGCCCAGGCATAATTTTTCGACCATAACTCAAACACTCTCAGAACCCCGTTGTAAAACGGGGTTTTTTTTCGATCCTGTCCCATTTGGTTTGCTCAAAAATTTAATTTATTATATTTGTTCCCCATCTAACGTTAAAACAAAAATTCAGATCTATGAAGGGATTAAAAATCATTGTGCTGGCAAAACAAGTGCCGGATACCCGAAATGTGGGCAAGGATGCAATGAAGGCAGATGGTACGGTAAATCGTTCTGCTCTTGAAGCTATCTTCAATCCGGAGGATCTTCATGCACTGGAGCAGGCTTTGAGAATCAAGGACAGGGTAGAAGGATCTACCGTTACCGTTCTCACTATGGGACCCGGACGTGCTGCCGAAGTTATTCGTGAAGGCTTATACAGGGGAGCGGATAATGGATATCTGCTGACCGATCGTAAATTTGCCGGCTCTGATACCCTGGCCACTTCCTATGCTCTTTCCCAGGCAATCAGGAAGCTTGAGCCCTGGGATATAATCTTTGCCGGCCGACAGGCTATTGATGGGGATACCGCACAGGTTGGTCCTCAGGTCGCCGAAAAGCTGAAGGTATCACAGGTCACCTACGCTGAAGAAATTACCAATATAAGTAGGGAGCATGTCACCATTAAAAGAAGACTTGAGAGGGGAGTGGAAACCGTAAAAGCAAAACTGCCCGTAGTGATTACGGTGCATAGTTCTGCTCCCTCATGCCGGCCCAGAAACGCCAGGATGATGATGAAATATAAACACGCCAAAACGGTAACAGAATTACAGGACGCCACCGAAGATTACCTGCGTCTTTATGAAACCCGTTCCTATTTAACTATTAACGAATGGACCGTGGACGATATTGAGGTAGAAGAGAGTGCTTTGGGCTTATCCGGTTCACCCACCAAAGTCAAGAAGATTGAAAACGTAGTCTTCAAGGCGAAAGAATCCAAAGTCTTGAAAGCGGATGATGACGATATTGATGAAATGATGAAGGAACTTATGGAAAATCATACTCTTGGCTGAAAACATCCTTGTCTAAATTTTAAAATAGAAATACCGTGAATAATATATTTGTTTATTGCGAAATGGAAGACAAGGCAGTGGCTGATGTCAGTCTTGAGCTTCTTACTAAAGCCCGTTCTCTTGCGAATAAACTTAATTGCAAGGTCGAGGCAATTGTAATTGGAAGTTCCTTAAACGGAGTAGATAAAAGTTTATACCGATACGGAGCCGATGTGGTCCATGTTGCCGAGGATAAAAGACTATACCCATATCTGACCCTTCCTCATACCCGCATCCTTACTCATGTTTTTGAAAAGGAGAAACCCCAGATTGCCCTATTCGGTGCCAGCTACGTTGGGCGAGACCTCGCACCCAGAATTGCTTCCGCGTTAAAGGTGGGACTAACCGCTGATTGCACAGCGCTGGAAATCGGGGAACATTATGATAAAAAAAGCGATACCCACTACGAAAACCTACTTTATCAAATAAGACCCGCCTTTGGAGGGAATATCGTTGCCACCATAATAAATCCGGATACCAGGCCCCAGCTGGCAACTGTGCGTGAAGGTGTTATGAAAAAAGAAATCTATGATGATGCACATAAAGGACAGACAAAAAAGATAAAGGTCGAGGAAATCCTGGAGGATACCGATTTTGTTGTTGAAATTATTGAGCGACATATGGAATCCAAAAAGGTCAATATCAAAAATGCAGGGATCATTGTCGCAGGCGGATATGGAGTAGGTTCCAGGGAGAATTTTAAGCTGCTTTTTGAACTCGCAGAAGTGTTGGGTGCTGAAGTTGGCGGATCAAGGGCAGCTGTGGATGCAGGCTTTGTCGAGCATGAAAGGCAAATCGGGCAAACCGGAGTGACCGTTCGACCCAAGCTCTATATCGCTTGTGGGATCTCAGGACAAATTCAGCACAGGGCAGGAATGGCAGATTCCGCCATGGTTATTTCCATTAATACCGACCCCCATGCTCCCATTAACCAGATCGCAGATTATGTGATCACAGGTGATATTTCCGAGGTCATTCCCAAAATGATCAAGTTTTACAAAAAGAACTCCAAGTAATTTTATCAATAACGAGGAAAGGAAAAAGAAAATGGCTAACTTTTTTAAAGATAATCCCGATCTCAGATTTCATCTTCGCCATCCTTTGATGAAGAAAATCGTGTCTCTGAAAGAAAATGATTTTAAAGAAGCAGATAAATATGATTTCGCGCCGGTAGATTTCGAAGATGCTCTGGACAGCTATGAGAAAACCCTGGAAATAGTCGGAGAAATTTGTGGGGATGTAATTGATCCCAATGCTGAGTCGGTTGACGCTGAGGGTCCGAAATTAATCGATAATGAGGTTGTTTATGCAAGAGGGACTCAGGAAAACCATGATGTTCTTACCAAAGCCGGACTCATTGGCATGTCCTTGCCAAGGGAATATGACGGACTCAATTTCCCGATAGTCCCTTATGTGCTTGCTGCTGAATTGGTTAGTAGGGCTGATGCCGGATTTGCCAATATCTGGGGCTTACAGGATTGTGCTGAGACCATACATGAATTTGCATCGGAAGAGCTTAAATCAGAATATCTTCCCAGATTTGCGAAAGGAGCCACGGCAGCAATGGTCCTAACCGAGCCAGATGCCGGATCTGATCTGCAGGCCGTGCAACTCCGGGGTCAGCAACAAATCTCGGCCACATACGATGCCGAGAAGGATATCTATTATCTCAACGGGGTGAAACGATTTATTACCAATGGCGATGCCGATATTGCCCTGGTCCTCGCCCGGTCTGAAGATGATACCACCGATGCAAGAGGTCTTTCCCTCTTTTTATATGAAAGAAAGCACAAAGCGGTGAAAATTAGGAGAATAGAAAACAAACTCGGAATTAAGGGTTCTCCTACCTGCGAAATGGTATTCAATAATGCTCCTGCCAAACTCATTGGTGACCGGAGGATGGGATTGATCAAGTATGTTATGTCGCTTATGAATTCTGCCAGATTAGGCATTGGTGCTCAATCTTTGGGCATATCCGAAGCGGCTTATCGTGAGGCCTACAAGTATGCTACGGAAAGAGTGCAGTTTGGCAAACCCATCATTGAGTTTCCTGCAGTCTACGAAATGCTGCGGCTAATGGAGGTAAGAATTAAAGCCATGCGCACCCTTCTCTATGAAACTGCCAGGTATGTTGATATATACAAAGCATATGCATTTCTGGGTGAAGAAAGAAAACTCAGTCCGGAGGAAAGGCAGGAGTTTAAGAAATACAACCGACTTGCAGATGTTTTTACCCCCTTACTAAAGCTCGTTTCCAGCGAGTACAGTAACAAGATTGCTTATGATGCCCTGCAAATCCATGGTGGAGCCGGTTTTATGAAGGATTTCCCTATAGAAAGAATTTACCGGGATGCCAGAATTACCACCATATATGAAGGTACTTCGCAACTTCAGGTCGTTGCTGCCATCAGAGGGGTGGGCACTCATGCATTTATAAACCGGATAAGGGAATTTGAAGCAGAAAAAGTGAAACCGGAACTTGAGTACCTGAAAAAGATCCTAATTGAGATGACAAGCGAGTATGAAGAAATGTCTCAATTCGTACAGGAGAAAAATGATCAGGAATTTACCGATTTCCATGCCCGGAGACTGGTCGAAATGGCAGGTAATATCATCATGGGTTATCTCTTGCTCATCGACTCGATGAGACAGGATGAATTCGAGAATTCAGTAGAAATATTTATAAAAACAGCCCGCACTGAAAACCAGGAAAAGAAGATCTATATTCTCAACTCTGAGCTGAAGGACCTGGGTATTTTCAAATACCAAAGTTAGGGAGTTCCTGAAGCTGGCAGGGGGGGGGGATGAGGTTTTTTATTTATTTTCTGTGAAATCCGGTATTTCGAAGATGATTTCGTGGATTTTATCAAAAAAGCCTGAATTATCCCCCTTTCATATATGGTTTACTCGTAAATTAACATATATTTAACCCGGATATAACCACAATAGCAAAAATTATTTCCAATATTGTGGTATGGATTTTGATCTGAAAAATTCAAATTGATGATTCATGCAGAACTACATGAATAAAATATTGCAGATTCTTAAAGATCACGTTAGTCAGAACAACAGAGAGATCCAATACAATCAGGACGAAATAAACCGGTTGCTCACGGATAGAATGTCTGACATGGACAAAGATGAGTTGGATTATAAGAATTCCCTTAATCGGGAACTTCTGGAAGAAAATGACGACTTTATCAAAATGCAGATCCAGATCAATGAATTCATGGAAAAATACAGTCATCTTTTCCCGGAAACTGAAATGGATGCCGAATTGGGAGAAGAGCTTGATGGTCGTATGCCTTATTTTGCGAAAACCATTTCTGGTCAGATGAAATACGGTCCTGATCACCCGCAATACCAAAACACTGAATTTTTTGATGAGCTTCTCAGGTATTACCAGGAAAAAGAGGATTACGAGATGTGTAACGAACTTATCCGGGTTCAGAAAAGAATAAAATAGACTCTTTCTGATTTTTGAGTGAGCTTAGATAAACGTCTTTTTCATGAGTTATTCCCTTTATACCCTCATCGGTAGCGGCAATCTTGCTACCCAGTTTTCTCATGAGTTATTAAAAAAGGGATTCAAACCTTCCGGCATTACCAGCAGAACAATGTCGAATGCAGAATCTCTGGCAGTTAGTCTTGGAGTGGATCATTACTCCGACAAAGTCCAGGTGTTTGAGCACAGTCGTTTTGTTTTACTTGCAGTGAGTGACGATGCAATTCCGAATGTGCTTGGAAATTTCAACCCAACCCTAATTCCTTTTTTTCATGTTTCCGGAAGCACGTCCATACGTATTTTTCCTGAGACCCTTCCCAAAAATGGGGTCCTATATCCCCTTCAAACCTTTACATCCGGCCGTGCCCTAGATTTTTCCCGGATACCGTTTTTCATCGAATATTCAGATTCTGAAACCCGAAAAGTTCTAAGGGATATTGCTTCCCGACTTTCGAATACAGTGCTAGAGGCTGATTCAGAAAAAAGACTTGCTTTACACATTGCAGCGGTTTTCTGCTCTAATTTTCTGAACCATATGCTTGCCTCGGGTGAAAAAGTGTTAAAGGAACAGAACATGGATTTCCGTTTGCTTGAGCCACTGATCCATGAGACCCTTAACAAAGCCTTGGATTTGGGTCCGGTCAGCGCGCAAACAGGGCCTGCCCGGAGAGGGGATGGAAAAGTCCTTGAAAGACACAGCCATTATCTGAATAATCAACCCGGATTGAGAAATTTATATACATTTGTCAGTGAAAGCATAATTAATTTTTACTCATCCTATTCTTAGTTTTAAATGACTAATTTTAAAGAAGATCTCAGGAAAGTCAATGCATTTGTTTTCGATGTGGACGGGGTTTTTTCCGGAAGTAAGGTTTTATTGAACAGTGAGGGTCAGTTACTCAGGACCATGAACATTAAGGACGGCTATGCAGTGTTTTATCTGATGAGAAAGGGTTATCCTGTGGCCATTATAAGCGGAGGGGATTCCGATGCAGTGAAATTAAGGTTTGAAAAGCTGGGGATCAATGATATTTATTTAAGGTCGTCGGATAAGCTAAGGGATTTCAGGCATTTTTGTGATAAGTATGCTTTGAATCCTGAAAATGTGCTCTATATGGGAGATGATCTACCGGATTTTCCTGTCATGGAGCAGGTAGGCTTTCCTGTATGTCCCAGTGATGCTGTGGAGGAGATCAAGAGTATTTCCCGATATATTTCTGACAAACCCGGGGGAGATGGATGCGTAAGGGATGTAATTGAACAGGTATTACGATTAAACGGAAAGTGGATGGATACTGAAGCATTCACCTGGTAAAACTTTTTTTCTGGCCTGACAATGAAAGGAACGAAAGCATTATTAAGACTTATTCGTTTTCCGAACTTGCTTATTATTGCAGGTACGCAGTATATGATGCGTAGTTTTCTTATCCGTCCATTTTTGAATATGAATGGATTTTCCCTTCAGATGGATAATCTCCATTTTTTTATCCTTGTCCTTTCCACGGTTCTCATTGCTGCCGGAGGATATGTAATCAATGATTATTTTGATACCCAGACAGACAGGGTTAACAAGCCGGAAAGGGTAGTCATCGATCGTTTATTTTCACGCCAGTTTGCCATTAAACTTCACAGTTTACTAACAGCCACAGGGGTTTTCGCAGGAATTTACCTGTCCTGGCATATCAGGCTCCTGGGTCTCTCAGTGATCTTTTTTCTGGCTGCAGGCCTTTTGTGGTTCTATTCAACTAATTATAAAAGGCAGTTATTAATTGGAAATTTTATTGTAAGCCTCCTTACCGGTACGGTGCCCCTATTGGTAATCCTATTTGAGCTTCCCCTGCTTAACAGGGTATATGGGACCATTATGCTTCAGGCAAACTCCAGCTTTAATTATATATTCTTCTGGGTTTCTGCTTTTGCCTTCTTTGCGTTCCTGACTAATTTTATTCGTGAAATTATTAAGGATACGGAGGATTTTGAAGGGGACCGTGCCTATGGCATGAACACCCTGCCCATCTCCATTGGCATTTTTCATACCAAAAGCGTGATCGTTTCCCTAAGTATCGTTCTGGGAGCTTTACTTATCTGGGTATTGTTCCGGTTTATTTATTTCAGTGTGCACCCTCCCGATTATATTTCAGGTTTATACTTCCTGATATTTCTGATAATGCCGATTATCTTCATAATCCTGAAAATTATCTTTGCAAAAACCAAAGAAGATTACCATATTGCAAGTCAGCTAATGAAAGCACTTATGCTTTTCGGACTGCTTTACCCGGGAGCGGTATATTATATTTTAACATTTCATCTGAAGACGGTTTGATGCTAACGCATAAGTTAAAGGACTACTCGATCATTCTCGCTTCCAAATCGCCTCGCCGGCATTTTTTGCTCAAAGAGTCAGGAATTGATTTCAGGGTATCTGATCTGCATGAAGTAGATGAAACCTTTCCTCAGGGATTGAGTAAATATGAAATACCGGTTTTTCTGTCGGAACTTAAATCGGATGCCTATTCTCTTCCTTTGGCAACCCATGAGATCCTTATTACCGCTGATACAATCGTATATCTTGATAACAGGGTCATAAACAAACCGGCAGACAGAAATGAAGCAATCCGGATCCTGTCCGGACTTTCCGGAAAGACCCATGAGGTGATTACCGGAGTTACATTCAGAAATTCTGAAAAAAAACACAGCTTCTTTGCCGAAAGCGAAGTAAGCTTTTCAAAGCTGGAATTGGAAGAGATAGAATATTATATTGATAATTTTAAGCCCTTTGATAAGGCAGGGGCTTATGGAATTCAGGAATGGATAGGGTACATTGGAATTTCCTCAATAAAAGGTTCATTCCACAATGTAATGGGACTTCCTGTTCAAAAGTTGTACAGAGAGTTGGATGCATTCCTGGGCTGATTAAAAATGGATCGTAAAAAGGTTGAAAATGAGAAAAATTCTTAGTCTTGTTGTATTGATATTTCTTGTGATACCCTTGTATGCCGATGAAGGAATGTGGATTCCTATCCTGCTCGAAAAGTATACCATACAGGATATGCAGGAGAAGGGATTCAGGTTGGAAGCAGAGGATATTTACAGCATTAATAAGGCAAGTCTGAAGGATGCCGTGGTAATATTCGGCGGAGGATGTACCGGTGAGGTGGTATCTGACGACGGACTTATTTTTACCAATCATCATTGTGGTTATCGCTATATTCAGTCACACAGCTCAGTTGAAAACGATTACCTTACCCACGGCTATTGGGCTATGGATAAAACCCGGGAATTACCCAATCCCGGATTATCCGTTACCTTCCTGGTGAGGATCGAGGATGTTAGTAATGAGATTCTAGAGGGAACCGAAAATGTATTAACTGAAGAAGCACGTCAATTGATCATAAATGATAATATTTCCAGGGTAAAGTCGGAAGCCGAAAAAGGGAATTCCTATGAAGCGGTTGTCAAACCATTTTACTATGGTAATGATTACTATATGTTTATCTATGAGGTTTTTAAAGATGTCAGACTGGTAGGCGCACCTCCAGGTTCGATTGGTAATTATGGCAAGGACTATGACAATTGGATGTGGCCAAGACACACAGGAGATTTCAGCGTTTTCAGAATTTATGCGGATAAGGACAATCAGCCTGCGGAGTATTCGCCCGATAATGTTCCTTTCAGGCCGAGGAAACATTTGACCATTTCAATGAAAGGTCTGGATGAGAATGATTTTACCTTGGTTATGGGTTACCCGGGTACCACAACCCAGTTTTTTACCAGCGATGCGGTAAAAATGCTAACGGAGATTTCTTATCCCCACAAAATTGCTCTGAGAGATACCCGCCTTGAAATAATGTCCGCTTTTATGGAGCAGGATCCGGAAGTCAGAATTAAATATGCTTCCAAATACCGATCGGTAAGCAATTCCTGGAAGAAATGGCAGGGCATCATAAAAGGTCTCCGTAAAGCAGAGGCCCTTGATAAAAAAGCCGCTGAAGAAAAGGATTTTCGTCAATGGGTCGAAGCTGACTCTGAACGAAAAAAGGAATACGGGGAAATACTTCCAAACCTGGAAAATCTTTACCAGGAGCTAAGTAGTCTGATACTGGTCTATGAATATGCTTCAGAAGCTGTTCTTGCCGTTGAAGTAATTGATTTTATGGTGGATTTCACAACATTTTTGAATCGGAATGCAGGTAAAACAGAAACAGAGAAACTTCTGGCACTGGAAGGGTTCCGGAAGAAGGCAGACGAGTTCTTCAAGGATTATCATGAACCTCTGGATGCCAGGATTTTTGTTGCTATGCTTGAGGCTTTCAGGAAGGATATCGATCCGTTATTTCACCCAGCTTTTTTTCAATCCCTTAAACAGAATGACCCGGATGCGATGGAGAAGTATGTTGAAAAAATCATGAAAAAAACCATGTTCAACGACCCGAAGGAGGTTGAAGGTTTACTGAACCTTTACCCTGCTCAATATTCCAGACTGGAATCCAGACTTATGAAGGATCCCCTTTATGAGATGTTTTATGATTTTTCCCAGGTATACAATAGAGACGTGAATGCAGAGTACACCTTCCTGGATCAGGAAATACAAAGCGAGTACCGGAAATATATAAAAGCTCTCAGAGAAAAGAATGAGGTAGAAAAGATGTGGCCAGATGCCAATTTCACCATGAGAATTACCTATGGAAAGGCGGAAGGTTATTCGCCTGAAGATGCAGTTATATTTGATTATCATACAACCCTTTCAGGAATTATTGAAAAGTATCATACCGGGCTAACAGATTATTCAATCCCCGATCGGCTGATGGAGCTTTACCAGTATAAAGACTATGGCAGGTATGCCAACAAAAATAATGAAATGAGCGTTTGTTTTATTGCTTCAAACCATACTTCGGGAGGTAACTCAGGTAGCCCGGTACTCAATGCCGATGGGCATTTGGTGGGATTGAACTTCGACCGGAACTGGGAGGGTACTATGAGCGATATTTATTATGATGTCGCCCAATGCCGTAACATTACTGTGGATATCCGTTATGTACTGTTTATCATCGATAAATTTGCCGGGGCCGGTTACCTGTTGGAGGAGATGGATATTGTGGATTAAGAAAAACCGGGTTACGGAATTTCAAGTATCTTTGCCAAGCATTAACTAAAAATCAGGATATGACATTAAAACGTTTTGGTGTCTCCCTGGAGACGGAGCTTTCTGAGGAACTGGACAAACTGGTGGAAAGGAAACATTTTCCCAACCGTTCACAGGCGATCCGTTTCCTTATAAAGAAAAACATAGTAGAGGAGAAATGGGAGATGGATGAGGAGGTAGCTGGGGCAATTGTTATTCTCTATGATCATAATCTCAAAGAATTACACGAAAAAGTGAACAGTCTTCAGCATGAATATCATTGCCTTATTTTAGCCGGGCAGCATATTCACATCGATGATCATAATTGTCTGGAAGTGATCTCAGTGAAAGGTAATGCCAGTAAACTCAAAAAACTTGCCGACAAGCTCAGCGCGATCAAAGGTATAAAACATGGTGAGCTGGTCAAAACAGGGATGGACTGATTGTTTAGTGTCTTTGATCGATCAGAACCACAGATCCCGTAAACTGACCTTCAATTAATTCTTCGTACTGGTTAACCATAGTCAGAATGGTATAACTTGCTTTAAAAAAAGGACCCTCGGATTCTACTTGTATTTCTCCTTCGAGAACAGGATATTTGAATAACCGGGTATCGGATTGAATTTCAATATAGGCCTCCACAATGTTATTGGGCTTTCTTGCAGAAGTGTTTTCATAACGGTAGATTCCGTTTGATAATTTGGTAAGGGAAGGGGAATTCAGATCAAAATAGAGCTTTACACTATAATCATGAACAGTTCGCAACTGAGTATTAAAGTTTCCATCGGTCAGGTGGATATCAAAGTCAGAACTCAGACTGTCCAGATTCTCACCCCATATTTCAACAATGGCATTGGGTGTTTCATATACCCTATTCTGAATAGCAAATCCGTTCCAGTTTCCATCCTTAAGAAAAGGATTTATTTTTTCTTCTTCCTGTAATACGCTGTCTTCTTCACAGGATGTAAAAAACAGTCCGGAAAAAAGTAGAAACCCCAAAAACAAGCTATATGCTATTCTTTTACCCATAGTTGCAGAACACAAAATAAGATCAAATTCCTTTAATATTCATGGTTTTGAGAAGGTTTTACTCACCTCTTTTTACGAAATATTGCAATTACCGGACCAAAGCTTTTATTTATCGGATGAGCGCAAAAGGTAAAGGCGCAAAAAATGCGCCTTTACCCATGAAACTATTTGACTTGGAACTTTAGAGGTCTCAGTCTGCCCTGAAATAGTGTTTTGGGTCTTTCGCTTCACCCTCTTTCATAACCTGGTAGTGTAGATGAGGGCCTGTGGAAAGTCCTGAACTGCCTACGGTTCCAATTTGCTGACCTCGGGTTACCGATTGACCTTCTTTTACATCGATTCGCTCAAGCTGTGAGTAAAAGGTTTCAAAGCCCATTTTGTGGCTGATTTTAATATAGCGTCCGTATCCTTCCGGTTTAAACCCGGTCTCAGCTACTGTGCCATCGGCAGTCACCCATACCGGAGTTCCAGTGGGACAGGCAAAATCATGACCTTTATGCATCATTTCAACTTTTTTGAAAGGGTGCATCCGCATACCAAATCCCGATTCTTTGGTCACTAAACTCAAGTCGACCGGAGCGATTGATGGAATCCCGTAATCCTGGGGGTTATCCTTTTCGGGATGGGTTGGAGGTATTGAGGCCCTGTTGCCGGAAAGGGCCGAATTCACGAGACCAAAGGAAAGCAGGAAAAATGAAGCGATCAGCACGAATAGTAGGTATTTATTACCTTGTTTTGGTTTATGATTATTCTGTATCATTTTGAGACGATTATAAAGATTGAATTTTGAGAAAGAATTCGATAATCCGAATATTCCCGGTTGGTCAACGTGATCTACCAGAAGGCGGATATAGCTTTGCAGGTCCACACCACTTTTGAGTGTTGACTGATCAGCCAGATATTCATGGCATTCCTGGAGGGATTTCTTGAACAGTCCCAACAATGGATTGAACCAAAAGAATATACGGTAAAGTTCATACAAGATCAGGTCGACATAATGTAGTTGACGGACATGGGAATTTTCGTGCAACAGTATGATCTTTTTGGACAAAGGATCGTACTTAGAGGGTGAAAGGAAGATGTACTGCATGAAAGAATAGGGCAGAAGAACATCATCCGCCGGTATTACCCGGGTGTTATCAATTTTTATGATTCCATACTTTTGAATGAGTTTAATTTTCTTAATTATCGATATAATTAAAGAAAGCAGAACGAATCCACAACCGGTAAAATAAATCAGGATCAAGAGATTTCCGGGCTTTAGGGTCTGACTGTATTCCTGGAGTGTTTCAGCCGTTGGTTCATAACCAAATAACCAGGAGGATTCGATAATATTCTGTGAAATCAGAGGATTGAAGCTCCTGACCGGAGTAAGATCAAGCAGGGGAAGAAAGATGGATATCGAGGGTAAAAGGAGTAAAATGATCCTGTGCCATCCGGGTTTAAGGACCTTTCTCAGGAATACCCGGTGAAGGATCCATAAACCAGTCAAAACCACATTCGTTTTTACTAAATAAAATACTTCAGGATTCATTTTGTCCCTTTTGTTTCAACTGAATTTCCGTATCGATGATTTCCCTTATTTTCTCGAGTTCTTCCAGACTCAGGTCAGATTCTTTAGTGAAGAAAGAAGCAAATCCGGAAAGGTTATTGTTGAAATAATCCTTTATGACCCCGGAGAAATGGGTTTTCATATACTTCTTTTTGCTCACCAGCGGATAGTATTCATTTGCTTTACCATAGGTTGTATAGGAAAGAAATCCTTTGTTTACCAGAATTCTGATTATGGTAGTAATTGTGGTATAGGCGGGTCTGGGTTCCGGAAAGCTTTCGTGGATATCCTTTACAAAAGCTTTTTCCAGTTTCCAGATCCGGTGCATTACCTGTTCTTCTGCCTTTGTTAATTCTTTCATGTCACAAACATATAACTAATAAATTAATTATACAACTAAAAAACTAATCATATAATTAAAAAAATAGTTATAACGATTCACCTACCGGCTAAAGAGGCGTGGTTGAGATTAGTAGCTTGACTCATCCAGTTTTACCTTACCCCAGAAGGTCCGATATACAAAAACCGTATAGGTGATTACCAGTGGAAATCCGATGGCGGTAATGGTGAGCATGATTCCCAGGGCTTTATCGGAAGAGGCTGCGTTATAGATTGTCAAAGTATTTGCAGGGTCTGAAGTTGAAAGCAGAATAGCCGGGTATAGTTCGATGGCAACCAGGATGAGCAGCAGGCTGATAGACATGGAGGAAAAGACAAATGCCCGCAGGTATTTTCCTTTTTTTGCAAGACGTGGTACATTGGCTATGCAAAGAAATGCAAGCAGAGGCACAACAAACAAAACAGGAGAAGACCTGAATTTATCGGTCAGGTGTGGGAAGTAAAGAATGGATATTATGCTGATTACTAAAAACAGGCCGACAAAAACGAGGATGGATCTCCATAAAAGCCGGGATATCTGTTTAAATAGTTTCCCTTCCGTTTTCATGGTTAGGTAGATAGCGCCGTGTACCATAAAAAGGGCAAGGCTTGTAAGTCCGACTGTCAGTGCATAGGGATTTAAAAACTCAAGCCAGTTTCCGGTAAACACAAAATTTTCGTTCAGTGCCATTCCAATGAGGATGTTACCCAGAACCACTCCGAGCAGGAATGCCAGCATGGCGCTGGAAATGCTATAGCTTGTATCCCAGAGCCGGGTCCACCATTTCATGGTTTCCTTGCCACGAAATTCGATTGAGACGGCCCGGAAGATCAGAAAGCCCAGGAAAAGAATTATGGGAACATACATTCCTGAGAACAGGGTGGCATAGGCTTCGGGAAATCCAGCAAATAAAGCACCCCCACCGATCACCAGCCAGACTTCGTTTCCATCCCAAACCGGTCCTACTGCATTCAGGGCAATTCGTCTTTCCTTATCCTCTTTAAAAAAAAGATGCCAGGCTCCGGCACCCAGGTCAAATCCGTCGAGAATAGCGTACCCTGAGAAGAGTCCGCCGACAATCAGGAACCACCATGTTGGGTAATCAATTCCAAGTAAAGTTTCCATATTGAATAGTTTTTATCTTAGCTTTCCCTGTTCAAACTGTAAAGCAATATCATGCAATCTTTGCCGGTCTTCAATCTCACTTTCATCATAAGGTCCTTTTCGTATCTTTCGGTCAAGCAGATATACAAACAGGATAAACAGGATGAGGTAAATGAGCGTGAAAAAGATTAAGGAGAATATGACGTGGGAAGCTGTAACAGCCTCAGAAAGTGCATCCGAGGTCCGCAGTAATCCATAAACCACCCATGGTTGTCGTCCCATTTCGGCAGCAAACCACCCAAACTGATTAGCAATTTGGGGGAGGATCACGGCGAAGACCAGAACCCAGAGGAACCATCTGTGAGTGAATATCTTTCCTCTCCACCATTGGATGGTCGCAAACAAAGTAATTGCAATCATGAGAAGACCGAAGGCCACCATAAAATGGTAAAACTGAAATATGGCATTCAGAGCTGTCGGGCGCTCATCTTCCGGGAAGGAGTCCAGGCCGGGAACCGGCTCATGGAAGTTCCAATGAGTCAGGAAACTAAGTCCACCTGGCACCCGGATGCCTGTCACTTCCTGTTTGTCTTTGTTCACCCATCCCATTATATACATATCTGCGGGTCCGGTTTTAAAGTGTCCCTCCAGGGCCGCCAGTTTAGCCGGCTGATTTTCTGCGACGCCGTGGGCCGATTGATGACCGGTTACAAGTTGTCCAAGGGAAGCAACCGTAGCCACCACAAGGGCTATTTTTAAAGCCTTTCTTGAAAGATCCACGTATCGGTCACGCAAAAGATAGAAAGCATGGACAGAGATGATAAGAAATGCACCTGCCAGAAATGCACCGATCCAGACATGAAGAAGGCGGTCTACCGAAGAAGGATTAAAAACCATGGCCCAGAAATCAGTGATCTCAGCCCTAGCATTCAGACCTTCTCCCACAATGTGATATCCAGCGGGAGTTTGTTGCCAGCTGTTAGCCACGACAATCCATATGGCCGAAAACATGGCGCCCAGGAAAACTCCGATGGTTGCGATAAAATGTACCTTCGGACTTACGCGATTCCAGCCAAACAACAGAATTCCCAGGAACCCGCTCTCAAGAGCAAATGCGAAAATTCCCTCTGCCGCAAGGGCACTTCCGAAAACATCCCCGACAAAGCGCGAATAAACCGCCCAATTCGTGCCAAACTCAAATTCCATAACAATACCGGTGGCCACACCTAATCCAAAGGTTAATGCAAAAATGCGGGTCCAGAAACGAGTCATCGTTTCATAAACTTTGTTTCCCGTTCGCAGAAACAACCATTCCATTACCACCATAATCAGACCAAGCCCAATACTGAGCGGTGGATATATGTAATGAAAAGAAACCGTGAAAGCAAATTGTATCCTTGAAAGTATTTCAACATCCATGATGAGTAGAATTAATTGACAACTCTGAAATTTCCCTTATAGACAAATTTGCATTTTTTTTCAATATCGAATCAAGCAATAGGCAATAACATAATTTATTTAGACCAGTTATGAATTACTAATCCTTAGTGAATTTTATAGACATGATACCAATTCAAACGTAACTTTAATTCGGTTTAATCATTCAGATCTCATGTTAGATATTCAAAAATAATTAATTGCACTTATTTAGAATGGTTATTTATTATTGTGATAGAAATAACAATGTTATTCAAATAACACAAAATATTTTATCTTTATCATATAGATTTTTGTAGTTAGTTGATGTTAGTTTGTTATTCGAATAACAATTATTTAAAAAATCTGATGAAAGTTCTTGAAATAGCGGAATTCTTAAATGCACAAATCCTTTCGGGCAGGGACAACCTGGATGAAGAAGTTTTTTATGCCTTTGCATCCGATCTTATGAGTGATGTCCTTACTCTGGAGAATGATGGCTTGCTGCTGATTACCGGGCTTTCAAACCTTCAGGCAATAAGAACTGCGGAGATGTCGGATGTTAGCGCAATTATAATTGGCAGGGGAAAAAAAGTGAGCGAAGAAATGATTAAACTGGCAGATCAGAATAACATCATCCTTTTATCAAGTGAATATTCGGTATTCAGAATATCCGGGATTCTTTTCGGTAAAGGGATCAAGCCTGTATATTGATTATGACATTTGAATACGAAGTAAAGGGTGGGGATTTTGACAATGCCGGAAATGCTTCCAGTTCGGTGAAGAAACTATTAAAGGAGCTGAATGTTTCGCCGGCTATTATAAAACGAACCGTGGTTGCACTATACGAAGGTGAGGTGAACGTTGCAGCGCATGCCTGGGAGGGAAATATCATTGTAGACCTGAATGCAGAAAGGATCTTAATTCGCATCCAGGACCAGGGCCCGGGCATTGAGGATATTGAGATGGCAATGAAGGAAGGGTTTTCTACGGCATCACAGGCAGTAAGGGAGATGGGATTTGGTGCAGGAATGGGATTACCTAACATTCAAAGAAATACAGATTTCTTTGAGATTAAATCAAAACCCGGGCAGGGTACAACTCTTGAAATGATGAATTATTTAAAGGAAAGAAATGGCTGATAACGAAGATAAATATTTTCATCATGCATTAAAAGTGCTGGAGGATGTGTGTATAGGGTGCACACATTGCATGAGTGTTTGTCCAACATCTGCCATCAGGGTTAATGAGGGACTGGCGAGGATTATGGACAACCGATGCATTGATTGCGGAGAATGCCACAAGGCTTGTCCTGTAAATGCGATTATCGTTGAACAGGATGATTTTGAGGAAATCCGGAATTACCGTGCCAGAGTTGCTCTTCTGCCCGGTGTTTTGATTGGACAATTTCCGGAGAAGCATCCTACCCAGGAAATCTATACTGCCATTCACAACCTCGGATTTACTCATATTTTTGAGGTAGAGAATACGGTTCCTTTCATCCTGGAGGCTTACCGTGAGGCTCTTGAACAGGACGGCCGACGTCCTATGATATCATCTTTCTGTCCGGCTGTTATCCGGTTAATTCAGGTTCGTTTTCCATCTCTTACCGAGAATATTCTTCGGATCAAGCCTCCCATCGACCTTTCGGCGATATATTATCGGGAAAAGCTTGAATCTGAAGGATTTCGACCAGAGGAGATCGGAATCTTCTATATAACTCCCTGTGCGGCGAAGATCGCTTCGGTAAAAAGTCCTGTGGGAGGAAGTGAATCTGCTGTAACAGGCGTGATCAATATGAAATTTTTATATAATCGGATAAACAGGGAACTACATAAAAAACAGGATAGGAAGGTATCCGACCTTAATCAGCAAATGCTGAGTAAAGAAGGAATTCAATGGTCGCTTACCAACGGGGAGATTATGCACAAAACCGGAAGATCCCTGGCCGTGGATGGAATTCATAATGTTTCCGAGTTCCTGGAAAAGATTGAGAATGATGAGTATGAAAACATTGAATTTCTTGAGATGAGGGCCTGCGATCAAAGTTGTGCAGGAGGTATTCTGATAAGCGGTAACCGTTTCCTGACTGTAGAAAGGCTCAAAAAAAGATCTGAACAGTATCCGCCAATAAAAAACAAATCTCTCTATTTGCAAGGAGCTCCGCGGGATATAAGTTTGGATGAGATCAAGCCCCGTCCCATGGCAAAACTGGATGAAGATATTTCCAATGCTCTGGTAAAAATGAAGGAGAAACAGGAAAAGATGAAAAGTTTGCCTTCGATTGATTGCGGTGCCTGTGGATCTCCCGACTGTGAAACCTTTGCTGAGGATGTGGTGCAGGGAAGAGCCGACATCAACCAATGCTTTTATATTCAAAACCTCAGGTTATGCTCCGGGGATTTGTCCCCGGAGGAGGTTATGAAAATCACTTCCGGAATTTGGGGAGTGAAAGATCAAAAGAAGCCCAGGGGATAAGAGAGAGCGAAAAAATGATCAGGCATTTTTTAATGTGGCTGTAAAGGTCGGGCGGATGAATTAAGAGAGTTGGATTAAGTGAATGTTATAAATACAAGATAAACAGATGAGTGTAAAAGAAATTGTTGAAAAGTTGCAACTGAAAGTATATTCAGGAAGGGCTGGCCTGGAAAGAAAGGTTTCTTCCGTTTATGTTTCTGATTTGCTCAGCGATGTGATGGGAAATGCCCGGGAAGGAGACCTCTGGATTACCCTGCAGACCCATAAGAATATAATGGCCATTTCTTCCCTGAGGGACCTTTCAGCAGTGATCCTTGTAAAAGGACTTCAACCCGAAGAGGCAGCCCTGGAGAAAAGTGAGGAGGAAGGGATACCTATTCTTGGGAGTGAAGAAGAAACTTTTCCTGTGGCCGGAAAACTATACAAAATCCTGAATGGGTAATGAATTTTTACAAGGCCGACCTCCATGTTCACAGCGTTCTGTCCCCTTGTGGGGACCTGGAAATGAGCCCGGTAAATATCATAAACCGGGCAGCGGAGAAAGGGTTGGACATATTGGGTCTGACAGATCATAACACGACCTTGCATTGCAGACTTGTATGGGAACTGGGCCGGAAAAAAGGGATTTACGTACTTCCCGGGGCGGAGGTGAATTCAAAAGAGGAGGTACATTGCTTAACGTTCTTTGAAGACTTTGAAAGACTGGATGAATTTCAGGATTACCTGGATCGTTATCTTCCCGATGTGATCAATGATCCTGTGAAAATGGGATACCAGGTACAGGTTGATCAGGATGATTTTATCGTCTATGAGGAAGGAAAATCACTTTATTCAGGCATAAATCAATCCATTGAACAAATTCTTGAAAAAGTCCACAACCTGGACGGGTTATTTTTTCCTGCTCATGTTGACCGAACCAAAAACTCAGTTTACAGTCAGCTGGGAATTTTTCCGCCAGATCTAAAGGCAGACGGGATTGAGATTTCCTGGAGAACGCAGGCAGATGTTTTTATCATGGAACATCCGGAATTAAAAGAATTTCCGGTCATATCCTCTTCCGATGCCCATTTTATGGTAGATATTGGGAAAAAGACCACAAATTTTAAAATGAAGACCCGGAGTTTCGGTGAGATTCGGGCTGCACTAAAAGGAATTAACGGTAGAGAAGTTAACATTCAATGAAGGAGATAGCACTTAATATACTGGATATTGTACAAAATTCCCTTAAAGCTGGGGCCAGAAATATCCATATTCAGATAAAGGAGTTGAAGGATCTTGATCTTCTTGAGGTCCTTATCGAAGATGATGGAAGTGGAATTGATCCGGCAATTCTCGATTATATTGAAGATCCCTATACCACTACCCGGACAACCAGGAAAGTGGGACTGGGTATCCCATTGCTAAAATACCATTCGGAACTTTGCAGCGGATCCCTGGACATCCAAAGCAAAGTGGGAATCGGCACACGGGTTACCGCTGTGTTTCGTCTGCAGCATATCGACAGGCAACCCCTGGGGGATATTTCGGGAGTGATCAGAATCTTACTTATGTCGGCTGAAGGGGCAGAGATATTTTATAAACACATAACGGATATGGGAGATTATTCCTTTTCCAGCAAAGAGGTTAAACAAGTTCTTGAAGTTGACAGTCTTTCGGATTTTAAGCTCTTGGAACAACTAAAGGAGATGATCTCGGAAAACCTCAGGGAGCTTGAATCAGAGGCAGGTTAGAGTTATTTGTTCAGCCTTGTTTAAGGCTTAATTAGAATTAATTTGAATTAGTGTGAAAAGAATAACAAAACAGCGAATTTTGTAACTTCGCACTTCTTTAAAAGTACAGGAATTATTTGACAAAAATATACGGTACAAACAGATTAAAATAAAGTAAAATGAGTAAAGTTAAATCACTCTCAGATCTAAAAAAAATTCGGGATCAGGTGCAGGGGGGAATAGAGATCCGGGAAAAAGCAGAGAATCCTGAAAGTAAGGTACAGGTCAAGGTAGCAATGGCTACTTGTGGTATCGCTGCAGGTTCCAAATCAATTTTCGATTTTTTTGCCACCCAGCTTGACCGGAGAAATATTGATGGTATTGTGACCCAGACCGGTTGCATGGGATATTGTTATGCCGAACCCACGGTTGAAATCACCCTTCCGGGACAGGACCCGGTTGTATATGGCGAGGTAGATGAGAAAAAAGCGGATGAAATCATCGAGAAATACATAAAAAATGGAGAATTGGTCGATGGTATTATCCCGGTAAACTACGAAACTATAGAATCTAAAGATCAAAAGGAGGAATAAAAATGTCAAAATATTCAATGCATCTTATGGTTTGTGGAGGTACCGGATGCCGGGCCTCATCAAGTGATGCAGTGGTTGAAAATCTGAAAACGGAACTTAAGGGTCAAGGTCTTGGCGATACGGTCCAGGTGGTTATGACCGGTTGCTTTGGCTTTTGTGAGAAGGGACCGATTGTGAAGGTTTTACCCGATAATACCTTTTATACGGAAGTCGCCCCCGCCGACGCCAGGGAAATTGTGGAAGAGCATGTGATTAAAGGACGGCAGGTGAAACGCCTTTTGTATAAGGACCCTGAAAAAAAGGAGACCATTTCGGATTCCAAACACATGGGCTTTTATAAAAAACAGCTTCGCATAGCTCTTCGGAACTGTGGTTTTATCAATCCTGAAAACATTGACGAGTACATTGCCAGAAATGGCTATCAGGCTCTGGGAAATGTTCTGACTGAAATGAAACCTGACGAAGTGATCGATCTGATCAAGGATTCAGGTCTCAGAGGAAGGGGAGGAGCAGGATTCCCTACAGGACTTAAGTGGGAGTTAACAAGGAAAACCGAGGCCGACAAAAAGTACATCGTTTGTAACGCCGATGAAGGTGATCCGGGTGCATTCATGGACAGGTCCATTTTGGAAGGGGATCCACATTCTGTATTGGAAGCAATGGCGATTGCCGGTTATTGTATTGGAGCGGATACCGGTCTGATCTATATCCGGGCCGAATATCCCTTAGCCATCCAGAGGCTGAAGATCGCCATTGCTCAGGCAAGAGAGTATGGCCTGCTTGGAAAAAACATCTTTGGAACCGGATTCGATTTTGATGTTGAATTAAAATATGGTGCCGGAGCTTTTGTTTGCGGTGAAGAAACTGCACTAATCCATTCCATGGAAGGCGAAAGAGGGGAGCCTACCCTTAAGCCTCCATTCCCGTCCGTTGAGGGATATCTTGGCAAACCCACCAATGTGAATAACGTGGAAACTTTTGCCAATATCCCTGTCATCATTCTTAAGGGAGCAAAATGGTTCAGCAGTATCGGTACCGAAAAATCCAAAGGAACCAAGGTATTCGCTCTTGCCGGAAAGATTAATAATGTTGGTTTGATCGAGGTGCCCATGGGAACCACCCTGAGGGAAGTTATTTTTGAAATCGGTGGCGGAATCAAAAACGGTAAGAAATTCAAGGCAGTACAAACCGGGGGTCCATCTGGAGGCTGTCTCACGGAGGTTCACCTTGATACTCCCATTGATTACGATAATTTGGTTGCAGCTGGTTCCATGATGGGATCGGGAGGAATGATCGTATTGGATGAAGATGATTGCATGGTATCCATTGCCAAGTATTTTCTTGATTTTACCGTTGAGGAATCCTGTGGGAAATGTGCCCCCTGTCGGGTGGGTAACAAACGCCTTTATGAACTCCTCGAAAGGATAACCCAGGGAAATGGCAAACCGGAAGATCTTGAAAGACTCAGGAACCTCGGCCTTGTCATAAAGGATACTTCTCTGTGCGGACTTGGCCAGTCGTCACCCAACCCGGTGCTTTCAACCATGGAATATTTCATGAATGAATACGAAGCCCACGTAAGCGATAAAAAATGTCCTGCCGGTGAGTGTAAAGCTCTTATGAACTATCATATCATCGAGGATAATTGTGTGGGTTGTACCGCATGCGCCAGGGCATGTCCGGTCGGGGCTATCACCGGCGAAAGAAAGCAGCTCCATGTGGTCGATCAGGAGATATGTATAAAGTGTGGTGCCTGTCTGGAGAAATGTAAATTCGATGCAGTGGAAATTATTTAAAGAAATTATATAAAATGGATCTTGTAAAACTCAAAATTGATAATAAAACCGTAGAGGTTCCCAAAGGAACTTCGATTTATAAAGCGGCGAAATCCATAGGGGTCAATATCCCGGTTCTTTGTTACATGGAACTGAAGGACCTCAACATTGAAAACAAGCCCGGGGGCTGCCGGATTTGTGTGGTCGAAGTGGAGGGTCGCAGAAACCTAGCCCCTTCATGCTCCACCGACGTTCAGGAAGGAATGGTTGTAAAAACCTCCAGTCTCAGGGTAATGAATGCCAGACGAACCGTTCTGGAACTGATCCTTTCCGATCACCCGAAAGATTGCCTTATCTGTGCCAAATCGGGAAATTGTGAACTTCAGGATATGGCTATTAGACTGGGAGTAAGAAGTATACCCGGACAGGAATTTGCCGAGATGTCAACCTACCGGTTAGATACCTCTCCATCCATCATTCGTGAAATGGATAAATGTATAATGTGCCGTCGCTGCGAAACCATGTGTAATGATTTTCAGACTGTGGGTGCCCTTAATGCCGTAAACCGCGGATTTATGTCGGTCGTGGCCCCGGCTTTCGAAATGAATCTGGAACATTCGCCCTGTACGTATTGCGGACAGTGTGTTGCGGTTTGCCCAACCGGTGCTCTTACCGAAGTGGATCACACTCCTGAAGTGATCAACGCACTAAATGATCCTGCCAAAACTGTAATTGTTCAGACTGCTCCGGCAGTAAGGGCAGCGTTGGGAGAAGAATTTGGAATGGAACCCGGAAATCTGGTTACCGGAAAAATGGTTGCCGCCTTGCGTCAGCTTGGTTTTGATTATGTGTTTGATACCGATTTTGCGGCCGATCTGACGATAATGGAAGAGGGTACGGAAATGCTGGACCGTCTTACCAAATTTCTTGAGGGAGATAAGGAAGTAAAATTACCCATTCTGACCTCCTGTTGTCCTGCATGGGTGAATTTCTTTGAACATCATTTCCCTGAAATGCAGGATGTGCCATCAACCGCTCGTTCACCCCAGCAAATGTTTGGGGCCATTGCCAAGACCTATTTTGCCGATAAGATTGAAGTGAAAAGGGAAGACCTTGTAGTGGTTTCAATTATGCCTTGCCTTGCCAAGAAATATGAGTGCCAGAGGGAAGAATTCAGTACGGATAATAATCCGGATGTGGATTTCTCCATCTCCACCCGCGAACTGGCCCATTTGATCAAGGATGCCAATATTGCTTTCAATGAACTGCAGGATGAAGAGTTTGATATGCCCCTGGGTGAATCTTCTGGTGCAGCCGTTATTTTCGGAACCACTGGTGGTGTAATAGAAGCCGCTACGCGCACAGCTTATGAGCTATATACAGGTAAAACCCTGCCAAGGATCGATTTTGAGGAACTCAGGGGACTGGACGGGATCCGACAGGCAAGCATTGATGTTGACGGATTCGAATTAAAGATTGGTATTGCCCACGGACTTGGAAATGCGAGGAAACTTCTGGAGGATATCAAAGCCGGGAAGTCAGAATTTCACGCAATTGAGATTATGGCCTGCCCCGGTGGGTGTATTGGTGGTGGAGGACAACCCCTGCATCATGGAGATTCTCGTATCCTTAAGGCCAGAGCTAAGGCCATTTATCGGGAAGACAGCAATAAGAAGATCAGGAAATCCCATGAGAATCCCTACATACAAAAATTGTACGAAGAATTTCTCGGTAAGCCACTTAGCGATAAGGCTCATCACCTGCTGCATACCCATTACTTTGACAAGAGCAAACATACGTTCAAAATCTAAGTGAATGTTTCATATTTAAATTATCAGAAAATGTCAAGCGTTAAAATAGAACTCAGAACTGACCAGATTGAAAAAATACAGGAGATCTGTAAATCGTTTAGAAATGAACCGGGTGAGCTTATCAATGTTTTGCATGCCTGCCAGCACGAGTTTGGATATTTGCCTGCAGAAGTGCAGGAAATCGTAGCAGAGGAAATGAATGTCTCTCAGGCAAAAGTGTATGGAGTTGTTACCTTTTATTCCTTTTTTTCCATGATCCCGAAAGGGAAATTCCCAATATCAATTTGTACAGGAACAGCCTGCTATGTGAGAGGTGCAGAAAACGTCCTTTCAGAATTTAAAAAACAGTTGAAAATTGAAGTGGGAGAAACTTCCGAAGATGGAAAATTTTCATTAAGTTGCCTTCGTTGTGTGGGTGCCTGCGGGCTTGCTCCTGTGGTGCTCGTGGGAGAAAAAACTTACGGAAGAGTCTCTCCCGATGGAGTTAAAGATATTCTTAAAGAATTCGAAGAGCAAAATCCTTCATAGGGTTTATTTTGGTTAATTTAGGGTTTGTAAACCGGGGAAGGCATTCCCCGGTTTCTGTTTTAATAGGATTCGAGCCTGATTCCAAAGGCTTTAACAATTTTCCATACTATTTATTTTGCATTCCTACCGGCAAGGATTAGTTTCGTAGAAAACCATCCTGAATGAATTTTCTTCTCAGAATTTCGTTGAGAAAACTAATTCGAAGGCCTTTTACCTCCTCCCTGATTGTATTAAGCATGTCTATGGGTATTCTTTCCAGCCTTGGAGCTAACCAATTTTCCATATTACTCAAACTGGTAAGGATCCCATTGGGTGTAACGCTCCTGTCCCTACCCCCTGGAATTGGAATTTCTCTTATACTCGGAAGGGAATGGTTGTCCAATTTTGCGAACAGGATAGATTTGAGCCCTTTGTACATTTTTTTTCCGGCCTTGCTGTTGTTGTTGGTTGCCCTTGCATCATGCTTTCATGCAGCGTGGAAGGCCAGTGTTTTGGGGCCTTACGAGTATATAAGGGAAGAAAAAACCATGGTAATTTTTGGTAGGGGAATATACTGTAAATCAATGGCTAAAATAGTGGCGGAATGATTGCCTAATGATAATTATTATTTGAAAATGAAAGATTTAAAGGAATTTTTATTCTCTTGTATTGAAAAATACCGTAAATTTATCCCGTAATCATTTTTTAATTTTTTTTATTATGAACATTTATGTAGGTAATCTTAATTACAATCTTTCAGAGGATGAATTAAGAGACATTTTTTCGGAATTTGGTGAAGTAGGATCTGCCAAGATCATCACCGACAAGTACACTGGCAAAAGTAAAGGCTTCGGTTTTGTTGAAATGGAAAATGACGACGAAGCCCGGGAGGCGATCGAAAGTCTTAATGACCGGGATATTAACGGCCGGAATTTAAGAGTAAACGAAGCCCGGGAAAAAACAGAAAATCCCAGAAGAAATTACAGATAGATTCTGCCGCAGGATTCTATTAGGCTGGACAGCCCGAAATGCATTATTCTCTTGAGAGCCACCCGAAAAGGTGGCTTTTTTTCTTAGATATATTCGATTTTGACGGATTTCAGGAATTTTTCTTCCAGGATTTTCGCCATCCTTTTAACCACGGTTCTCCGGATCTCCAGGTCAACCGGCAGACTTGGATCCTGATGAGCGATGTTTATTCGGGTCCCTATAATAAAATGGATTTCATCACTTTCCCTGAACATCTCTACGATTTTGTCGGCCGGACCTTTACCCGGGAGGGATGAGCTTTTATATTCTTTCAGTAGCCGGGTGACTTTGGTCAGGGTCAGAATGCCTTCGGTTACCAGGTCGATGCCCTCCATTTTAGAGGAAGGGGGGAGTTCAGGATCGTCAATTTGAAGGCTGTCTTCAATTTCAACTTTCCATTCTCTGGCAATAATATCGGCTGTAGTGGCGCCAGAAATAATTTTTCGCCCTTTAAATTCTTTAACGGAGGCAGCAAGTTGAGCATCCCTGTGTTCCTCATAGGGAGGACCCGTGGAAATCAATAATTTTCTGGGTTCGCGAAAATACAAAACGGCACAACTGGTATCATCCCGGCTAAAGTAACCGTCGGTTTTATGCGCCATGGTGACCATTTTGGAGGCCAGCCTTCTTGCTGAGAGTCCGGGTTGATTTCGGACAAGCTCGCTACAATAGTTCTGAACATTTTCAATTCCCCAACCAAAGGGATATTTTTCAGTTCCCAAACCTGCCTGGGGAATGCCATCTGAACAAATGATGATCCTGTCTTCCTTCTGGGGTCTGAAACTACAGGTTTTTATCTCTTTTCCGGCGTTCTTTTCACTTTGCATGATGATGCAGTTCCATCCTGGATCATAAATCCGGGCCCCTCTCATAATTATGGTCTGTGGATTGTCATATTCAATAATATTGATATCTCCCTCATGCGAAATATCCACAATCGTAAAGGTGGAATAACTCATTTTTCGTTCTGAGCAAACCGGCAGGGTATTCATGATAATCTCAGCAATCTTTTCGGCTTCCTTGTGCTCGGAGGTAAAGTTAAGAGCCATGGTGGAAGTAAGGGTGGCAAGTACATTGGCTTTGACACCATGTCCCATTCCGTCGGAAAGAACCACAATGGTCCGCCCCTCCTCACGAATCATTCTCGACAAAAAGACATCTCCACAGATCCTTTCATTGCCATAGTTCTTTTGTTCGCAATGAACTTCAATATGTACGTTGCCTTTCATTATGAACCTTTTCTTCCCGGATCCCTGTAGAATTCGATAATTGAATTGAGCATTTTTTCGGTTTCTGAAGCCCCTTCACCAAGGAGAAAGCCAATTTGCTGAACCAGGGACAGGTTTTTGTCGATAACTTCCGAGACCCGTTTAATCACTTCTTCCTTTCTTACCTCGGGGGAATACATATCCCGGAAAACTGCCCCGACAATCCTGGCCTTACGAATAATGAATACCGAAACATTCAAAAGTCTCTCTTCGTAGCTGATATCCCGGTTTTGAATGTTTTCATTATTGGATAATACGTAGGTGAAAAGATTATAGATATTATAGGGAAGCAGGGTTTTCAGATCGGCACCCTTCAGGCCCGGAATGATCTCATTTATCTCTTTGGCATCCTCACCCAGAAGATCTATAAAGCTTTGGTTTGCCTGAATGATCTTTAACTTCTCATCCAGGATCACGATTCCGGAGGGTAATTTCTGAAGCATGGCCGAAATAATTTCCGATGCTTCCCTTGCACTTTCCTTTTCAGTCTTTGCTTTGGTTTCGGATTCCCTCAAGGCTTTCTCGGTTTGGGCCAGTTTTTCATTGCTTATTTTCAGGGATTCAATATAATTCTGCCGGTTCCGGTTGGTAAAAGTGTTGCACATTTCAGGAACAGCCAGGCCTTTGGCAATTGCGATGGCAAAGTCGCGGCAGGTGTCGTATCCGCAAACACCACAACCGGCTGTCTGGTCGCAATCCTGCTTCAACTTTTTCATTATGTCTTTTATTTCTTCCTCTGCCGGTTGGGGCAGTCTCTGATCATCCAGTTTGAAATCGCGGGAAAGATCGGAAACGATAAAGCGTTCAAGGTTCCCTTTCCATACCTTCATATCGAGGCTCTTCAATCGTTTCCGGGTGTAATTTTTCACTTCTGCCTGACGAAGATATCGTTGTCCTCCTTTGGTGGTGCCAACCCCCATGAGGTATTCCGAATAGAATATATTAAAATGGCTATTTATGACTTCAATGCTTTGCTGAAACTCCCTAAGAGCTTCTTTCATTTCTGATTCCCCTTCAACCGTTGTTATTTCTGCTTTAACCGGATCATGGTTCAATTCACCGGCATATAATATTCCGCTTGCCATTGGAAAAAGATGGCCCCTGGCACCAAATGGCGGATCAAATTCACTGAATTCCAACTGTTTCTGATCAATTTCCCTGTCAATGAATAATTCCCTTAATTCGGAGAAGGTAAGGACAGCGTCCAGTTTCCCGCTACCGTTTCCCATTTCTTCAGTAAATTTTGAGGCAATCAACGGTCCGATATATACTACACGGACTTCCTCTCCGTGCAATTCCCTGATAATTTTCGCCATGGCGACTTGCGGAGTGGAGATCCTGGCCAGGTTTGGGATTAGTTCGGGCTGGTATTTTTCAATATAGGCATTGACTACAGGATCGTTGGCGAAAATATAGTATTTCCCTTTGTTATTCTCTATAAGTTCCTTGTATTTATAGGCAACAACATCAACTCCAAAGGCTCCTTCAAAGACCATGTCAAAGCCCAGGATCCGAATCATTCTGACAAATTTTCGGTAATCGGTGATATCCGGGAATTCTGCAGCAATAGTTGGATCGACAACAGCGGCAGATTTCTGTCCCGATTCCAATATAGCCAGAACCTCGTTGCGGGAATCCTTATATTCAATGGCATCGGGGGTACAGACCTTAATACAGCTTCCGCAGGCGATGCAACGGGCGGGCATGATCTCAGGGCTGGCATTCTCGGATGTTACCCTGATGGCATTAACCGGGCAGGCTCTGACACAGGCATAGCAAACTTTACAATTCTCTTCATTGATCTTAACCAAACCCTTCAATGCTTCCATTATTTTATTTTCTCAAGATGCTGTGAGATTAATTCAAGGACTTCCTCTTCCGAAACATGCTCAAATATCCGGTCGTTTATCTTCAGGATGGGTCCCTGACTGCACATGCCGAAACAATGATTTCCTTTAAAACTTACCCTGTCTTTAAGCTTATGATCCTCCAGAAAATCCTGGATCATTCGTACAGTTTTTTTATTTCCTCTTGCAAAACAGGAACTGCCCAGGCAAATCGTAATTTCTGTGATCCTATGATCCATTAGCATATTTTACCCAAATTTAACAATTTAATCAGGAAAACCCCGAACATGCGCATGGCCTGTGAATAATGTAAATCCCTTCCAAACAACTAAGCAAGGGGTCTGAAGGTTTTCTCCCTTAACACTAATTAAAACTCGATCTAAATAAACTATAAATACCTGAATATAAATATTATAATAGTATTTAAAACCAGCGTGTGTTGTATAATATTGTTATTTAAATAACAATGTTTTTCGAATAACAATGAAGTATTATATATTTGTTAATAAGCTTAGGTAAAGATGAATGATCGTTCAAAGATAGAAGAAATAATTGGTTCTTTCCCGGATATAAACAGGGATGTGTTGATTCCCATGTTACAAAGGATTCAGGATGAGAATGGATTTATTCCTGAAGAGGCCATCCTAAAAATCAGTGAGTATCTGGATCTTCCGACAAGTAAGATTTACGGGCTGGCCACTTTTTATAACCAGTTTCGCTTTACGCCTGTGGGAAAGAACCACATTTGCGTATGCAACGGGACCGGATGTCATTTGGAAGGTTCTTCCGAACTATTGAAGGAGTTGCAGAAGTTGTTGAGAATTGGTGAAGGGCAGACAAGCAGGGACGGGCTCTTCAGTCTTGAGGTTCTTTCCTGCGTGGGTGCCTGTAGTGAGGGGCCTGTAGTGGTAATAAATGGCAGGTATTACAATAAGGTTACCCCTGAAACATTAAAAGAAATTATCGCAAACATTTCCCGGGAGGAAGAAAAGGACAAATGAAGGAGACACTTGAAAGAAGTAACCTGGAGGTCCTGAAGGATATGGTTATCCGGGACCCCGCCGAGTATACTCCTGAAATGATCAGGCTTAGGGATCAGTTTAGGGGAAACTTGATTTCGTATCCTCATATTTATTTAAGTTCAGGCACTTCCGGGAGGGTTGCCGGTTCCGATCTGGTTAGGGAGGAAATCAGAAATTACCTTAAGGAAAGAAAACTGGAAGCTAAGATCCATCCCCTGGGCCCATTGGGTCTGGGAAAGTCGGAGCCGGTTCTGGCGGTCCAGATTCCGGGAAAGAACCGTGTATATTTTAGGAACATTACCCCAGAGAGGGTTCATCCGGTTCTGAACGATATTCTCCATAATACCATACCTTTTGAGAACCTACTTGGACAATTGCCAATTGAGGGTTGCCAGCCCTGGAAGCAGGTGCCTCTTCTCTCGGATCATCCCTTTTTTGCTATGCAAACCCGGCATGTTTTGAACCTGTGTGGTGTGATTGATCCCTTTTCAATTGAGGAGTATATTGTTAGAGGCGGATACAGGGATTTTCTCAAATCCATTCGGCACTATACTTTTGAAGAGATAAGTGATATAGTCGAAAACAGCGAATTAAGGGGAAGGGCTGGTAGTGGCTTTCCCACGGGGAAGAAGTGGAAGATTTCCTTCAATACTCCCGCCGA
>CAZNFR010000028.1:0-25049 GCA_964572225.1 uncultured Bacteroidaceae bacterium
TACAAAATTTTTCAGGGACTCTGGTGTGTAACCTCTTCTTCTCAAACCGGATATGGTAGGCATTCGGGGATCATCCCATCCAATCACTTCTTTTTCCTGAACCAGTTGAAGTAATTTTCTTTTACTCATTACGGTATAGCTCAGATTAAGCCGGGCAAATTCAATTTGCCGCGGGCGTATCCTTCCTTCCTCTGTAATCTGATCCAGAAACCAGTCGTACAAGGGTCTGTGCACCTCAAATTCCAATGTACAAAGTGAATGTGTGATCCCTTCAATATAGTCTGACTGGCCATGTGCATAGTCGTACATGGGATAGATACACCATTTGTCGCCTGTACGGTGATGAGGTTTTTTTATGATTCTATACATAAGAGGATCCCTCATATGCATATTTGGTGAGGCCATGTCAATTTTTGCCCGTAAGACGCATGAACCTTCGGGAAAATCACCATTCTTCATTCGTCTGAAACGATCCAGATTTTCTTCCGGACTCCTCTTCCTGAAGGGACTTTCTTTACCCGGAATGGTTGGGGTTCCTTTTTGCTGGGCGATGGTTTCAGGATCCTGGTCATCCACATAGGCTTTACCTTTCATGATCAGCATCTCCGCCCATTCGTACAATTGGTCGAAATAATCAGAGGCATAATACTCCCTGTCTTCCCAATCAAACCCCAGCCAACGTATATCCTCCTTAATGGAATCCACATATTCCATTTCCTCCTTTACAGGATTTGTATCATCAAAACGAAGATTAGTCTTACCCCCGAATTGCTCTGCAATGCCGAAATCAATGCTGATAGCCTTCACATGTCCGATATGGAGGTAGCCGTTAGGCTCGGGGGGAAACCGGGTATGGACTTTGCCCTCATTTTTGCCCTGTTTTACCTCTTCTTCAACAATGCTTTCAATGAAATTCTTTTTTTTGGGTTCGCTTGTTTCAAATTCAGATTTCGTCATTCTTTAGGATACTTTTTGCCTGCAAAATTAATTCATTTTGAATGTCTTTGGCATTATTGGATAAAAAAATGCCGATATTCCGGAGGATAACCATAATGCCCGGGTTAAATCCGGTTTTCCCTGAATTGCTTATTTTTGCCTAAAAAATTTATGGGAAAGATCCTGATTGAAAAAATGGAGTTTTATGCCTTCCATGGTCATTTTGAAGAGGAGCAGATTGTCGGGAACCGGTTTTTAGTCGATCTGGAAATGGAAACCGATATGGATAAACCGGCGTTAAGCGATGACCTTGAGGATGCTGTTAACTACCAGACTGCCTATCAACTGGTGAAAAAAGAAATGAAAAAGAAATCCAGACTCCTGGAAAATATTGCTCATCGTATTTTGGAATCCCTTTTCAATGAACTTCCCGGGATTAAAAATGCAACCGTGGTTATTCGTAAAATGAATCCTCCCATGGGAGGGCAAATGCGAGCTGTTAGTGTCCAGATGAACAGAAATAGGGATAATAAAAGTAATGAAAATTCATAATGGAAAAAGTTTGTCCCCGCTGCTCTGCAAAATTCAATTGTCATGGAGACCAGGACTGCTGGTGTGAGGAAGCCCAGGTTCACCGCAGGGAATTGATACAGATAATGGCAAACTTTGATGATTGTCTTTGCCCCTCCTGTCTGGATCAGTTTTCCGAGAAATAATAAGGCTGAAGACTGCTTTTTCTTTTCTAATTGAGAAATAATTCCCTTATTTGCGGACAGTTAAAAATCTACGGAAACACTCCTGTTGAAGAATAAACACTTATGGCGAAAAAAGAAAAGCGTTCTTTCATAGACAAGATCCTGAGTTTGGTTGAAAAAGGAGGAAATGCCCTGCCCCATCCGGCTACTCTTTTTGGACTCTTCGCACTTTCTGTACTGATCCTTTCTGCCCTGGCATATTGGGTCGACTGGTCGGCCATACATCCAGCCACCGGTGAAGAAGTTCATCCGGTAAACCTTCTTTCCAAAGAGGGTATACACAGGGTAATCCTTGAAATGGTAAACAATTTCACAAGTTTTGCCCCTCTGGGAATTGTAATCGTGGCGATGATTGGTATTGGAATCGCAGAACAGAGCGGCATAATCTCCGCGTTAATTCGCCTTTTGATTCTTTCTTCCCCCAGGAGAATATTGACCTTTGTGGTTGTTTTCACCGGTATCGTTTCCAATGTTGCCAGTGATATTGGCTATGTGTTGTTAATCCCGCTTTCCGGAGTCATTTTCAGTGCTGTAGGCAGGCATCCTGTAGCTGGCATGGCAGCTGCATTTGCAGGGGTTTCAGGGGGGTTTTCCGCAAACCTGCTGATCGGGACCATTGATCCCCTTCTGGCCGGATTAAGTGAAGAAGCAGCAAGAATTGTCGATCCTGAATATACGGTTAACCCCACTGCCAACTACTATTTTATGGTGGTATCTACCTTTTTTATTGCCATTGCCGGCACCTTCATCACAGAAAAAGTTGTAGAACCCCGGCTTGGAAAATATACGGGAAGTGTTCAGGAAATGGAAAAGCTGGAGCCTCTGACTCCCATCGAGAGAAAGGGATTGAAATGGGCTTTCGCAGTGGCAATGGCAATTACTGCAGTTGTGCTTATCGGACTTATTCCCGAAAACGGATGGCTCAGACCCGAAAGCGGATTGGTTATTCAATCTCCCCTCATAAAAGGTGTAGTAACCTGGTTAGTGATCTATGCCGGACTGGTTGGAATTACCTATGGGAAAGTCACCGGAGCATTTAAGAATGATGCCGATGTAATGAATAGTACGGCTGAAAGCATTAAAACCCTTGCGACCTATATCGTCCTCGTCTTTTTTGCAGCTCAGTTTGTGGAATATTTTAAATGGAGTAACCTCGGTTTGCTCATAGCCATTAAAGGCGCAGGTGCACTCAGCTCCATGAACCTCGGAATGATCCCGCTGACCATCATGTTCATCCTGTTTGCTGCCACCCTGAATATGTTTATGGGAAGTGCTTCTGCGAAATGGGCCATACTTGCTCCCATTTTTATACCCATTTTTATGTTCCTGGGATATTCACCGGAGCTATCGCAGGTAGTTTATCGAATTGGTGACAGCATCACCAATATTATCTCACCAATGATGAGCTTTTTCGCCCTGATTATTTCATTCTTCCAGAAATACATCAAGGATGTAGGGATTGGGACCATCATTGCAACTATGATACCCTATACAATTGGTTTCTTTATTATCTGGACACTCCTTCTGGTTGCCTGGCTACTGCTGGGCGTACCCCTTGGACCCGGTGCCGGTGTGTTCTACAATTAAACAGAACTCCGGACATCCGTTAAATAAATCAGGAAATTTAGGGAATCCTTTTATTTTGAATGATTAAAAATTAGCCTGAATCCAGACCTGGCAAATTGTAAATCTGCCTGAGTACAATCCATATGTACTATCTTGCACCCTACTAACAATCCCAATTATCCAATGACTACAGATAAGGTTTTTTCCAAGCAAAATGCGGGCCTGCTTGTTCTTACCATTATGAGAATTGCCATTGGCTGGCATTTCCTTTACGAAGGACTCATCAAACTTTTTAATCCTGAATGGACTTCAGCAGGGTATCTCCAAAGTGCCACAGGTCCATTATCCGGTTTTTACCATGCCCTGGCTTCAAGTGAAACCTCATTACAAATCGTTGATCAGCTTAATATCTTTGCCTTGATTCTGATAGGCCTGGGCCTTTTTCTGGGCTTTCTTACCCGTGTCTCACAGATCTCTGGCATAATTCTCCTCTTCCTGTATTATATGTCACATCCTCCCTTGTTCTCGGATCCCGGTTTTTTCAGGGAAGGGTCATACATGGTCATCAGCAAGGATCTTATTGAAATGATCTCACTTGTCGTCCTGATGTTCTTTCCCACGGGTAATTTTATCGGAATCGACGGACTTTTGAAATCCATGAAAAGGAAGGAAATGCACACCCTCGACTCAGGTCAGCCTGTTCCAGAGAATACACCTAAGGATATTCGTCAAATTCAACGGAGAGAGGCCCTAAAACACCTGGCCACCCTTCCTTTCGTGGGTGCGGTAGTATATGGAGCCATCCGGAAAACACGAATGGAAAGCTTTGAAGAACAGAATCTGGTTGATTCCTCCACCGGTGCTACTCAGCGGTTTGTGCAGCAGGTGCAGGCCGGTTCGAACCGGGTAGATCTTCAGAATCTGAAAGGCACGGTATTCAGTGAGGAGACAGCCAGGCTCAGGGGAGAGTTACCCAGGGGATTCCTGGGTAATCTTGAGTCTTCCAAACTGATACTTGGAGGTAACTTATTAAGCGGTTATGTACATTCCAGGGATTTGATCTATGTTTCTTCCCTGGTTTTGCATTATCATCAGAAAGACCGGATATTCCGGACTCTGATGCTGGCGGAACAATCGGGGGTAAATACCCTTCTCTCAAATCCGGTGGTAATGCCCCTGATGCGCGAATACTGGGATGAAGGCTATGGGAATATTCAATTTATCTCTGATTGTGCAGGACTTGATTACACAAATGGTCCCAAGCCCATGGAATTTGACAAATATGTTGCAATTGTGAAAAACGCCATTGATGAAGGAGCCAGTGCCTGCTACATTCAGGGTGAAACAGCCGATTACTACATCGAAAACAATGAGATCGACAAACTCGTCAAGGTAATGGACATCATTCGTCAGAATAACCTGCCCGTTGGAATCGGAGCCCATAAAATCCAAACCATTAAAAAATGTGTGGAACTCGGACTCGAAACCGATTTCTGGATGAAAACCCTGCATTCTCATGACTATTGGTCGGCCAAGCATCCTACCTGGCACGATAACATGTATTGCTTCGATCCGGATGAAACTGTAAGGTTTATGGAATCCCTACCTCAGCCATGGATTGCTTTTAAAACTTTGGCAGCCGGATCACTTCGACCCGATCAGGCCTTCCCATATGCATTCAGTAATGGTGCGGATTTTCTCTGCGTGGGAATGTATGATTTTCAGATCATTGACGATGTAAATATCACCCTGAATGCCCTGGAGAATGTTCAGGGCAGAACCAGACCATGGAGAGCATAAAAAAAACCCGGAATGAATCACTCCGGGGTAGGTTATTTGCAATCAGTACCTTAACTCCTTCAGGTAAGCGGCAGCGCTCTCAAGGCACCCCATTCCATCAACCACCTTATCTCTTTCCACAAAGAAATGCTCTATCCCCTGTTTGTCGGATTCGGCAAATATTGAAGGAAAGTCAATAATCCCTGATCCCACACATTCAAAATCCTGCTCTTCACCGGGAGCCATATCCTTGATATGTAAAATCGGGTAGCGTCCTGCATATTTTTTTAATTGCTCCACAGGATCAGCACCTCCTTTTTTCACCCAATATACATCCATCTCGCACTTAACCAGTTCGGGATCTGTGTTATTCATCAGATAGTCAAAAGGCAGACCCTCTTCCATTTGTACAAACTCATGGTCATGGTTGTGCCAGCAGAGCTGAAGTCCCATCCCATTAGCTACATCCCCCATTTTATTCAGAGTCTCTGAACTTCTTTTGCATTCTTCCAGAGAGAAGGGGGCCCCAACGAACCAGGGCCAGTAAACGATGGCATACTGAAGCTGCAGTTCTGTAAGACCTTCAAGGTTTTGCTTCAGTTCATCCATGTCCTCAAACATTTTGGTTCCTCCGGCAATGGGTTTTAATCCAATGGATTCACAAAAACTAAGAAAGGATGAAGCGGATTCACCCATATAGCGTCCGGTCTCAATTTCAGTATAACCCATTTCTGCGGTCTTCCGGAGGATTTCCTTCCAGTCGCCCTCCGCCAGTTCATTCTTTAGAATTCCGGTGATATATCCAAAATCAGTTAATTTCCGTTTTCCCGTTTGAGAACAGAAAAGAAGGCTTGGCGTCATGCTAATGGCAGCAGCGCCCAGCATCATATTACCTATAAATTTTCTTCTGTTGATCATAGTAAGTATTTTTTATCCGATTTTTGGTAAGGTCCAGGGTGCCCTGTACTCCGGAACAATGTATTGGTTCGCTTTTTCTGAATTGGTAAATCGATTATTCTGGTCATCCCAGATTAGAACGGTTTCTCCTGTGCGACCGGCGATGTTGGGGATATGAGCGTGCAGTGCAGCAGCTCGCCCAGCTTCTACCGGGCAATCAGGTTCTTTTCTCGATTTAACACAATCCAGGAAGTTACGAACATGAGGTGAATGTGATTCCCTTCCCTTTTCATATACTTCTTCTTCTGCCTTGAATTCTTTTTTGTCATTATCCCATTCCGGAAGAACTTTATACTTACCGCGATTCATAATTATGGTTGCATTCTCGCCAATAAACTGGATACCATAAAGCATATCCCAGGGTCCCTGCTGCACCCCGGCAGTCATATCCCAGTTAATCATATGATCATCTTTCGGAAAATGGGCGTTCATGGTATCGAAGGTATCCCTCATCCGGTCGGCGGTTGATGTATTTCCGGAATAGGTTGATACCATTTTGGGTGCTTCTGTTGAATCCTTGGCCCACAGGGCAATGTCGAGGAGGTGCACACCCCAGTCAGACATAAGTCCTCCACCATAATCCCAGAAATGTCTCCAGAAGCCATGGAAGCGTGCCGGATTAAAAGGTCTTTTTGGAGCAGGACCCAGCCACATTTCATAGTCTACTCCTTCAGGAACAGGCTGATCTTTGGAAGGCTCTGCTCCAAGTCCGTAATTGAAATTAGCCCAGATATTGATTTTACGCAACTTTCCGATGGTTCCGTCCTTTACCTTCCTCATGGATTCAACAAACACAAAATTATTTCGTTGTTGCTGACCTACCTGAACTACCTTGTCATAATACCTGGCAGCTTTGGTGATAATGTTACATTCCTCAATGGTATTGGCAAGGGGTTTTTCAATATACACATCCTTACCGGCCTGACAGGAGTATACCATGTTAAGACAGTGCCAGTGGTCAGGTGTACCTATGATAACTGCATCAATGTCCTTTTGCTCGAGCATCTTCCGGAAATCTGCATACAACTTGGGTTTGAATCCATATTCCTTCTGTATGGTAGCCGCCCGTTCTTCCAGGATGTTCTTATCTACATCGCACATGGCAACGCAATTTACATCTTCATATTCGAGAGCATTTCTTAGTAGACCGAATCCTTTGCTTCGGCAGCCAATAAGAGCGACGTTGATCTTATCACTTGCGTTCACACGGGATTGAGAAGCAAAACTAAGGCTGTTGCCAGCCAAACCTGCAGCAGCCGTTGTTATGGCCGACTTTTTAATGAAATTTCTTCGGTTGATCGTCATATTGGTAATTGATTTTTAGTTAGTGGAAGCATAAAGATATAATATTTTGACTAAAGCTCTTTTACAGGAATTCATGAACTTATCAAATGAGGCGTAAATTATTACACGGAATTTTGCACAAACTGGTTTTATTGAACATAATATAATTCAATGGAATCTAGTCATTTAACATAAGTAAGGTAGGCTGGAATTTTAACAATTTTTTCGTCTAAAAACCCGAAAAAAACATAACCCTTTTAGCAAATTAAAGTAACATCTCTATATAAAGCCATCCATTTTTTTCATTACTTACGGAAAGTGAAGTCAGGGGATCAGCCCTCCGATTGATTGTTAGTATTAACTGCCCGGTAAAAGAAGACTGCATGCGGAGCTGTCGCATATACGGTTTATTTATCCTCCTACTGGTCGCTGCAGGCCTAAAGGCACAGGATTGTACTATCAAATCCAGAGCCAACGATATTTTACCGGACAGGTTCTGTTCACCGGTATCGGTCAACTGGGAGATTTATTTCCGTGGGGTCAACGACGGAGGGGCTGCTGTTGAGATCTGGATTGACTGGGGGGATGGGGATATTGAAATCGTACCGGCAGTGAAAAGCATGCCAGACACCCTGAACATCAGGGAATGGGGAGCAACCGTATCTCATACCTATATTTCTGAAGATGATAAATGCAATTACCACCCCACTGCCACCCTCATGGTTGACGGGGATCTGTGCACTTCTTCGACTCAGGAGCAAATTGTTACCGTATGGGATAACGACGATTCCAACGGAGGTGAGCTGGCTATCAATCCCCAGGTTTATCCCATCTGCGTGGGAAATGGCGATAATGTCCAGTTTGAAGATGCTACTCTTTTTAATTGTGTCCCTCCCCAGGAAGAAGATGCCCCAAACCTGGATACACGCTGGGTACAATGGATCTATGGTACCGATATCACTTTTTCCGGTTCAAACACGACCGTTAATGGAAATCCGGTTTCATTCGAATACCACGACTCTATAAACGTCCTACCCGGACCTGTAACCGGATCGGGTCTGGTAAGCGGCATTATCAATGTCAGTAACGATCATCTCATTGGTGAATATTTTGAGGTGGTTCTTCGCTACTGGAATTATTGTAATCCTTACGATGATCCCCTGATCCCCGGACCTCCTGCAGACTCGGCTAACGGTGACCATCCTCCGGTAACCGATACTGCAATCATCCTTATTGTCCCCCCACCCAATGCTACCATCGATCCGGTCCCGGAACAATGCCTGGAGGGAGATACCGTATTTCTTACGGCAGCAGATAATCGCGGACTCTGGTCGGGGCCGGGAATTGTTGACGGTATAACCGGCGCTTTCCTGCCCCTGGAAGCAGGACCCGGTGATCATATAATCAACTACAAAATTGTGGATGGGAATACCTGTGAGGATGAGGACACGGTTATTATCAGGGTTTTACCGGCACCAGACGGGACCTTTGTTCCGGTGGGACCTTTCTGTATTGATGAAGCTGAAATTACTCTTATTCCGGTGAATCCCGGAGGGATATGGTCGGGGAGAGGGATTACTAATCCGGTTGCCGGAACCTATCTCCCTTTGCTAGCCGGCCCTGGTCTGGATACCATCACCTACAGGGTAATCGACATACGGGGCTGTACCGGCACAGATACCACCATTGTTGATATTAAAAACCTACCCCAGGTAAGTTTTGATACCCTTGCTGGGATCTGTGTGAATGCAGCTTCAATAACCCTGAATCAGGGACTCCCTGCCGGAGGCACCTACTCGGGCCCGGGGATAACCGGTTTGGATATATTCGATCCTTCCATTGCCGACAGCGGACTACATCTCCTTAGCTATGAATATACCGACGCGAACAATTGTACCGCCTCCGCCAGCCGGTTAATCCGTGTATTCCCCCTTCCTGAAGTGACCTTGAATCCTGTTCCTCCGGTCTGTGCCGATGCCGATACACTCTTCCTGGATCAGGGTTTTCCTGCCGGAGGTTCATACCAGGGACCCGGTATTTTTGCTTCTCCCTTCCTGGACCCACAGCTTGCGGGACCCGGGAATCATACCCTAATTTACAGCTATGTTGATACAAATTCATGTTCAAATACAGACTCAGTACAACTGCTCATATCGCCGGTTCCGGTGATTACTCTGAACCCCATCGACCCTGTTTGCCTTACGGATGATCCCGTGAACCTCCTGATGGCCGATCCGCCGGGCGGATCCTATTCCGGCCCCGGGGTTACCGGAGGACTTTTTGATGCAGGAGCCGCAGGAACCGGTTTGCATGAGATAAACTATGTCTATACCGATATCGGAGGATGCAGCGATTCAGTCAGCTTCAATCTGGAGGTTATGGGTATTCCTGATGCCGAAATTCTAAGTCCGGATTCCTCCTGGTGCCTTGGACCGGATAACCGGACACAGGCAAGGATTTTTGTGGACGGATACCGGAATCAGGACCTGGAATTAGTATTTGATAATCAGGGACTTATAGATACATTTCAATTTGATTTTACAGGGATCTATTCCTTGCCTTTGAATAATACCGAAGGATTAAACCTTTATCGTCTCCTGGAGGTTGCCGAATACCACGGGGATAAAAGATGCAGTCTGCCTTTGGATGACAGCCTCAGACTTCAGGTCCATCCCCTTCCGGATGCCACCCTCAATGTGGATTACCCAACAGCCTGCAGCCCTGTTCTGGCAAATTTCTCATCCACATCCGAGTATAAAGATTATATCTGGGATTTCGGGGATGGTGACCTTGAGTTGACTGATACATCCAGCATTGAACACCTCTACTTCAATAACCGCGACAGCCTCATAAGGTACGAAATAAGCCTGATCGTAAGATCCGTCCATAATTGTAAGGATACCGCTTTCACACAGGTTGAGGTATACCCGCGGCCGGAGGCCAATTTTGAAGCACTGCCCGAAGTCCAACAATTCCCCAGCAATACCGTTAGTCTTCAGAACAGATCCAAACCAGGTAATTGGAACTACTTCTGGGTCTATGGGGACGGAACCACAGATACCCTTAAAAATCCAGGTGAACACAGCTATGATGCTCCTGGTTTTTATGACATCAGTCTAAAAACATACAATTTATATTGCGCTGACAGTCTGACGAAAACCATTCGCATCCTTCCTCCTCCCCCAATAGCCGGATTCAGACCCGATACTACCGGCTGCCCTCCCCTGGAGGTAAAATTCCGCAATGAAAGCCTATATGCAGAAAGCTACCTGTGGGATTTTGATGATGGTAGCTTTTCGGCAGAAGCTGATCCTGTTCATACCTTTTATGATAGCAGGGAATACGAAGTAACCCTTACCGTGTTCGGTCCTTCAGGACAGGACCAGATTAGTCGTACCATCAAAGTCTTTCCCAAACCCCAGGCTGTCTTCAGCGTCTACCCCACGGAAGCCATCAATGCAGATCAGATTTTTAAGTTCCTGAATAATTCCATCAATGCTGCAAAGTACTATTGGGAATTTGGAGACGGTACCCATTCCCTGGAAAGCGATCCTTCACATGTTTATGGCATGGGTGGAAATTTCAATGTAAGCCTTACCATTTGGAGCCCGGATAATTGCCCCGATTCCATCACCCTTCCAAATCCCTTAAGGGTGGTGGCGGGAGACGGCTATGTACAATTCCCGAATGTATTCAAATGGAATGGATACGGCCCAACCGGAGGTTACTGGTCGGAAAATGAATATAATAATACCATTTTCCATCCACAAGTTATGAACGTTACTGAATTTAAAATGGTTATTTTCACCCGCTGGGGTGAAGCGGTATATGAAAGCAACGAATTAAAAAAGGGTTGGGATGGGTACCTGCGAACCGGAGAAAGGGCCGCACAAGGAGTTTATGTATATAAGGTCTGGGTCACCTATATCTCAGGGAGAAAAGAGATGCTGGTCGGAGATGTCACTTTCCTTTACTAGCATTCGCAGCGATGTCTCTCCTGCCCTTCCTGTAAGCGGTTTGTTAAAAATTCCAGGGTTTTATTAGTGAATTTTAAATAATCTTATATTTTTACCATGGTAAAACTATGACTAAAACCTGCTGAAGTTCTCTTCTGACAAAACCCGCTCTATGAATTCCGGAGACAAGGAGATCATACTTGATATCGTTGCCGAATCATTCTCGCACAGCCCCCGCTTTCTGGCAATCCTCAAAAAAGGTAATACAGAAAAACAAGTGAAGATTATGGCATCCTATGCCTATAATCTAATTAAGAAATTTAACGGGGTCTATTTGTCTGAGGATAAATCAACCGTAATTTTTTTCTATAGGAAATCAGAATATAGAAGAAGCATTTGGGATATACTCAGATATATACGGCTGTTCATTAAATGCATTAAACCCGGTAAGGCTTTGCTCACCATGCGCCGGGAAAAAGAGATAAAAAACATGAGACCCGATCTGGAGGACTATATCTATGTCTGGGTACTTGGCAGTGATCCCAAAAGAACCAGTCTACGGGGTCTTGCCGATATACGGGATCATCTCTTTGGACTTTCCGAAAAATATGGCATTCCCATTCTGATCGAAACTACCGTTGAAAAACTGCTTAAATTATACACCTACGTCGGATTTGAAGTCTACCACGAATGGTTTGATGACTCCATCGGGATGAAAGTATGGATGCTTAAAAAAGGGAATATTGGAGATTATCCTGGGAAAATCGCTTCCTGATACTTTTAGATCTGAAATCCACCCTCTTACCTTATCGGAACCGTTCCCGGAATTTGCCTTTACACCGCTTATAAATTATTTAGAACCCGGGCTTTCCGGCCTAATACATTATCCTGACATTTAGCGGATTATTTTTAAAATTAAATCAAACCAATCTGGATTGCCCGATGGTCTCTGCAATGTTTATTAACAGGTATAGGATAAATATTTTGTTTTTTATGAAACAAAATGTACATTTAAACCAATGAGAGGAAGGATTTCTTTCATTGAATTAAAACTAACAACCAATACCAACTATGTTTAATCTAAATTACTTAGGCGTAGAAATTAGCCTGGGGCTAAATCTACAGGGAGCCTGTCTCCAGATGAATAACAACCGCCTCGTTTCATTGTATTCATTTTCCATCAAATCCTTATTGAAAGAGTCAGAATATATTTAATCGCTCTTTCTCCAACAGGCTTTCAGTCTTTATGCTGAAGGCTTTTCTTGTTTATTGCTTTTCGACCTAAAGTATCACTTAACTTAAATTGTAAAATATGAGAGGATTTTTACCATTTCTAGTATTGTTGTCTCTGCTCGGTTTCTCAAACAGGATATTTGCACAAACTTCCTATTCTGAGGACTTCAGCGGAGAGCTGGATGAAACTGTCTGGATCTCCGAAAACGGTTATTCGCACAGTATTGTTGATGAGGTATTGAATGTAAATGTTGATACCCGAGACCCCGCCCAATTCTTTACCATTGATTTTTGGGATGCTCCTCTGGATGTGTCCGGAAATCCGGTAATCAATTTTAAAGTAAAGGCGAGCACGGCCATAATATTAAGGCTTCATGTTAATCTGGTGAGGATTCACGGGGTAGATATCACTCTCCCCAAATCCGATGAGTTTGTACCTGTGAGTATAGACCTTTCAGAAGTCTCTGAACTTCACGATCTGACCCAGCTTAAAAAAATTGAGGTTTTTGTGAACAGGAATACCATTTCATGGAGCGGTCTGGTGGAAATTGATGATTTCCAGATCGCAGGAGATGCCGTGCGCCATGCCTATATCGGAGGAATACAGTCTCCCACCGTTTATGCCGGTGAAAAAAACCGCGAACTGGTTTTTAAAGGAATTGAAAATGCCGAATCCTTGAGTGTTTCCGGAGCTGCTGACTATATCGAAAACCTAAAGGTTTCTCCGATTATCCGATCCACTTTCTCCAATATTGCTTACGTTAATTTCGATGTCAATGACGGGGTGGAAGGGATGGATATTCTGGAAGTAACCGCTCACGGAATTGAAGGTTTTGAAGACAATACCCTTTCCATTCCCCTCACTGTGGTTAATAATCTGCCACCGGAAATCGACACACCCGAAGATATTGAGGTGAAAACAGGAGAAATGGTATATATAGATCTTACGGGAATTTCAGACGGGGATCTCAATGATGATCAGAATCTGAGTCTTACAGCAACTTCTTCCGATCAGGCGGTTATTGGCGATGAAGATATGAGTATTATGTACACCAATGGGAGCCCCTACGGTAAATTAGCCTTTAAATCCCTTACCGCAGGTTCTGCGGATATCACCATTAGCCTTGATGATGGAGAATCCACTGCAAATACAGCTTCAACAATCTTTACCGTTGATGTTTTTGATAATCTCAACCTTGCTCCGGGCATTGATCCGGTGGAGACTCAGCTTCCCTACCTGGAAGGTTCGGAGGTTGTCATTCCCCTTACCGGAATCACCGATGGTAACGGGGGTAGTCAGTCCCTGAATTTTACTGCCGTAAGTTCAGACCAGACCGTAGTTGAGGATGCTTCGGTTTCGGTTACCGATTACAACGCAGGGGCCGGAACAGCCCTTCTTAGGTATACACCTCTTGCTGAAGGGACCACCTATCTTGCCGTGACCGTTTCCGACGATGCGGCAGGCACAGATAACGGTGTCAAAGAAACATCCATCGAAATCCAGGTAAAACCCCTAGTGCTTTACGTGAAAGGGCATGACTGGTCCCTCACCAAGGATCCTGACCGCTGGGGTGGTGATTCGGGCATTGAAATTGAACTGGTTCAGTTTGACGGTGGAGATGCCCTGAAAGTCACAGCCGATAATAAATGGATCTGGGGTGCACTTAATTTTAGCTTCAGTGATACATCCTTAAACCTGACAGAGCATCCTTATGTATCTATGGAAATTTATTCTGAAGATGTAAGGACCCTTCACTGGTTATGGTTTTATGACGACTGGGAACTGACACATGATAATGCACACAGAAACGACTTCCCCAATGTTACCTCACCCAGCGGAAAAGCCAGGTGGGCTGAAGCCAATCAGTGGACATCCATCTATTTTGATTTTAGTGGGAAAAATGAGATGTCAAGGTCAGAAAATGATGAAGCCATTCCTATCAACGCGAAAAGGATAGTCAGGATTCTATACAATTATCACGATAAAGAATCCTCCTGGCCGAGACCTCCCGAATTTACCGGCACTTTCTATATCCGTAATTTTAAGATCGGTAATGTTGCCATAGTACCTGACCCGTTCACCACCATAAATCCCGTGGCAGATCAGGTCCTCTTTGAAAATTCAGGGGCCCAATCATTTATGGTTTCCGGACTTACCGACGGACGGGACGGACTTCCCGATGTTGCTATCGAAAGTCTTAATCCGGGATTTGCCAATCCAACCATTTCTGCTGTTCAGGGCGATGGAACTGCGCAGGTTGACTATACTCCCGCAGCTGGTACCGGTGAAGCAAAAGTGGTGATCACAGTGACGGCAGCAAGTTCCCAAACCACCAGAGATACCTTCCTTATTAAGGCGATTGCAAAGGACCCGTTGACCGCATCGGGAGTGGAGGTGGATATGACCCAGACCTTCCAGACCTGGCATGGTATGGGTACATATATGAACCAATATTTTGACCTTTATACCCAGGAAATGGGAGCCACCGCCATGCGTGTGGGGATAATCAGCAATCAGATTGAACATAACAACGATAATTCCGATCCTTACGTACTGAACAGGGCCGGACTTGATTACTCGGCATTCGATTGGGATGCCATGAGAAAGTTGAAGGAAATGGGTGTGAAGACATTTATACTCACCTCCTGGAGTGCCCCGGGCTGGATGAAGGACAATCATGATGAATCCTGGGCTAACGCTGCGGTAGTAAAATGGGAAGTAGCTCCCAACCGTACCTCCCCCTTCTATTATGAAGAATGGGCAGAATATTTTGTGGCTGCATACCGTATGTTTGAAGAAGAGGCAGGCATTCAGCTTGCAGGAATTGGATTACAGAACGAACCTGCATTCTACGAGCCTTATCCATCTGCCATCCTGAGTCCGGCAGAATTTGCCAAAGCTATCGCAGTTGTGGGTAAAAGATTCCATAAAGAAGGGCTGGGGCATGTCAAACTTTATATGCCCGAACAGGTATTTAGTCAGCCTAACTATTCTATGTCCCAATACATGGATGCCCTTCATGCTAATCCCGATGCCGATCGTTTCTGTGAGGTTATTGCAACTCATGGATATGCCTCCGATGGGATCGGTTCCGGAACCCCGAACTTTGCTGCCTGGACCAGTATGTATAATCAGGCACAGGAAGGCCTGGCTCCGAAAGAATTGTGGATGACTGAAACCCATAGGGGATACGGAGACTATGACGACGCAATGTGGATTGCCATGGCAATCTATGGTGCCATGGAGTTCGGTAATATCTCCTTATGGACACAGTGGGGGATAACCGGACAGCATATCATCGATGGTCAACCTACTCAAATGCTTTATGCTCTTGCAAATTACTCCCGCTTTATCAAGCCCGGCGCAGTGAGGGTAAGTTCCACATCCTCGCATCCCGACCTGTTTACTACTGCCTGGGTGGATGAAGCCAAAGGGCGTGTTGCAACCGTGGCCATTAATGATTCGGATACCCCAATTTCCGCCTACCTTTCCGGTGAAGGAATGCCGGGTAATTATGAGATGTACCTCACTACATCCATCAGGAAAACGGAGTATATGGGTATGACCGGCGACAGCCTGTTTGTGGTACCCCCCCAAAGCATCCTAACCCTGGTGGCGGAAGGCAATATGGCTCCGACCATCGATCAGGTGTCCCATCAAATGGTGGATTACAATGCTTCAGAGCAGGTACTTACCCTTACCGGAATTGATCCGGTTGAATCGGATCAGTCAATTGTGAGCATTGATGTGGTATCTGATAATCAGACCCTTCTTCCGGATCCGGTGGCAGGTACACTTCAACCGGATGGAACGGTAAGTCTGACCTTCCAGCCAGCTACGGACCAAAGCGGACAGGCAATGGTGAAGGTAACGGTAACCGACGATGGTTCAAGCTTCACGGCCAACAGTGCCAGCATGGAATTCAGGGTAAGTGTTTACGGGGAATATAACAATGAACCCATGGTTCAAAGAGTACCTGATCAATACCTAATGGAAGATCAAACTGATCCTCAAACCCTTGCTGTTGCTGTTAGCGATGGTGATGATGGAACACAAACCATTACGGGAGCGATTGAAAATGATAATCCTGCCATGTTCGCAAGTCTCAGCTTCAATAATACCAATCAGGAAGTGGAATATACGCTGGTTCCCGAGATGTACGGTGAGGCCAATATCAAACTTACACTTACCGATGATGGAGGATCCGCTAATAATAATGGCGACCAGAGTACTGTTGCGGAATTTAAAGTGGCAGTGGCTTCCGTAAACGATGAACCGGTCATTGATCAGCAGGAGGATATTCAGGTCGGACTCAATGCCCTGCAACAAACGGTTACCCTTACGGGAATCGGACAGGGGGATGTTTTCGGAGCAAGTCAGACGCTCAGCGTAATCGCCGAAACCGATGACCTTAGCAAGATCTCTCCGCCCATTGTTAGCTATACCGATGGAAGTACGGCTGAAATGACTTTCACTCCCATCCGCAACCAGCTTGGTTCACTCAATATTACAGTTTATGTAATGGATAACGGAGGAATTCTCAATGGCGGAAAGGACATGACCAGCATGACTTTCAGCGTAGAGATTGTACCCTCCGATATCAATGAAGCACCGTCTATGACCCCGATCGGGGATATGACCCTTCAGTTAACCGAAGGTGCTGTTACCCTGAATCTGGAAGGAGTGGATGATGGCGATGAGGAAAAAGAGCAGACCGTAAGTGTGACGGCAACCAGCTCCATGGAGAGCGTGGTAGCCCCCCCAACGGTTAACTGGATACCGAATCTTGCTATCGGAAGCATCAAGCTGACTCCTCTGGCAGTGGGTGAATCTACCATTACCATAACCCTGAAGGATGATGGAGGAACCAATTACGGGGGAATTGACACTCAGGAATATACCTTTGTTGTGACTGTAATGGACAATGTTTCCGTTGAGTATGAAACCGCCGGTAAAATAAGCGTATTTCCGAATCCGGCTGTGGATGAACTCAGGGTTTACATTCCCGCTGAATTACAGTCATACGAGATTCACTTTGCAGACCTTTCCGGCAAATCACTGAATATAAACAAAGTCTTCAGTGGTAACGGAGAATATACACTGGATATCTCGGGTCTCCAGTCCGGCATGTATATAATGCGGGTAACCTCCGGGGATGTTCAATACAAAACCATTGTAATTAAAGAATAATTTTTTAAAGCGATCTTCCGGGCTATCCCGGAAGATCGTAACCAAACTAAATAAACTGAACTTGCTTAAATGTTTAACTAACTAAAAACCAATGATTATGAAAAAGCTCTATTTTGTTGTCCTTTCAATTTTCCTGTCTGTCATGAGTTTTGGCCAGGCAGTGGAAATTGCCAATGAAGGATTCGGATCCGGAGGTTTCTGGGAAGGTCCCATGAACACCAATCCAAATCTAACCTCTCCTCTTGAATTCTCGGATCATAAAGCACGTACCCAGGGTTGGAATGCTTCAAAGAATTATGACAAGGCTTCGGGAGGATTCCATGTGATACTTACCAGTGGAGTTCAAACTGATACCGTAAAATTTTCGCTCAACACCCTTGGATTTGATGACCTTACCTTTTCCATCGGAGCGTTCTCCTGGGGTGCTTCCAAAGACCAGATGGAATTTACCTGGTCGACCGATAATGCAACCTACACCGTTTTTGATGAGAGTAGTCTCGTTACCGGTGATATGTTTGCAGGCGGATGGCAGTTCCTGACTTTCAGTGAGGATCTTCCAAGTGTGGAGAAATTTTATATCAAATTTTACAGAACTGCAGACCAGGTGCATTTCGATGATATTATTATTACTGGTGTACCAAATAATACCAATGCTTTCCTGCAGACTCTGGAGATTAGTGAAGGAGACCTCCCCTTCAGGTATTACAATGCTGACTACACGGTTGATCTTCCTTACGGTACCACGGCTACTCCGACTACCATAGCAACTGCCTTTGGCGGCGCCGCCTCGGTTAATATTAGTGATGCTGCCGATCTAACCTCAGTTACCGATGCAGATCGTACAACTACCGTCGAAGTAACTGCTGAAGATGGAACCACCGTTTATACCTATACCATCCTTTTCAACGTTTTACCCCCCCGCACCAACGCTAACCTGAACAATATTGAACTTCAGTACAGCACGCTGGCACCGGATTTCAGCAGCGATCATATGGATTATCTTGTAGACCTGCCTGATACCGCAACGCTTACCCCAACCGTTACCCCGGTACTGGCCGATCCCGATGGAGCAACCGTAGTGGTTACCCCGGCTGCCGATATCACTTCAACCGACCGTGCCGACCGGATCACCACCATTGAGGTAACTGCACAGGACGGTGTTACCGTCAAGACCTATTCTGTATTATTCCAGGTAGGTGGGCAGAGTTCGGATCTATTCCTATGGGATGTGGAAACCTTTGGTAATGAAGGAAATAAATTTGGCATTACCCTTTCAGCATATACCGGATTTACCAGTAATTTCATCCCGGGTGACCAGACCGTGAATATTAGAACCAGTAATCCTTCCACAGGCTATGACCTTGCCTCAGGCGCCAATCGTCTTGAAGTCCAGGCCGGATGGGGTAATGGATTTGACACGGCTGTGTTCCAGATAAACACTTCTGAGATAGGAAATGTGACTCTTGCCTTTGGTGTTTATAATAATTCCGAAGCTGACCCAGGAGCAGGCGTTGCTTTCAAAGGCTATTACAGTATAGACTCCGTCAACTGGACCTCTATGGGTAACGAAACCCAGGGCGGAACAGCCTTCCCGCCTCAAAAGAGCTGGAGCTATGTTATTCTGGACGATGTATTGCCAACCGATGATACACTTTACATTATGTTTGCCAACCAGGATGCCAATTTTGAGTATTATCTGGATGACATTTCCATATGGGGAACACCTCTGAATACCAACTCACTTCTTTCTTCGCTGCTAGTAAGTGAAGGTACTCTGGAGCCTGCATTTGATCCTGCAACGACTTCCTACACCGTTGCATTACCGCAGGGTTCGTCTGTAACACCCACTATTACAGCCAACACTCAGGCTCTCAGCGCAGATCTGGATGTTGCTGATGCTACCGACATTCGTTCGGTAGACGATGCAGATGCCACAACCACCGTAACTGTGACTGCAGAAAATGGGAATGTGACCACTTATGAAATACTCTTTGATGTATTTATGAGTGATGATGCTACCCTGTCTGAACTATCGGTTGAACAATATGCACTATCCCCGAATTTCAGTAATGATATTATGGGATATGGGGTGAAATTGCCAGCCGGACTTACAACTGCTCCCGATATTACGGCAGTGGCTAATAATGATTTTGCAGTAGTAAACATAAGTGGACCTGCAGATATTACCTCTTCTGATGTGGCCGATCGTACAGCTACCATTACGGTTACTGCAGAGGATATGATAACCATGAAAACCTTCGAGGTGATATTTACCTTCGGATCGCTTCAGGATGTAAGGTTTAATATTATGCAGGAAGCCTTCTCAACAACTGGTACTTTCGAAGCAGAAGCCTATGAAGGCTATACCAGTGATGCCATGTTCGACGGAGATGAGCACAGATGGGATAACCAGACAGCCGGTGCCTATCCGAATGCATCTGGTGGAGCCGCGATCAAATTCGGTGAATGGGAAGCCAATCCAACATATGTTGAACTGGTAATGAAGAAGATGATCCAGGGTTATACAGATATCCGCTTTGCCACTGCGATCAAGCATAATTCCAATGGTTGGGGCGAAGGCGGTTGTGGTCTTACCAACAACTTTGTAGGCGTTGAGTATACTACAGACTCCGTAACATGGGTGCCTATGAATGTAGATTCTCTTTCAGAGGGATCTTCACCCTGGCCCTGTGGTGGTGCCGATTATAACTTTATAGAACTGGGTGAAATTATCCCGCTTAGCGATGATGGGTATGTGACAATAAGAATTTCCCATACAGATGGTAAGATTCATCCTTTCTATTTTGATGACCTGGTGTTCACCGGCTCACCCATCAGTACCGATGCAACCCTGTTTGACCTCACATCCAGTGTAGGAGATCTCGATCCTCTGTTTGAGCCCTTCCTGGAAGACTATACAGTGGAACTTCCTATAGGTACTACTGAGACACCCACAGTTACTGCTACCGCTTCCGAAGACGGAGCCGATGTGGTAATTACCGATGCAACGGATGTTACCTCCGAAGAAGAGGCAGACAGGACGACAACCGTTGTAGTTACTGCTCCCGACGGACTGACAACCAAGACTTACACCGTTGTCTTCAACGTTAAGCCAAACAACGATGCCACACTCAGCAATCTGACCCTGAGCCAGGGCACTCTGGATCCGGCTTTCAGTCTCGCAGTATTCGACTATGATGTGGAACTCGATCCGGGAACCACAGCTACTCCGACTGTAACTGCCACACCATCGGATGACAACGCAAGCGTGGATGTTACAGATGCTAGCGATGTCAGATCCGAAACAGCAGCCGACAGAACCACTACCATCGTGGTAACCGCCGAAGACGGAACCACTCAGCTGACTTACTCAATTGAGTTCACCGTTTCCACGGTTTCTGTCGATAAACTAAATGCAGACCATTTCGGACTTTATCCGAATCCGGCCGAGGATATCCTCAACCTGAGGAATTCGCACGATATCGCCAGCCTTACCATAACCGATCTTGCCGGTAAGGTTTATATCGTTAAGGATAATAACCGCGGAATTGAGCGTCAACTGGATATTTCCAGACTTGAAAGCGGGGTTTATGTGATCAGCATAACCACCATTCATGATTCCGTAGTTACCTCAAGCTTTGTTAAGAAGTAGGATTTACCTTATAGTTTGCTTAAAAGGGCTGCCTTCTGGCAGCCCTTTTTTTATTTTACGGACCCATTCCAACTTTTTGGTCCGAAATCACGTCTATACTTTGTTCCTAAATAAGAAAATGAAAAAAATCGCACAAATAAGGGTTTTTATATTTTTATGTCTTATCCTGGTCTCTTGCGAGAAAGAGGATTTCACACTACCCGCATCGGTTGAAGTATCCTTTAGCGCTGAAATTACTTCCGGTCTTAACGGAGATGCAAACCTGACCGGGGTAGACATTTATTCAAAAAACCTGCGATTTACCGGAAAAAGGAATCTGGGTGATGACGTGGATCTGACCCTTACTTTTGACAGTCCTATGAAGATATCACTCACCGGTTCGATGGCCGAAACCGAAAAAGTAGATATACCCCAGGGATTATACAGCAGGTTCGAAGTTCAATGGACAAGCTTACCCTCGATGGGTAGTTTTGATGAATTCAACGACGAATTGGAGGATTTTCTGGACGATATCAACGATGATGACGGTGATGATGATGGTAATGAAGATGATGATGACAAAAAAAACAGAAATAGTGGGATCCAGGATGATCTGGAGGAATTAATAGAAGCCTACTTTGAAAATATAACTCCCGGGATCATAATTGAAGGAAATTTGAGCGATAACGGCCAAAATTTTAACCTGATTTTCGTTGTCGACGATGAAATTATCATGGAAATTCCGGTAAAAGGAAACTCAGGTCAGGATGAAATAAGTCTGGATGCTGATGCTGAAAATAAGCTAAGTCTCTCCTTTAACGCTGACTTCTGGATGAAACCCCTGAGTTTACAAATATTCAGACAGGCATGGATAGCTGAGACGGATGATGGAGAAAAGGTAATATTTATTCAAAAAAGTATAAATCCGGAAATTTATACCATTTTATTAAGCAGATTAGAATCGGCGTTTATGGCCAGCAAAGTGGAATAGAAGGGAATAGTGAGGAAATATGATAATATACAGGCCGATGACCGGTCACTGGTCAGGTCTTGTCTGGAAAATGACCGTTCAGGCCAGGAAATGCTGTATCGTAAATATGCCAGAAGGATGTTTAATATCTGTAAATCTTACGCACGGACAACCGATGAGGCACAGGATATTCTTCAGGATTCCTTTCTGAAGGTATTTAGAAATATTGATAACTACACCCCGGAATCTTCTTTGGAAGGATGGATACGCAAGATTGTAAACAATACTGCCATTGACTATTACCGCTCTTCTAAAAAAACCGGATTCTTTCTTCCTGTCGAAGATGTTCTTGATCTGAGGTCGGAGAATACCAATAACGCTGAGATAAAACTGAATACCGAGGATATTTTTAGGTTACTATCCGAACTCCCTGAGGGGGCCAGAATGATATTTCACCTTTACGCAGTAGAAGGATATACACACAAGGAGATTGCAGAAAAACTTGAAGTAAGCGAAAGCACTTCCAAATCACAATACCAGAGGGCCCGGGCATTGTTAATGGAGAAACTGGATCAGCGCAAAGCAGGATAATGGAATTTGAAAAGATATATAAGCAGTGGTTTGATGACCTCGAAAAAGAAAAGCTTTCTTTTTCCGAAAAGAAGAGCCTGGATTCCTCCTGGGATGCCATTGAAGAGGTACTTATCCTGGATGATACCTGGACCCGTATCGGAACCGCTCTTGGACCTACCCCTTCTGCCTCAACACCCGCCTCATCTTCCACCGGGGGTTCCTTTCTTAAGCCCCTGTACTGGATCCCTCTGGCAGTGATCCTGGGGATCGCCCTGATATGGTGGCTGGCCCCTTCAACCGAAAAAGAGGAGACCAGGAAGGCAGACCTCACAGAAAACGAGCGGTCTGGCAATATGATCCCTGATGAATTCAATGATTCTGAAATCATTGCAACACCTGATAATGACCGTGCAAATACTCCAATATCAAACAGGAATGCAACCGAAACTCCCCGTACAGAAACCGGCACAACCCTCACTGTAAATAGCAGGAATGAAAAAGAGTTAACGGATCCTAAGATTCCGTTTATAGAAACCAGGAAAGAACCATTGCCTCCCATTATCGGGGAGGAAATACCATCGATGGGGAAAGTTTCAACTTCAATTGAGAATGGACATTTACCTGTAAATACCAAAAACTCCTTATTGCTGGGGCCCTTAAACCTGTCTTTGCCTGATTTACCGGAATCTTTCCTGGAAAATCATACATATATTCCCGATTTTTATCCTGGAGGAATCCTGCCTGCTCCGGCCATGCGAAACTGGTATTTCTATGCACTTGGGATTAGTCTGTCCTTCAATAACTCCTGGATCATCAATGATGAAACTCTTGCCGGACTTAATCCGGAGTCACTCACCGATACCCGTTTGTCGTATGCTCCGGAAATCGGGATCTCAGCTATGTTGGCTTCCCGCAAAGGTCAAAGAATAGAACTGGAACTTTTTCTTTTCTCAGAGCAAAAACAAGCTTATAACCAGTATATTAACGCACGTTACCAGGAGAAAGAACTAACCCTTGCCTATCAGAAAGCACATATTTCATGGTATGTGCCAATAAAAATCTTTCCGGGCAGATTAGGTATTGGAGCATTCGGCTCCCATCTTTCCGGGGCAAGCGAGACCATAGGGTCGGTCCGCCGCGATGTGACCGAAGAATATAACCGTTTTGATTACGGACTTAGTCTTGATTACAAGCTGGAATTTGCCATGACAGACAGATTAATTTTTTCACCTGCTTTCCGAATCCAGTACAGCCTGCCCAATATCTTCAAAGGGAATTCATCCATCCCCGGTGAGTTCAGGCGTACCCGGAATGCATCCGCAGGAATTAACCTTGGAATTCATTACCGTTTTTAACAGATTTTTAAAAACTCCCTTTCCGTCTATTTGATCCTTCCTTTCGTTTAGAATTTGTATACGAAAAACAAGAATCCAATAAAGTTGAATTCAACAAATACAACAAATTAGTTTTAACCATTAGAAAAATTAGCAATTATGAAGACCTTAATTAGAAAGATAAAGTGGTTCCTTCCGGTAGTAATTTCCGGATTATTGGCCTCCTGCGAGTCCAACGATAACAACGGTCCTGATTTTAATACTTCCATCCGTGTGGAATCGGCATTCGGTAATTCGGGTGCGAAGAAATCCGGACAGGCTGTAAATGAAGTAATGTTAAACTCGGTGAGCATTGTACTTTCCGAAATAGAAATTGAGTACGACGATGACGATCAGGGAAGAGATGACGACAGCTATTTTGAAATTGACCTTGGTGGGCCTTTTGAGATTGATTTAATGGACAATGGCGAATCCCTTGATCAGGTATTGGCCAATATCACCCTTCCCGTGGCCGAATACGATGAGATCGAATTTGAAATGGAGCCCGGCCGGATCCCTTCGAGTCCGCTCTTCGGTAAAACCATTCTTGCTGAAGGGAGTATTAACGGGGTGCCTTTCGTTTTCTGGAATGATGACTCAGAGGATTTTGAAATTGAGTTTGAAGATGCGGGAATCCTCACGGTTGACGGTATCCGGGCAGCAGCCATTACCCTCTTTGTAGATTTGAACAGGATTTTTGACCCTTCGGTTAGCGGTGTAAACTTTTCATCTCTTTCCGACAACGATGACGACGGACTGATTGGGATTCATCCCGGAAGTGATGATGGCTATTCAGGATTGGCCGATGAATTATGGGATCGGTTTGAAGATTCCATAGATGCATT
>CAZNFR010000028.1:25149-39842 GCA_964572225.1 uncultured Bacteroidaceae bacterium
GATGACAAATAGTTAATTGTCGGGTAACATCCCGTCCGGCAGTTTTTCACCCGGTTAATTTGACAATTGTCGATTAGCCGGGTGTTTTCTTTTCTACTGCATTCACATTCTTGAATTCTTTCCGTATCTTGGTTGGATTAAGCACCCCACAAAACCTGAACCATGAAAACCAATCTCACTCTGGGAATTGTATCCCTTTCCATGATCATGGGTTGTTCGGATAATAAAAGTACGGCTGAAGGGTCTGAACAATCTCCACCAAATATCCTGTTTATTGCTGTGGATGATCTTCGCCCCGAGCTTGGAATATATGGCGTTTCGGCCATCCAATCACCCAACATCGACCGTCTGGCAAAAAGCGGATTTGTATTCACCCGGTCCTATTGCAACATTCCCGTATGCGGTGCCTCTCGTGCGAGCCTGCTTACCGGTACACGCCCCACACGAAATACATGGATCACTTTTCATGACACCATTTCCGCTATGAGACCCGGTGTACCGACCCTGGGCATGCATTTTCAGGAAAACGGTTACCATACCATTCATAACGGAAAGATTATGCATCATCCAGGTGATGCCGCCGGCAGCTGGTCCGAAGAATGGTGGCCTTCAACCCGGGGAAGCTGGAGAGACTATGTTGATCCTGCGAATGTGGAAATGGATAAAAAGGACAATCGCGGACCTGCATGGGAAAGACTGCCCGTTGCCGACACTTCCTACAAGGATGGGAAAATAGCAGAAAAAACCATCGCAGACCTTAAAAAACTGAAGGAATCCGGAGAACCCTTTTTCCTTGCAGCCGGATTCTTCAAACCCCATCTTCCTTTTAACGCTCCCGAAAAATATTGGGATCTGTACGACAGCACAGATATTGTTCTGCCGGATAATAACTATCAACCCAAAAACACCCCCAATGAGGCCATGCATAATTGGGGAGAGTTAAGATCCTATTACGGCATCCCTTCCAAAGGTCCCTTAAGCGATAAAATGGCTCACACCCTGAAACATGGCTATTATGCCTGTGTGAGCTACACCGATGCTCAGATAGGAAAGGTACTGGACGCGCTGGATGAGCTTGGTCTTGCCGATAACACCATTGTGATCCTCTGGGGCGACCACGGATGGAATCTTCGTGAACACGGACTCTGGTGCAAGCATTGCAATTTCGAGACTTCCCTGCATACGCCCCTGATCATGCGCATCCCAGGCATGAAAGGAAATCAGACCCTGGATGCCGTAACCGAATACGTGGATATTTACCCTACCCTTTGTGAGCTCACCAGCATCGAAATTCCCGGTCATGCCGAAGGAAATAGTCTGGTTCCTCTATTAACAGGGGATGCTAAAGATACCGATGGAATTGTCTTTTGCCGATGGTTTAATGGCTACACCCTGATAAAGGATCAGTATTTCTATACCGAATGGTGGAACGAAGCGGATAGCACCTACACCCGCATGCTTTATGACCATAATACCGATCCGGATGAGAATCTGAATATAAGCGGTTTACCCGAAAACTCAGCCCTGGTTGAGGAACTAAGCCGGCAGTTAAAAGCCGCCAGAGGGGAAAATTTCGACCTCTAACCATCGCTGATAATTCTCATGGATCCCAGTTACTTACACGAAAGCACGACAAAGGGTAAAAACCACTATTGGATTTTTCCTCTTACACTGATCCTGCTTTTTCTTCTCACCGGACTTAGAACTCCTTTGCAGTCGGTATTCTACATAGATCCGGGGAACAAATTGGACAGATTGCAAACAGGCAGCCGTGAACATCCATGGTCCGACTGGCAAAGGGTGAAGTGGACAGAAGGGGGCACTTATCTTCAAAAACGAGGAACAGTTTATTTCGCACGCAAGCCCATCCATCCCAAAGCAGGCAACGTGATAATGGATGCTTATGGTGAAGGGGCAGATCCCGTGATCCGTGCCAATGGAAAATTCAAGATTATCGAATCGAATCAGGGACCCTTCAGCCTTAAAAATTTTGAGATAAGATGTGATGATGTGCGCTCCCTTTCGGCCATTTCCCATTGGTATACCGGGCCCCTGCTCATTGAGAACTGTAAAATTCATCATTCCTACTGGGGTATCCGGCTTTTTCACTGCAAAGAAGATATCCGGATCATCAATACGGAGATTTCGGACACCTGGGATGACGGAATTTTCGCGCAAAATATTGGGAATATTAAGCTTAGCGAATGTCATATTTTTGATGTGAACCAGGGCTATTTTATGGAGGCAGAGGTCCTTTCGGGAGGAGACTGCATACAGATTGCGGGGAAACAGGGCGCTACAGTACTGAGGAATAATATTTTTGACCATTCTTCCTCGGGCGGGAAATTTTGTGTAATCGCGGGTGAAGATTATAAAGAGGGTGAAAAACCTGATGCAAATCCTCATACGCTCATTGTGGAGAACAATGTCTTTATAGGATCCAATTTTAGAAAATATCCGGTTGAAGGGGCCCACAACCCGAATTCAACCACGGGGATGTACCTTAAATCCAGCATTCGCGATCTTATCATTTCGGGAAATGAATTCGGGAAATTCGAAAATGGGTATGGAGTCATTTCGTTTAATAATCACCTGGTAAGCATTGAGAATAATAAATTTGAAGTAGCATCTACTTCGATTTATCTTGCCTCGACGGAAGCACGGGTCAGCATACAGAACAATGAATTTAAAAATTCCTCCACTTTTTCGGTGATTGTGGTGGGCACAAATGAGGTAGAGGCAATGAATAATACTTTTTATCTTTCCCCGGAAACTGAAAGGCTTTTTTACACCTACTCCAACGGAAATCTGAAAAGCCACAACAACAAAGTGATCCCACAAAAGATCATGGACTGAAACAAGGTTAATGCAACAAAATCCTTTCCCGGGATTCGAAAGGACCTGGATGTTGTTCGTCTGCCTTCAGGTTACAAGGTACCATATCCTTCCAAAATGGAAATGACCGGAAAAAACCCATGACCTAAAGAATATTTTTTAGCAAATCCGGCCAAACTGTTAAAAATTTTATAATTACCGGCTTAGTTACTTTCAAATAAAAATGGAAGTCTAAATTGCAATCAAACAATTGTTCGTGCCGGTCACAACGAAATAAATGCATATGTGTATGAATATGTGTCCCTTCATTGAGGGATCTTATCTGGAAGTATCATCAGGGCCGTCAAAAACGTTGTAATGATTGCCGGAAGCGGGCTCAACCTGAGACCCGGAATTTCACGTAATGTCAGGCTGGCTCAAACAATTCAGGATTAATTTTTATTCCTGAACCCATGAAATAGTTTCTTAATTTAATTAGTATAAACCCTTAAAACATTGTAATCATGTCATTAAGAATTAACGATATTGCTCCAAATTTCAAAACCCCGACCACCGAAGGGGAAATTGATTTTCACAAATGGCTGGGTGACAGCTGGGGAGTATTATTTTCTCATCCCGGGGATTACACCCCGGTTTGCACTACGGAGCTGGGTGAGGTTGCCAAATTAAAACCCGAATTTGATAAAAGAAACACCAAAGTGATCGGACTCAGTGTCGACGATCTGGAATCTCATGAGGGATGGGTAAAGGATATTGAGGAAACCCAGAATACCAGGGTAAACTATCCGATTATCGCGGATCATACAAAGAAAGTGGCTAACAAATACGATATGATCCACCCGAACAATGATGCAACCGCAACCGTCCGTTCCGTTTTTGTGATCGGTCCCGATAAACAGGTAAAGCTCATCATTACCTATCCTGCCGCCACCGGTCGGAACTTTAAGGAGATCCTCAGGGTAATCGATTCACTTCAGCTTACCTATAAATACAGCGTAGCTACCCCGGTGAACTGGCAGCACGGAGAGGATGTGATCGTTGTTCCAACCGTGCCTGATGAAGACATCCCTGCAAAATTCCCGAAAGGAGTACGAAGAATAAAGCCGTATATGAGATATACCCCTCAGCCGGATCTGGATTAATTTATAAGGGGCTGCTTTTCAGGCAGCCCTTTTCTAACTCCTTGCCAGACTCTCCATAAGTTCTTTACAACCTCCATTAAGGATATAATCAGCATGTTCGTTGGGAGATGCGAAGTTCTTCCGACAAATTTCCCTGCAGGTGTTTGTAGTTCCATTTTGCTCCCGAAAAGCTTTCAGGATCTTTTTCAAATCCGGATGAGAATAGGGGGATTTTCCATCAGGATTTTCAAAAATCCTAAGCGTTTTTAAATAAATAGCGGCCCCCAATGCACCACAACCTTCGCCGGAAAGTCCTATTCCTCCTGCCAGACCTGCTACCCTTACCTGCTCCTCTTCGCTGGCACCCATAAGGGCCGCAGTATGGGATGCACAATTCAAACCTGAACCTGTTAGCCGGTCTGCTGCAAGCCTCAATTGTTCGCGGGATACCGCTGCTGCCTCAGGCGCCCAATCTCCCGCAAGCCTGATGCATGCCCTGGTTCTAAACAACAGATAACGAACCATCTGCAGCGGCCGACTAAAATCGGTTCCCGTAAAATCCCTGCAATTGACACATGCAGTTTGCCTACGATAGGATTCAACGATCTCACCTGCACTTAGCAAAGCTGCTTCCTTTGCTTTTTCAGCATCCTTGTTGATCCGAAAGGCTTCACCTCCGGTGGCAAGAACGGCACCCCAGATCATTCCGCACTGGTTTCCGGTTTGAAGGACTCCTCCCGAGAGAGGAGAAGCGGCTTTTTCCTCCGGTGGAACCGGATGCCCGAATTCATTATTGAGGGTAAACATCAGAGCGCCAGAGCAACCAATTCTCATTACCGCTCTCCGGGTTTCTTTGGTGGGTGTTTTCATGTTTTGTAAGTTTAAAATAGATTTTATTCATCAGGTTGGGCATAAACCCTAATTGTCCCATATGCGATACCGAACCGGGTTCACTTTCGTCGTAAAGTTCCTGGATCTTCGAAGTGCGGTTGGTCAGATTTTGCAGGTCCAGGAAAAGCTTATGATTTTTAAGGTTTTAGGATTGCTTGGTCTGGGAAGCTTGTTACCTGCAAGGTGCCAATGACTCCACTGTTATTCCTTGGCTGTTTTAAATCTTAATAGAGTAAAATCATTGTTTTTTCCTGTGAATTGAGCATTTTCGTATAATCTTACCGTCAGGGAATCAGACCAGTAGTTTTTCATATCGATCCGGGTATTCCCCCGGGCTTCAATGAGTTCAAGGTAGGGTAAGGTAATCCGAGCAAACAATACAGGATCGTTGAACGGGTATTTTGCGGAATCAGGCTCGACTCCCAGTACCAGGGTTTCCCCGGTGAGGTCCCATAAAGGACGGATGACGTTTTCATCCGAAGAGATTTCCAGCTTATGCCGGTTTCCTTGTCTCACAGTTATTTGCCAACAGGAACCAGAGCTGATCTTTGAGAATGAACCGGTTTCGTAGGATTGATATTGCCTGACCGCGTTGCTCTCTATTAATAGTTTCATATCCGATCTCAGGGTAAGTAAAACCAAAACGGTCAGGGAAAGAAAAACCCCCGCAGTAACAATAAGGATAATTTTACCTGTTTTCATTTTCGTAATTTATTCAAGTTCTGATTCGGGACTTTTAGTATATTTCTGGTACAGCTTCCCCAGATCTTCCATGGCAAGGTCAAGAAGATCCATTTCACGAAAGAGTCTGGGAATCTCATGTTCAATGAAATTTTCCCGTCTCATTCTGCGGGTTTTCGATAAACCATCTTCGGCAACGAAATAGCCTATTCCCCTTTTATTAAAGATGATCTCTTTCTCCTGAAGAAAATTAAATGTTCTCATAACTGTGTTTGGGTTAACCTCTATATTTACCGCCATTTCTCTCACGGAAGGGATCCGGTCGCCGGGTTTCCATTTACCCAGCAAAATGTTCTCATAAATCAGATCCGCTATCTGAAGAAATATGGCTTTCCTGTCATCAAATTCCATCTCATACCTCCTGTTCCTTAATACCATAATAGGCAATGATCCAGCTTAAAGGAGCCAAAACCCATTGAAACAAAAACTGCAAAAACGCCCAGACTCCGGCGATCTTCATTTCACTGAAAATCTGAGGATCAGACATAAACTCCTCATCATAAACTCCCTTGGTAATTAACCAGGCGGAGAGACCTATTCCCACTCCGGTCAATACCAGGGTTAACAGAGTTTTGGGAAAGGGATATCCCCTGAAGTGAGAGGCTCCTGCCAGAAAAATTCCCTGGAGGATAAAATACAGGTTAACAAACTTCAAAGCCTGAACAGCCAATGGATTAAAGGGTAGGAATACCAGGTGATCAAACAGGAGTCGACCGGTAAGATTCGCCAGGATGGTATAAAGAGTGTAGATAAGTGTATACCCTAAGATCCATCCGGGGGATGTCAGCACCCACATGCTCAGAAACTTCTCGAATGAGGAAGCAGGCAACATAAGATAGTTGTATCTTTTCAGTGGATTGCCATGATCCCGGAATGCCAGACTACTTAATACAAAACCTCCGATCAATAAGGAAAAAGCATAGCCGGAATAGTGCTCAAATACAGACATAGCCGGGTCCATGACAGGTGACAAAATCAACCCAATGAAATACATAAACCCCAGGATTATGGCCAGGGTCAACAGGATCCCTTTCCGGTTTCTTCTGTTCTCAAGCCTGAGCAAGCTGTAAAATCGGGTCCATTCAAAATAAATCTTGGTTTTCATATGCTTACCTCATTGAAAAGCGATTCGAATTTTTCTTTTCTGCTGATCACTGCGTTGAATAATATTTCGAGGTTGATACTGGTTTCATTCCCCCCTTCATTTATTTCTATTATCTGACTGCTTCCCAGGGATGACTCTGAATAAATAAGTGTTTCAGGGTCAGGCTCCCCGGTGATCCTCCGAAATGACAACCTTGTACTGATATCCTCCATGTTTTGATTAAAAATTATTTCACCCCTGTCCATGATCAGAACCGGATCTATCAGATTTTCCATATCCCTCACCTGATGGGTTGAAATGATAAAGGTTCTTTCTTCATGAATGGCATTTGCTACCATCTTCCGAAACTTACTCTTGGACGGGATGTCAAGTCCGTTGGTAGGCTCATCCAATAATAACAAGCTGCAATCGGTCGCCAGACCAAAGGAAAGAAGAAATCCTTTCTTCTGACCATAGGACATTTCCGACAGCTTATGATCCATGGGCAGCTTCAGCTCCTCCATATACTGGCTAAGTAAGGAATGACTGAAACGGGGATAAAAAGGACTGTAGAGCCTTACAAAGAGATCCGGGTCCACCGCTGGGAGATAAAACTCCTCGTTGACCAGGTAGATCTCCCGCATAAGTCCCGGATACCGGTCACGCGGATGCAAACCCTCAATGACAATATCACCCTTATGCGGGAAAAGGAGTCCGGAGACCAGTCTCAAAAAAGTAGTCTTACCAGCCCCGTTTTTGCCAAGCAAACCATAAATATTCCCTGGATACAGCTCTGTTGACATGCCTTTAAACAACTGTTTTACAGGGCTGTATCCAAAATGAAGATCATTAATCTGTATCATGTTTATTGTTGTTTTGTGTACTATTGTACTAATACACTACAATGATACAACAATAATGAATTCGTGTCAAATTTTTTTTTTGAAGATTGGGGATTTAAGGATGGGGGGATTCAGATTACCACCACCGGATACCGGTGTTTTGAAGAGGGTTGGTACTCACGAATGCTTCTGCACTTACATTCCTTTTATTTTCCCACCAGGTATAATAGGCAGTGGCTGCCTTCTCATGAAGAAAATCAGGATCAAAAAAATCCGGCCCTGCAACATCAATCGGGTTTTTCGATGTCAGAACCGGACTCAGCGATGGCCAAGGCAGCAATGCATCTGCCTCTCCTGTTTCCCTTTTCCGTATATATTCTATCGTCCATAAAATATATACACCCAATCGGCATTCCGGGAGGTAATAGGAGGATACCGGATTTACCGGAAATGACTCAATTAACATCTTTTCATTCCTATACTGCAACAATTCCGGGATCTGTGATAAGCCGAACCGGGGTAGTCGATTATCCGGATAATCTCCATGTTTCAATTGCTCGATGAAGACATTCACATCGGGAAGTCCGTCCGTTTCCTTTTCACAGGATTGAAAAACACTACATATACCTGTAATTGAAAGTAGTAATATAAATCTCTTAATCATTTTTCGGAATGAAAATCGAACCTGTAACCGGTTTAAAGATGAAATAGATGACCAATTCGTTGCGAGCCCAAAAAAAAAGAGTCGTGGTGATCACCAACGACTCTTGAAATATCAAAAATTCATCTCACTTAAACTCAATATTCTCCGCCTGTTTAATAAAAAGATCCAGTTGATCGGCGTGGGTAACCCTGACCCCATCAAGCCGGAAATTTTCGAAGCTCACATTTTTGATCTTATGATCCTCATCATAACCACCAATCAATGAGATGGAGTATCCGGGATTAAAAATGGAAGTAGTTACATCGATATCTTTAAATAGGATATTCTGGGCGCTGCCTCTCGACTCGTCGTGGGTCCACCGGCTTTTGATAATCCTGAGATCAACCAGCTTGTTATAAAAATGATCTACGCGGATGTTCTCATACCTGACATTTTGAATATGCGCACCGTCTGAGTTATGAATGCCAAAAACACCCCCTTGTCCATGCACACCCATTACGTCCGTATCCCTGAAAATAATATTCTGAATGGGCCCCCGGGTCAGTTCATGGCCAATCTCAAATGCCTGTCCCCCACCGTTTGCCTGCACGGCACATCCGGTTACCAATACATTGGTCACCCCATCCCATTCATTTAGTTTTGCCTCCACATACTGAGGCCTTTTAAAGGATTTAACCACGATACAGTCGTCTCCGTTTCTCAACATGGAATTTTTGATCAAAACATTGTCGGTACCTACGATATCCACACCATCGGAACCATGTCCTTCCCCCAGCTGTTTAATACCATCGATGGTTACCCTGTCGGAATGATACAGGGTGATCATCCAGGTCTGGGGTTCAATCATTATGATCTCGTTGATATTGGCATCGAGGCAATCCTCCAGCAGGATGTGACGTTTTCTTCGCTGGTTCTCGTAAAAACTATGATCCAGCACCCCATAGCCCGAAATGGTAATATTTCTTGCCGAGGTAGCACGTATATTTCCCCTTACCACAGCTCCCCCTTCGATATAAACCATTTCATTGTCTTCAAGCACAATTTCCCCAGCCTCATAAATCTGTCCTTCCTTGAAATAATAAACACCTTCGGCATCAGGATCGGGTTTGTTATCGGCAGGGAGGCAGGCATAAAAGAACAATTGTTCCCTTCCCGGAACTTCCAAAAGAATTTTGGAATTTGCAGGCATGGTAAAGCGTATGTAGTGATCCTCAATCCGGGCCTCGATGTTAAATCTTCGGGGTAAAAAATCCACTTCACTGGTCGGAATATTCGACCATACCTCTGCGCTCACATCCTGATCAGACTCGAAAGCCACAAAAGTTCCGGCCGAAGTGTAAAAGGCAAAAGCATCCTGCCCGTTGATCTTTACTTTGTAATCCCGGGATGCTGGCGAAATACTGGGGTATTTGTAAATTTTCATACCTGTATCCTGGCGGGTAGAGTTTTCATCACCCGATAAAGCAGGTGTTGTCCCTTCAGCAAAAACCAGAAAAAGAAAACTATAAACAACTGTCGCAGACAGTCTTCGGAATATTGAAAACAGAAACATGGTTATTGGTAATTGATTTCTGTAATGATAGTGAAAAACAGGTATCCTGCAAAGAAAACCTGCCAATGTTTATGGACAAGTTTTGAAATTTACACCATACCAGGGCCTTAACCAGTAAGGTTACACCAGACTCCTATTTATGTAACATAAACACGATATTCAGCTGTAAGAAGCCTATAAGCTGAATCATAGTTACAGCTCTGACAGGGAAAGTCGGGGTAATTTTACCTAAATCAATACTATTCTTTAAACTAAATCTAGCAATTATGAAAGTAAAACTTCTCTGGAAGACATTGCTGGCAATTTTATTCCTGTTGCCAGGGGTTACTTCAAATGCCCAGGAAGCACATTTTGAACTTGGATTTGGATCAACATTACCCTCCGGTTGGGTGGCAGATGGTATTTTTATGACTACAACTGCCTCCAATCGAAACACCGAATACTCTGGCACATTCGGAGGTAGCCATGCCGTTAAAATCCTCAAGCCCTTTACCATCACTACCAAGGGCTACTATACCGCAGGCACTCTTTCATTCTGGCTTATGTCAAAGCAAACCGGCGTTGATTCTCTGGTGGTTGAAAAGTCAAATGATGGAGGGAACACTTGGACAAAAATTCTATCCGTGGTAAGTGACGTCATTTTTCCCTACACAAATTATACGGTCGATATTAACGACAACTCCCCTTCAGTAAAACTCAGGTTTAGCTCAGGCGACGCCAAAGAATTTTACATGGACGATCTGAGTCTTTTTACTGCAGGTCCCCTTTCTGACGATAATGCCTACCTTGTCGATCTGAAGCTGGACGGTATGCCTCTTTCAGGATTTGAAAGTGGAGTCCTGGATTATGAACAGACTCATACCTGTCCATATGTAAAGGTAGAAGCAACTCCTCTCCATCCGGACGCAACTGTAGAAGTCAACTTTCCGGATCCTGCCAAGTACTTTGGTTCCGATGCAGAGCGTACAGGCAGTATTTTGGTTACCGCAAAGGATGGAAGCACTGCCCAGACTTACACCATCAAATTCAATGTTGACGGGTATCATTTACGTTTCGGTTACCCTCAGAATGCAATTCCTGATGGATGGACCACTGGGGGTACTTTTGTTGCCTCAGGGATCAGTAACGACCTATACCCGGGACCCAATGCCATGAGGTTCACAACACTCGACGGAGACCTCGTTTCCAGGATTTACAAAGGGGGCGATACCATCTCATTCTACACCAAAGTGGAAATGAACGATGCTTCACCCATACAGGCTGGTGAAAAACTCACGGTGAGCATAAAGGATAATGACGATGCAGACTGGACTGAAGTAGGTTCATTCACTTCCGATACCGAAATCTCGGCCGACTGGCAAATGAAGCAGTTCATCGTGAATGATGATCGCGACAGCGTTCAGATCCGGTGGAATGTAACCTCCACCAATCCGGCCACAAGGATCTATCTGGACGACATCGCCATAAGCGGTCATCCCAGGTATCTCGATCCGGATTATGGAACAGATTTTAAAGACTTTGAACAGTCAGGTATCCTGCTGTATCCCAACCCTGCCAGTACACATTTAAATGTCTATCTGAAAGGCAATGAATCCGGCGGAAAACTTACCATATACTCCATTGGCGGACAACAGATTAGAAATCTCCGGTTAACAAACCAGCACACCCTGATCTCCCTGGATGGATTGAAGAGTGGTCTTTACATTGTAAAACTGACCTCAGGATCAGCCACAATTACTGAAAAGCTGATTATTGAATAAGGTAGATTTGAAAAACCGGATAAGGGCAGATGATTTTGTTCTTATCCGTCTTTTTTAATGTCCTTCTGAATCCGTAGTTAAATAAAAATCAATACTCCTAAGATTCCAGGAATACCCTTGTCCCTGGAATCTTTTTTTTTCCTTCCTCAGACTTATGTATCTCCGGTAATAATTATATAGTTTTACATCCGGTACCTGGAACCAACAATTTAATTCTACCTTAACCAAAACCATTATTTTTATTCTCAACTTTGTACAGTCCAATTTAACACCTTACCCACCATGAGAAAGCTTAACGTCGAGATGATGCATCCCCGGGATCAGATCATTGTTATCATCAATAAAATATATAAGAACGGACTCACCACTACCTCCGGAGGAAATATCTCCATTATAGACGAAAACGGGGATATCTGGGTAACCCCTTCGGCAATCGACAAGGGTACCCTCAGAGCATCCGATATTGTATGTGTCCGCAAAGACGGTAGCATCGAAGGCCGGCACAAACCTTCCTCCGAGTATCCTTTTCATTCGGCCATCTATAAAGCCAGACCGGATATAAAATCCATTATCCACGCACATCCCCCGGCACTCGTTTCTTTCAGCATTGTACGACAGGTTCCGAATACCAACGTCCTGCCCCAGGCAAAAAACATCTGCGGACCCATCGGGTATGCCAAATATGCCCTTCCCGGCAGCAATGACCTGGGTGCCGTGATCGCCGAAGAATTTGTAAAAGGGGTAAAAGCTGTGATCATGGAGAATCACGGTACGGTTGCCGGCGGAAAGGACATCAGCGACACCTTCCAGCGTTTCGAAACCATGGAGTTCTGTGCCCGCACCATCATCTATGGAAGTTTTATCGGTAAACCCAACTACCTTAGTGATCATCAGATTGTGGATTTTGAAAACCAGATCCCTACCCTGCTTCCGGAAATGGATAGAGTGGAACACCCTTCAGACGAAAAAGACATTCGTAAGCAGATCCGGAATATCGTGCTCAGAGCCTGCGATCAGGGACTCATGATCAGCTCCTATGGCACGGTCTCGGTTCGGTGGAGGGAAAACGACTTCCTGATAACCGCCACCAATGTGCCACGCTGGGATATACGCCTCGAAGATATTGTGCAGATCAAAGACGGAAAACGCGAACCGGGCAAGATTCCCAGCCGCTCTACATGGATGCACAGAGAGATCTATAAAAGAAATCCAAATGTAAACGCCATTATCCTTACTCAAACCCCCTATCTGATGGCCTATAGCGTAACCGGCAAAAAGATTGATGTCCGGACCATCCCCGAAAGCTGGATCTTCCTGCAGGATATTCCCAATATGCATTTCGGGTCCCATTTCAATGGGAAGGAAGATGTGGTAAACACCATTACCGATAATACTCCCGCTGTAATCATCAATAACGAATCGGTTTTGGTAACCGGAAAAAATCTGCTGGGTACCTTCGACCGACTGGAAGTGGCCGAGTTCAGCGCCAAATCCCTCATCATGGGATCAGCCCTGGGCAATCTGGTTCCCATTAACAATGAACAGGTTGAAGAATTGAGGAAAGCATTCTTTTAAATCCTGAGGGTAAACAATATCAGGCTCAGGTTTTTAACAGGAAAATAACAGAGAGTCAGGCATGAAGCAATGACATGCCTTTCCCATGTGAATTCAGGGATTTCACGAACTCAGGGAACACACTTCAAAAAAAAACCTCTCCAAATCCAAGGAACAGTTTCAGATTCTCATACCCCGGGGTTGCACAAATACCCAATGGGGCATATATTTGATTTTTTCTTAAGTGTCTTGCCGTTAACCCGGTAATAGACATACTAACCAAACTATCAAAACATGGAAACTAATTTTCTCACCGAAATCCTCCTCCCCGTCTCCCTTGGTATTATTATGTTAGGAATGGGACTGTCTTTGGTCCCGGGCGATTTTAAAAGGGTAGCCCTCTATCCCAAAGCAGCAACCCTGGGAATCATTAATCAAATAATCCTCCTCCCGGTAATCGCATTTCTGATCCTGATGCTGATCCCTGTGCGCTCACCCGAACTGGCTGTGGGTATCATGATCCTGGCCGCCTGTCCCGGCGGACCCACTTCAAATCTGATAAGCCATATCTCCCGGGGAGATACCGCCCTGTCCATCACCCTTACCGCCATATCCAGCATCATCGTGGTCTTTACTATCCCCCTTATCGTTAATTTCTCTCTCGGGCATTTTATGGAACAGGGCGAATATGTCCCTCTTCCGGTCTTTGACACCATCATTAAGGTGATAATCATTACCCTGCTGCCAGTTTCCATCGGGATGGTTATTCGGGCCAGGGCCCCCCGCTTTTCAGAAATCATGGGAAGACCCGTCAAAATCATGTCGGGCATTCTCCTTTTTCTCATTATCATGGCTGCCATCATGAACGATCGTGAAAACTTTTTCAACTTCTTTGCCCAGGCCGGACCCGTGGCTCTGACCCTCAACCTGGCCATGCTGCTTGTCGGATTCTTCACTGCACGACTGTTCAAACTGAAAATAGCCCAGAGCATAACCATCTCCGTCGAATCCGGAATCCAGAACGGCACGCTCGGCATAGCCATAGCCGCAACCCTGCTTCATAATCCCACCATGACCATCTCTCCTGCCATTTACAGTCTGATCATGTTCGGAACCGCCGGGGCCATTATCGCCTGGATGAACCTGAAAGTGCGCGATAAGAAATTAATCATGAGGTAAAGAGGTCTGACCAGGAAATTCTGATCCTATTTCCTGTATCTCAAAAAATGCTCAAGAAAAACATCATACAGGCGGTGATTTCCCTCCTCTTTAATAATGAACTGCTTGTCCTCCAGATACTCAATGATCCTTTGCATACTGCTGGCACTCTTTATGCCTGCAAACTCAAGAAAATCGGAGGAGGTGGGCTGATCCACCCTACGCTTCAGTGCAATAGCCTTCAGGGTAGAGAACTGCAGGGAGGTCATCCTCTCCGGTAACTCACGGTAAAATACCCGCTTCTCTTCAATATATTCAGAGTAGATCCGGTTAAAGGATTCAACATCGGCGGGAAGGGCATCCTGACTATACAGGAAATTGCATATAGCCTGCACATAATAGGTATGGCCATGACTTATATCAAGAATATAATCGACCACTTCTTCGGTAACAGTTTGCTTTCCTGCTTTGAACATCCTAAGAATAAAGGA
>CAZNFR010000029.1:0-38818 GCA_964572225.1 uncultured Bacteroidaceae bacterium
CCAGCGACCCCCTGATTATGAGTCAGGTGCTCTAACCAGCTGAGCTATGGGCCCTTTTATTTTTAGTTTCTTGCAAATTAACGAACTATCTTTTGTTTTTCACTGCGGCTCCACGACTCCCCCGACTTTTCAGTCGGGATGCTCTAATCCACTGAGCTGTGTGCCCGGATTTTTCGGACTGCAATATTAAGCAAATGTTAGCTAATATTCAAATCCGGATTTTAATTTATTTGTCAAAGGATCTGCGGGAATTACCTCTATTCCGCTTTCTCCTGCAATGCAGGCAGCTTGTGGCGTATTGTTTCCCCCGACCCGCAACGAACAAACTCCTCATGGAGGTATAATTCCAGGTCCGGACCCGATTCATTGCGGATCTCAGCCTGCACAGCTCCCAGATTGATCCGGATCACATTATCCCTGAACATGATGCGGAAGGAAAGTGATTCCCAGTTCGCAGGCACCGAGGGATTAAACTGCAGCCTGTTATCCCGGATCCGCATTCCTCCAAATCCATAAACAATCGACATCCAGGTTCCTCCCATGGAAGTAATATGCAAACCCTCGTCCACCTCATGATTGTAGTCGTCCAGATCCAGCCTCGACGTTCTTAGATACAACTCATAGGCACGCTTGTGGTACCCGAGCCGGATGGCTAGTATGGAATGTATGCAGGGCGAGAGACTGGACTCATGAACCGTGCGAGGCTCGTAAAAATCATAATTCCTGCGAATAACATCCAGGGGATACTCATCCTCAAAGGTATAGATCCCCTGCAACACATCGGCCTGCTTGATAAACACCGACCGTAGTGTCCGGTCCCACGACCATTTCTGGTTCAAGGGCCGGTCCGCTTTCTTTAGTTCTGCCACTTTCAATTGCTCCTTATCCAGATACCCGTCCTGTTGCAGAAACACCCCCAGCTTTTCCGAATACGGAAAATACATATGCTCTATTATGTCCCTCCACTGAGCCGTTTCCTTCTCATAATCCAGTCCGGAAGCCTCCACAATCCGGCTGTAATCCTCCGGATGCTCCTCCAGCACATAGTCGATGGCCTCAAGGGTATAGGAAAGTGTCCAGACCGCCATCTTATTGGTGTACCAGTTGTTATTCACATTATTCTCGTACTCATTCGGACCGGTAACCCCGAGCATAACATACTTGCCCTTCACATCCGACCAGTTCACCCTCTGCCTCCAAAATCGCGATATGGCAATCAGCACCTCCAGCCCATACTCGGCAAGGTATTTCCGGTCTTCCGTATATCTTATGTAATTATAAATGGCATAGGCAATGGCCCCGTTCCGGTGAATCTCCTCAAAGGTGATCTCCCATTCATTATGACACTCCTCCCCGTTCATGGTCACCATGGGATAAAGCGCTGCACCCCCTGAAAACCCAAGTTTCTCTGCATTTTCTATTGCCTTCTGAAGGTGCTTGTAACGGTAGATAAGCAGGTTCCTTGATACCTTCTCCGGTGCCGTGCTCAGGTAAAATGGGATCAGATAAGCTTCGGTATCCCAATAGGTGCTTCCCCCGTATTTTTCACCGGTGAACCCCTTTGGACCAATATTCAATCTTTCATCCTCCCCAGTATAGGTCTGGTTTAAATGAAAAATATTAAATCGAATGCCTTGCTGGGCTGAAGGGTCCCCCTTAATAATGATGTCTGAATGGGACCATTTTTCATCCCAGAGCGCGCAATGATCGCTGAAAAGTTTATCATATCCTTCGGCATAGGCTTTCCTGACCGAGGCCCTTCCTTCGCTTACCAGCTTCTCCGAAGGGTAATTCAAGGAACTGACCACAGATACATATTTTATCAACGTGGCTGTGTCTCTTTCCTTAAGCATAACGCTATATTTCTGGGCACTGTATTTCTCCCTTACCACGATCATGGGATCGATCTCCTTTAGAGACCCGTTTACCAATACCGTATTCATCATGGTCATACAAACTTCAAAACCCGATTTCTTGGTACGGGCATGAAGATAGGCCGATTCCTCCCGGGAGTCGGTTCCCAGAATATCCCAGAAATACTCATCGTAATTGGCATCCCGGTTTTTGACATCCCCGTCAATAAAGGGTATGAAGGATAATTCACCTTCGAAATTCAAGGCACGCACACGGTAATTAACCACCCCGATCTCATCGTTGGATATGCTGAGAAAGCGCCTTGCCATTACCTCCAGTTCCTTACCCGAAAGCAGTTTAACCCTGAACTTTCGCAGGAGGTAGCCTTCCTTCATATTGAGCTCCCGGTAAAAGTCAAGGATCTCAGCTTTGTGAAGATCCAGCCTCTCCTTATCAATCTCCACGCGGATCCCAATCCAGTCGGGCGCATTCAATACCTTGGCGAAATATTCGGGATAGCCGTTTTTCCACCATCCGACCCGGGTTTTATCCGGATAGTAAACCCCTGCAATATAGGTCCCCTGAAAAGTCTCACCCGAGTAATCCTCTTCAAAATTGGCCCGCTGCCCCATCCTGCCGTTACCCAGACTGAAAATACTCTCGGACGACATCTGCATGGAAGGATCAAATCCCTCTTCGATCACTTTCCATTCGTCAACTTTATAATAGCAATTCATAGTTCACTTCTGATTTAATCCGGCAACCTTCCCTCTGGTAATCATCGATGCCAACTACCCCCATTCATTCGCCGGGAAAATGCCGGTTTGGTTTTTTTCTTATTCGCCTCCAGAGGCACCCAGGGCCCTTTCAGCCGAAACATCCCTGACAAAAAGTACCAGGATGGCTGCAACAAACATGGATATACCTCCGGTTAAGAGCGCATAAATACTCTGACCGTCAAACAATTCCTTTACCATAAAGCCAAGTATGGAAGCGGCCAGGATCTGCGGGATCACAATGAAAAAATTGAAAATTCCCATGTAGACTCCCATTTTATTCGCCGGCAATGAACCGGTCAGAATGGCGTAAGGCATGGCCAGTATGCTTGCCCATCCGAGTCCGACGCCAATCATGGAATAGATCATATGCGAAGGATCCTTCAGGTAATAGACCGATGCCAGACCTATCCCGCCAATGATCAAGGCGATCATATGGGTGATCTTCCGGTTGGTGAGCCGGGCGAGCCAGGGCAGGATAACCAGTCCGAATCCTGCGGCAAAAAGGTTATACCATCCGAACATCCCGCTTACCAGGTTGGCCCCCTCGTTATAAGCCGTGCTGGTGGGGTCGTTCGTTCCGTAAATATGACTGGTGACACCCGAAGTAGTATAGATCCACATGCTGAAAAGCGCAAACCAGGAAAAGAACTGAACAAGAGCTAATTGCTTCATGGTGAGTGGCATACGGTATAGGTCGGTGATAACACTTACCAGTACGGAACGGTTTTTTCCCGATCTCACCAGGAAGCCGGTCAGCAACTGAAGCAATCCGAACAGCAGCAATCCAAATGCGATGATATAAAGTTCCTGTTCCAGTTTGAAGGAATATACCGGGTATACAAGGATGGCGCCGGCAAGTGACCAGATGGTCCCTTTCCGCAGATAACTACCCGAGGGTTCGGTTTCGGTAACCGTCTCCCTTGTGCCCGCCGGATGGTCCTCTTCAAATCCGGCCATCTCCTCCGGTGAATATTCACGGGTGAAGAAAACCGTCCATAAAACCGCCAGCAGAAATACCCCACCCCCGAAATAAAAGGAGTATTTCACGGTTTCCGGGATCTCTCCAGGCGGGGCAATATTGGAGAAGTTAAACCAATTCGCCATTACATAGGGCATCCAGGAGGCCACAAAAGCCCCGATACCTATAAAAAAGCTCTGCATGGTGAAACCGAGGGTCCGCTGCTCATCGGGTAACATATCGCCCACAAAAGCCCGGAAAGGCTCCATGGAAATGTTTATTGAGGCATCCATGATCCAGAGCATCCCTGCTGCAATCCATAAACTTGGCGAATTAGGCATGAAAATAAGCGCAACCGAAGCAAGGAGGGCACCCACCAGAAAATAGGGCCGTCTCCTTCCCAGACGATTCCAGGTATTATCACTCATATGCCCTATAATGGGCTGAATAATCAAACCGGTTACCGGAGCTGCAATCCATAAAATCGGAATTTGCTCTATCTCGGCACCCAGGGTTTGAAAAATCCGGCTTACGTTCCCGTTCTGCAGGCCGAATCCAAACTGTATCCCCAGGAAACCAAAGCTCATATTCCAGATCTGCCAGAAAGATAGTCTTGGCTTCTTCATAAGAAATAGTATTACGGATGTAAACAATTGAAAACAGTGGCCAACAGGATTGTCAGCACTCAGGAACAAATATGGAGAGATCTGAAATAATTACCGGGATAAATCTTCGTTCCAATTCAAAATTATGAATTATTTAACCTGAATTGCAAATTTCCTAACCTTCAAAAGGATATTCTTACCGGTATTTTCATCCCGGAGTTCCCGTTTCAAACGTTTGCGGAAAAAAAACATGTTTTACAATAGGTTATTCCTGCGGAAGTGGACGGGTAGACTCTCGTATGATCAATTCGGTTGGCAGAACCTCAAGGATGGGGTCCATAATTTCCACTCCTGAATTGATCCGCTCAAGCAATATGGCTGCCGCTCTCTTGCCCAGCTCAAAGCCATGCTGACTCACGGTGGTGAGGGGCGGATCGGTAACCGATGAAACCAGTCCGTCGGTAAATCCCACCACCGAAATGTCACCCGGAACTCTCAGTCCAAGCTTCTTCAGGATTTTAAGCACCCCTATGGCAGTCATATCGTTCACGGCAAAAATGGCATCGGGTGGCTCAGGAAGGTTCATGATCCCGGGGGTTAGCTCAAGAGCCTGATCATGCTCATCACACTGTATTATTAACCTGTCGTCCACTTTTAGTCCGTACTTCTCCAGTGCCGAAATATACCCTCGCTGGCGCTGATATCCTATCTGAAGACTCTGGGGAGCGGCAAAATGGGCTATTCTTCTGCATCCGGTTTTAATTAAATGCTCGGTTGCCATAAATGCTCCTCCGAAATCATCTACGGTAACCTTATCCGTCTCCAGTTCATCGGTAACCAGGGGGGTTCCGTTATCCATGATCTCCCTGAAATGTGAAAATTTATGGGTGGTCTTGGCAATAGAGACCAAAACCCCGTCAACCCGGCTGGAAATTAAAGATTGTGTACTCAGGACCTCCCTCTCATAAATCTCGCCCGACTGAAAAACCATCACATTGTAACCCTCACTCATGGCCATCTCCTCAATGCCGGAAATCACTGTGGAAAAAAAATGATGGACCATGGCGGGAACCATCACACCAATAATATGGGTTTTCCGGTTTCTCAGACTTAGAGCCACCGCATTAGGCTTGTACCTGAGTTTCTCGACTACCTCGCGGACCTGTCTTTTGGTCTCCGGTGAAATGTCGGGGTGATCCTTTAGGGCCCGGGAAACCGTCGATGGCGAGACTCCCAGCTCTTTGGCAACATCCTTTATCGTAATTTGGGGGGATTTCATTAACTGTTAAGTTAGTAGAACTAACATATTTATTAGCCTGATTTACATCTTCCCTGTAAACATCCGGTAGCTTTCCTTGGTTTTAATTAGATTGAAAGTTAACAATTTTTTTTATGCTCCGAAGCAGAATTTTTAAACTGCCTGTATAATAACATGTTACAAAACATATTCCGGAAACCCTTATTTCAAACGTTTGCGGAATCGTTTGCGGAGAATTTCGGAGCCTTAACGTTAATTTCATATTAAGTAAACATTCCCTTTTCAATAAATTGCACAGCAAACTAGGAAATACCTCTTGTGAATTACCGGGAATAATTTAAAAGAGATCTCAAATTATTAAAAAAGAAAATCAAACATTAGCTAAAACTGGATTTTATGAAAAAACGACCTTATTTCGGAAAAATGCTTCTGTTGATCTTCGGTGTGTTTCTGGCTGCACAACTTGGTGCACAACCCAGGACCATAATCGGAACCGTAACAGATGCAAACGATGGAAGTGCCCTGCCGGGTGCTACTGTTGTAGTTAAAGGCACCACTGCAGGTACCGCCACCAATTTCGGAGGTAATTATACCTTAAACGCTTCCACCGGTGATGTGCTTGTTTATTCTTTCGTGGGTTATGAAACCCTGGAAGTGACTGTATCCGATCAGTCCGTAATCGACGTCCAACTGAATCCCTCTGCCATAGCGGTTGATGAGGTGGTAGTGATCGGTTATGGTACGGTTCAAAAGGATGATGCCACCGGTAGTGTTGCCGTGGTTAAAGCGGAAGACTTCAACTCCGGAGTCATCAGTTCCCCTCAGGAACTTTTCCAGGGTAAGATTGCCGGTGTACAGATCACCAGCGAAGGTGGGGCACCGGGAAGTAAACAAAAGATCAGGATCAGGGGCGGATCATCCCTGAGTGCAAGCAACGATCCGCTTATCGTAATTGACGGGGTTCCGGTCGACAACCAGGATATCTCAGGTATGAGCAACCCTTTAAGCACCATTCATCCCAACGACATTGAGTCTGTGACCGTTTTGAAAGATGCATCTGCAACCGCAATTTATGGTTCCAGGGCATCCAACGGGGTGATCATCGTTACCACCAAAAAAGGGAAGGCCGGCGCTCCTGTTCGCTTCAACTACAGCGGAAATGTGAGCCTTGCCACCCCAAGAAACAATCTCGATGTCCTCGATGCTGAAGAATATAGCGCTTTAATGCAGGAACAGTTCGCCGGACAAAGTGCCGTACTGGATCTCCTGGGTGATGCCAATACAGACTGGCAGGAAGAGATTCTTCGCAACGCCATCAGTCACGACCATAACTTAAGTGCCAGCGGTAGTGTTGCCAATCTTCCGTTCCGTGCATCCGTGGGTTATTCGGATCAGGATGGCATCCTGAAAACCTCCACCCTGGAAAGGGCCACCGCCTCACTGAACCTTAGTCCCAGTCTGCTGAACGATCATCTGAAAGTCAATTTCAACATCAAAGGGATGAACATTCAAAACCGGTTTGCCGATAAGGGTGCCGTAGGTAGTGCAGTTGCTTTCGATCCTACCCAGCCTGTATTCGACGAAAACAGTCCTTATGGCGGCTATTTTACCTGGACACAGCCCAACGGGGATCCTATCACCATTGCTACTCGCAACCCGCTGGCGCAGCTCGAACAAAACAAGGATGAGGCAACCGTAAACCGCCTTATCGGAAATCTTCAGCTTGATTATAAATTCCATTTCCTCCCCGAACTGAGCGCTAACCTCAACCTGGGTTACGATTATTCAGATTCTGAAGGCACCGTGGTGATTCCGGAAGATGCTGCCTGGAAATTCAGTGATGGTGGAGAAAGCAAGTTTTATACTCAGGAAAAGAAAAACGAACTTCTCGATTTTTACCTCAATTACAAAAAGGATCTTGAAGCGATTAACAGTCGTATCGATGTTACCGCCGGTTACTCCTATCAAAGCTTCTTCCGCGAGAACTATGATTTCGTGACCAATATCGCAGAAACCGATACTACCAAGGACGACGCTGTTCCAACCGAAAACGTGCTGATGTCTGTTTTCGGTAGGTTGAACTTTTTTGTGGCCGACAAGTATCTTCTTACCTTTACGCTCAGGAACGACGGATCCTCGCGATTTGCCGAGGAAAATCGCTGGGGTCTCTTCCCCTCCGTTGCCCTCGCATGGGATATCGACGATGAGCCCTTCCTTGAAAATGTTGCTGCCGTCTCCGACCTGAAACTGAGACTGGGCTACGGTGTCACCGGTCAGCAGGATATCACCAACAATGACTATCCCTATCTTGCCAGCTACACCTATAGCCAGGTCAGCGCACAATACCAGTTCGGGAATAATTATGTTACCACGCTAAGACCGGAAGGTTACGATCGCAATATCAAATGGGAAGAAACCACTACCTATAATATCGGACTTGATTTCGGATTCCTGAGAAACCGCATCTTCGGTAGCATTGATGCTTACCTCAGAACCACCGACGATCTGATCAACCAGATCCCGGTACCCGCAGGTACCAACCTCACCAACGAGATCATCACTAACGTGGGAAGTCTTGAAAACAGGGGGATTGAATTCAACATCGGTGCCACTGTAGTTTCCACTCCCGATCTTACCTGGCAGGTTAACTTCAATGCCACCTACAATCAGAATGAGATCACCAAGCTTACGGCCATCGATGATCCGAATTACGCAGGGGTACCCACCGGCGATATCTCCGGAGGGGTTGGGAACAAAATCCAGATCCACAGCGTGGGTTATCCTTCTAACTCATTCTATGTATGGGAACAGGTGTACGATGAGGACGGAATGCCGATCGAAGGTCTTTATGTGGACAGGGATGGGGACGGCATTATCACCAGTGACGATAAATACCGTTACGAACAATCCGCTCCCGACGCATTTATGGGATTCTCTTCTTACCTGAGATACAGAAACTTTGATTTCGGATTCGCGGGTAGGATCAATCTGGGTAACTATGTATACAACAATGTGGATTCCAAGCAGGCCGTATACAGCGTGCTTTACAATCCGGCAGGATACCTCAACAATGTGCCCAATTATATCTATGACACAAGGTTTGAGAATCCGAAGTACTTCTCCGACTATTATGTGAGAAATGCCTCTTTCCTGAGACTGGATAATGCCACGCTGGGGTATAACTTCAATAACCTTGCCCAGGGCAACATAGGTCTCAGGGTATTCACTACCGTGCAGAATCTCTTTGTCATTACCAACTATGACGGACTGGATCCGGAGGTGGATAACGGGATCGATAACGACGTGTACCCGCGTCCTACCACCTACCTCCTGGGTGTAAGTCTTGATTTTTAATTGAAAAAAGTGAATAACGATGAAAATGAAAATGTTTAAATATATAACCGCAGGAATGTTTGCAGCCTTGCTTGCATTTACATCCTGTACTGATGATCTCAATACGGTTCCCCTGGATGACGATGAAGTCACTTCAGCTTCTGTATACGAAGATCCGGAATCTTACAGACTGGTTATGGCCAAACTCTATGCCGGTCTTGCCGTGAGCGGACAGGAAGGCCCTGCCGGTCAGCCCGATATCAGCGGTATTGACGAGGGTTTCTCACAATATCTCAGACAATACTGGCTGGCACAGCAACTTACCACCGATGAATCGGTTATCGCATGGAACGATGGTAACCTCAGGGACTACTCTGAACTCGACTGGGCCCCTACCAATGAATTCGTTTCTGCCATGTATAACCGTATCTATTACCAGATCTCTTTAACCAATGAATTCATAAGAGAGACTACCGAAGGGAAACTTAACGACAGGGGTGCCGACGATGCCCTCAAAGCTGAGGTTGCCGAATACCGTGCTGAAGCAAGATTCCTCAGAGCACTCAGCTACTGGCATGCACTCGATCTTTTCGGACCCGGATTGCCTTTTGTCACTGAAGAGGATGCAGTGGGTTCCTTCTTCCCTGATCCCATCTCGAAAGCAGACCTGTTTGCCTATATCGAGTCCGAATTACTGGACATTGAAGATGAAATGGTAGCTCCACGTCAGAATGAATACGGTAGAGCAGACCTTGCGGCGGTTTGGACTCTGCTTGCCAAACTCTACCTGAATGCAGAGGTGTATATCGGTCAGGAAAAATACACCGAGTGTATTGAACAGTGCGAAAAGGTGATCGCCGCAGGATACACCCTGGAACCGGATTATCAGAACCTCTTCCTTGCAGATAACCATACCGCCAGTGGTATCATTTTCCCCATCACCTTCGATGGAATCCATACCAAAACCTACGGGGGTATGACCTTTGTGGTTCATGCTGCAGTGGGTGGAAGCATGCCTCCTTCCCAGTTCGGTATCGATGGAGGCTGGGGCGGAACCCGTGTTACCTCTGCCTTTGTGGATCAGTTCTCAGATATTACCGGAAACTCCGACTCCAGAGCGATGTTCTATATCGCCGGACAGGAAAAGGAAATCGAGAATATCTTCATCTTTACCGACGGCTATGCCATTACCAAGTTCAAAAATGTGGACAGAAACGGGAATCCTGGTTCAGACCTGACTTTCGTGGACACCGACTTCCCTATGTTCCGTCTCGCCGATGTATACCTAATGTATGCTGAAGCAGTATTAAGAGGTGGCACGGGTGGAGATGCCGGACTGGCTCTCGGATATATCAACGAACTGAGAGAAAGAGCCTATGGAGACACCTCAGGGAATATCACTCAGGGTGAAATGACACTGGACTTCATCCTCGATGAAAGATCCCGTGAATTATACTCAGAATGCCACCGAAGAACCGACCTGGTACGTTACGGGCTTCTCACTTCCTCTGATTATCTCTGGCCCTGGAAAGGTGGCGTTCAGGGAGGTGTTGGTGTGAACGAAAGATATAACCTTCTCCCCATCCCGGCATCCGACCTGGGTGCGAATCCGAAACTTGATCCCACCCCAGGATATGGTGGATAAACATCTTAAATAATATTGAAATGAAAAAATTAAGTTTAGTTATACTTACCATTGCTGCTTTATTTGCCGTCTTCAGTTGTGAAGATCCCGAAGCAGGACCGGTATTGCAAATGGATCAGGTGGTGGCTCCCTCTTTCGCATCCCCATCCGGATCCCCCAGCTTTGTTCTATCCAAGGACGAAGTAGATGATATTCTTACAACCTTCAGCTGGAACCCTACCGATTACGGTTTTGCCGCAGGGACCCAGTATACGCTTGAAGTTACTTTCGCCGATAGCAGCTACAGTAATGCCATGGAGATCGTAACTACCAACGACACTTTCGCTACCATCACGGTTGGTGCCATGAATGAGCTGATGCTAAATATGAGTGCCACTCCAGATGAAGAAAACAGTCTGAAGATGAGATTGGTATCGGTAATCAGCGAATTTGTGGACGAGGTGATGTCGGGCGATATGATGATCACCGTTACCCCCTACAGCGATGAAGCTCCTCCGCTTTATATGCTGGGGGATGCCACCCGGGCCGGCTGGAACAATGCTGAACCCCTGCAACTGGTTTCCCTGGGTGAAGGAAAATATCATATTATCGATACTCTTTATGGAGGTAATTACTATAAATTCATCACCACACCGGGTGCATGGGCACCCCAGTACGGAACCGATGGTTCGGCTACTCCGGAATCCGGTAATCTGGTACTCAGAGCCACGGAATCCGAGCCCGATCCTCCTGCATTGCAGGCTCCGGCCGAAAGCGGTATCTATGAAGTGATCGTGGATATCATAAATCTCACTTATGAAGTGAAGCCCGCCGGACTCTTTATGCTGGGTGATGGTACAGCTGCAGGATGGAACAATGCAGAGCCCCTGGCCATGGGTGCCAAGGCTCCCTTCGTGTTCACTCTTACCACCGATCTGCTGGCAGGTAACATCAAATTCATCAGAACCCCGGGTGCATGGGCACCTCAATACGGAACCGACGCCAGCGGCACCTCAACCAGTGGTACGCTGGTACCCAGACCTACTGATGCGGATCCCGATCCATCTTCCATACCCAGTCCGGGTGCAGGAACCTATACCGTAGAAGCCGATCTTATCAATCTTACCTATACTATTACACCCGCAAGTAAGTAGTATAGTTATCCATGGGGAATGAGAATCAGGTTCTCATTCCCCTTTTTTTATTCCAAAACGGTTAACGATGAAATACTTCTTAAAAGCTTATCTTGTTGCATTTATCATTATGGTTTTGCCTTTTCTCTCCCTTGCACAGGATATTCGCGTGGAACCCCCGTTCTGGTGGACGGGTATGAAAAACAATGAACTACAGCTTATGGTTCATGCCGAAAACATTGCTTCCACACAACCTGTTATCGGTAAAGAAGGGGTGGAAATTAAAGATCTCATCACCACCGACAACCCCAATTATCTCTTTGTCGACCTTAGAATCAAAGGCTCTGCCGAGCTCGGAACATTCGATATCGTTTTTATGGAGGAAGGCAAAACCCGGTTCACCTATAACTACGAACTGAAAGAAAGAGAAAAAAACTCTGCCAAAAGGGAGGGTTTTAACAGCTCCGATGTGATCTGTCTCGCATATCCCGACCGGTTCGCCAATGGGGATCCCTCCAACGATGTGGTGAAAACCATGAACGAAAAAACCATAAACCGTTCAGACCCCTACGGAAGACATGGCGGTGACCTTCAGGGGATTATTAATCACCTGGATTACATAAGCGATATGGGATTCACCGCTTTATGGCTAAATCCCGTACTCGAAAATGATATGCCCGAAGCTTCATACCATGGCTATGCCATCACCGATTTCTATAAAGTAGATCCCCGGCTGGGAGATATTGATCTCTATCTTGAATTAAGCCGGAAAGCCTCTGAAAAAGGGATCAAACTCATTATGGACATGGTCTTCAACCACTGCGGATCCAAACACTGGTGGATGAACGATCTTCCTTCCAGTGACTGGATTAATCTCTATCCCGATTATAAGATCACAAACCATAAAAGAACCGTCAACCAGGACATCTATGCCTCGGAAAAGGATAAAAAATTAATGGTCGAAGGATGGTTCGTACCCTCCATGCCCGACCTGAACCAAAATAACCCGCTTTTAAAAAACTACCTGATCCAGAACAGCATCTGGTGGATAGAATATCTGGATCTGGGCGGTATTCGAATGGATACCTACCCCTACCCTCAAAAAGAAATGATGGCTGAATGGTGCGAGAAAGTGCTGGATGAATACCCGAATTTCAATATTGTGGGTGAAGAATGGAGTGAAAATCCCGTGATCGTCTCCTACTGGCAAAAAGGAAAAAAAAATCACGATGGATATAAACCCCACCTGCCAAGTGTGATGGATTTCCCGCTTCAGATCGCTCTTGTAAAGGCTCTGACTGAAGAAGAAAGTTGGGGAACCGGACTCGTCAGGCTTTACGAAGCACTGGCTATGGATTTCCTGTACCCCGATCCCGATAACATTACCATCTTCCCTGATAACCACGATATGCCCAGGTTCTATATGCAATTGGGTATGGACAGAGAGCTGTTCCATTTGGGAATAGCCTACATCCTCACCATAAGAGGGATTCCTCAGATTTATTATGGAACGGAAATACTAATGGACCATACGGAAGGCGACGGGCACGGCTATATCCGAAAGGATTTTCCCGGTGGTTGGAAAGGCGATAAAGTAAATGCCTTCACCGGGGAAGGAATGAGTAAGGAAGCCCTCGAAACACAGGAAATATTTAAAAAGATCCTGAACTGGAGAAAAACCAGTGAAGGAATCCATTCAGGCAAACTTTTGCACTTCGCTCCTTCCGAAAATGTCTATGTGTTTTTCCGCTATAACCAAGGAAAAAAGGTGATGGTTATTCTCAATAAAAACACAGAAAAATACACACTTGAACTCAGCAGATTTGAGGAGATTATGAATGGAACAAAGAAAGGAACCGAAGTAATTTCAGGGGAAATTCTTGACCTGGGGGAAGGTCAACTGGAGCTAAAACCCATAACCCCCTATATTATTGAATTCTAAACGACCAGAAGATGAGCAAATGGGTGTTTGCAGGATTACTGCTGTTGATAACGATTAAGGGACAGGCACAGGTCGTAACTACCGATCCCCCTCTCCCAATAGTGACTGAGAGTGTAACCCTCTTTTTCGATGCAAGTAAGGGAACCGGCGGACTTAAAAATTATTCCGGCGATGTGTATGCACATATTGGTGTGATTACCTCCTCCAGTACCTCAAGTTCGGACTGGAAATATGTAAAATCGAACTGGGGACAAAATACAGCCGACACCAAAATGACCCGGGTTTCCGCCAATCTATACTCTCTTACCCTGGGACCCTCCATCAGGCAATACTTTGGTGCACCTGAAAGTGAGATCATCCGGCAGATTGCCGTGGTATTTCGTAGTGGAGTTAAAGTGGGATCGAATTACCTGGAAGGGAAAGATACCGGAGGTAAGGATATTTTCGTGGAGGTTTTTGAAGCCGGACTGAATGTTTCCATAACCTCACCCGGCGAGAAAAGCATTGTAAATACCGATACGAATCTTGATTTCACTGCAGTAGCCAATCGTTCAGCCAGTTTTTCACTCTACCTGAACGATGACCTGGTAACTTCCTCCACCACAGACAAGCTGGAATATACCTTCAATTTTAGTCTGTCAGGAGATAACTGGATCTGGGTAAGGGCCCAGTCGGGCGACGAAGCCGCTACCGATTCAATATACCTTCATGTGCTGGGATCCCAACCCGAAGGCAGCCTGGATCCGGATCTGACCGAGGGGATCAACTACCTGAGCGACACGGAAGCTACCCTTGTGTTGTATGCTCCTTTCAAAGAACATGTTTTTGTAATCGGGGAATTTAACGATTGGCTTCCTTCAGACAATTACCGGATGAAAAAAGACGGAGATCATTATTTCCTGGCTCTCGGCGGACTTACCCCGAAAAAAGAATATGCTTTCCAGTATCTTGTCGATGGCGAACTGACCCTTGCCGATCCCTATACACACAAAGTCCTGGATCCCTGGAACGATAAATGGATCAAGGAAGAAACCTATCCCGATCTGAAGCCCTATCCGGAAGGAAAGACCGAGGGTATTGTTTCCCTGCTCCAGACCGCACAGGAAGAATACTCCTGGAAATACGACTTTGAACCTCATCCGGCAGAAGACCTTGTCATTTATGAGCTCCTTCTCCGGGATTTTCTGGAGAAACACGATTGGAAAACGCTGACCGACACCCTGAATTATTTCACCGAACTGGGTGTGAATGCCATCGAACTAATGCCCTTCAATGAATTTGAAGGGAACGAAAGCTGGGGATACAATCCTTCCTTCTATTTTGCGGCAGATAAGTATTATGGTCCGGCCAACGACCTCAAGGCTTTTATTGACTCCTGTCATAACCGGGGTATTGCCGTGATAATGGATATGGTACTCAACCACTCCTTCGGCCAGTCCCCCTTTGTCAGACTCTATTCAAACCAGTACGGACATCCTACAAAACAGAATCCCTGGTATAATGCCGATGCAGTGGCCGATCCGAATAACTGGTACCAGGCTATTCATCCTTACAATGTAGGATTTGACTTTGACCATTCAAGTCCGCAAACCCAAAAGCTGGTCGACCGGATAAACCGCTTCTGGCTGGAAGAATTCCGCATCGATGGATACCGCTTTGACCTGACCAAGGGAATCACCCAGAAAAATACCATTCTCAGCGTGGATGCCGAGGGTAATGTGATTTATGATGAAACCGAAGCAGCCGCCTATGACCCTCAGAGGGTAGGATTTCTGAAAAGAATAGCGGATGAAATATGGAAAGTGAATCCGGATGCATATGTTATCCTGGAACATTTTACCGAAAACTCTGAAGAAAAAGAGCTGGCCGAATATGGGATGATGGTCTGGGGAAACGGAAACCATACCTATGCCGAAGCTTCCATGGGACATCTGGCAAACTCTGATTTCAAATGGATAGCGCATACAAGCAGGGGCTGGTCGGTTCCACACGTGGTTGGATACATGGAAAGTCATGACGAAGAAAGGATGATGTACCGGAACCTGCAGTTCGGAAACAGCTCGGATAACTATTCGGTGAGAGATCTGAGTACCGCCCTGTTCAGGGCAGAGATGGCAGCTGCCTTCTTTTTTACCATTCCCGGTCCAAAAATGATATGGCAATTCGGGGAACTTGGTTATGATATTTCCATCAATTATAACGGCCGACTGGGGAATAAGCCACGCCGCTGGGACTATTACCACAGCAGACATCGGATATTCGAGATTTATTCTACCCTGATCCATCTTAAGCTAAACGAACCTGCGTTCAGATCCGATGATATCAGTCTTAATCTTTCCGGGGGAATCAAAAAAATCGCACTCAACCATGAAAATATGGATGTCCGTATCATTGGGAATTTTGATGTCACCAGCCTCAGCGGAAGTCCGGATTTTTCTGAAACAGGAACCTGGTATGATTTTTTTAGCGGTGAAAGTCTGGAAGTAACCGATATAGGCATGACAATGGAGCTGGCACCGGGTGAATATCGCCTCTATACCAACAAAGCCCTTGAAACACCCTCCCTTCCTACCACCACACGGAACAGCAATCATCAAAACATAAAAATTTTTCCTAATCCTGCAGTGGATTATCTCGTAATTGAAGCGGGAGAATCACCGGAAAGAATCATTCTCAGGGATTTGAGTGGAAGGATAGTGGAAATTGAAGAACCCAAAGCTGAAAGGACCACCTTATCTGTTTCAAACCTTCCTCCGGGGGTCTATCTACTCGAAGTGGAGAACGACAATAATTCATATTATCACAGATTTGTAAAAAAATAAATAGTTAGAATAGAATAATTGGTTGGTTTTGTGGGTTGAGTTTTTTTATGTTGAGTTAGGAAAGGGTTATCCTTCGGGGTAACCTTTTCTTTTTGTTAACACTTTGCTTAAGTTAACAACAAACTATTCCTATATCTTTACCGGGAATAAAAATACGGATTCCATGGACCTGCTGAAAGGAATAAAAAATATCATTTTTGACTGGGGAGGAGTAATCATAAACATAAGCTACCAGTTCACCCGACAGGCATTCATCGATATGGGAATGAAAAATTTCGATGAACATTTCAGCCAGTTCCGGCAAACGGAAATATTCAACCGGTTGGATATCGGGAAAGCTGCCGGAGAGGAGTTCTTTGAAGCCATTATCCGGGAGATCCCGGCAGAGGTAAGTATGGATCAGGTAAGGAACGCATGGAATGCCATGCTTCTCGATTTTCCCAAAGAGAATTATGATTTGCTCCAGCGATTGAAGTCACAATACCGTACCTTCCTGTACAGCAACACCAATGAACCTCACCTGGAATATTATTTTAGCAGACTCAAAAATCAATATGGCATCGAATCCATGGATCCCCTTTTCGAAAAGGCCTATTACTCCTGTCGTTTTGGAATGAGAAAACCTGATACGGAGTCCTTTGTAAAAATTCTGGAAGAAAACAACCTCATTCCCGGTGAGACCCTTTTCATTGACGACACCCTGATGCATGTGGAAGGAGCGCAGAAAACAGGAATAAAGGCTGTTCATCTCGCACCTCCTGCCTCTCTTACCGAACTCTTTAACCAAAAGTAAAAAACCCGCTTCTGCGAAAAGAAACGGGCTTGAAAGAAAACTAAGATTATTCTTTTTCAGGAAGTATAAAACTCATATACCTGACGAATGCCTTCCTCCAGGCTTAACTGCGGCTTCCACCCCAATTTGCTGAGTTTGCTTACATCCATCAGTTTTTGAGGCGTACCATCGGGTTTGGACCGGTCCCATTCAATCTCTCCAACATACCCTACAATCGATCCGATCATTTCGATCAATTCCTTAATGGTAACATCCGTTCCCCTTCCTATATTGATATGAGTATTTTTGATGTTTTTGACATCTTGTTCAAAAAGGGATTTATCCTCAACCAGATCTTCAAAATCTATATTCTCGAACAGGTAAATTACGGCGTCGGCAAGATCATCGGAATGAAGGAACTCGCGTTTGGGTGAACCGGTACCCCAGAACTGTACGAATACCTTTCCATCCTCTTTCCTAACCCCATACTTCCGGAGCTTTTCCAGTATCTCACTTTCATCGGATTTTCCGTTTGTCCCTTCAATGGGATACTTATCCAGATCCTTTCTTACCATTTCCATATTCCCGTCTTTCAGGGCTTTACCCAGGTGCATCTTTCGGATCACCGCCGGCAGTACATGCGACTTCTCCAGATCAAAATTATCGTTGGGCCCGAAAAGATTGGTGGGCATCACTGAAATAAAATTGGTCCCGTATTGAAGGTTGAAGGATTCACACATCTTGATCCCGGCAATCTTGGCGATCGCATAAGGTTCATTGGTATATTCCAGCTCTGAGGTAAGGAGATAATCCTCTTTCAGGGGCTGAGGAGCATTCTTGGGATAAATACAGGAACTGCCCAGGAATACCAGCTTCTTAACCCCACTGGCATAGCTGTGCCAGATCACATTGTTCTGAATCTGAATATTCTGATAAATGAAATCGGCTCTGTAAACATTGTTGGCGACAATTCCTCCAACCTTTGCGGCTGCAAGGATCACATACTCCGGTTTTTCTGAGCTGAAAAAGGATTCCACTGCTCGGTAATCCATAAGGTCGAGCTCGTCGATAGTCCTGAATATAAGATTATTATATCCTCGTTTCTGTAAATTACGCGTTAAGGCCGAACCTACCAGACCTTTATGGCCCGCCACATAAATCTTTGCATCTTTTGGTATCATAAACGATCCCCTATTCTGAATTAGTAATCAATCTATTCCCTGGTTATGAAGATTTCATGTCCCAGATCTCTCAGGTCTTTTTCCTTTCTCATGATCTTAAGATCGTTTTCCATCATTTCCCGTACCAGGTCGTCGAGGGTATATTCAGGTACCCATCCCAGTTTTTCCTTGGCTTTCTTGGGATGACCTATAAGAAGGTCAACCTCGGTAGGACGGAAGTACTTGGGATCTATTTCCAGTACGCATTTTCCGATATCTTTTTTGGAGATTACGCTTCCTTCAGGAAGGTCTCCCACCTCAGCAATATAAGCTTTCTCATCCTTGCCATTGCCCTTCATTTCAATGCCTATCCCTACCTGTTCAAAAGCCTTTACCACGAATTCACGAACCTCGGTGGTGACCCCGGTTGCTACCACGTAATCGTCGGGTTCGTCCTGTTGCAACATCAGATACATGGCCTGAACATAGTCTTTTGCATGCCCCCAGTCACGTTTTGCAGAAAGATTACCCATAAATAGCTTATCGGTTAAGCCCATTACGATTTCGGAAACCCCTCTGGTGATCTTACGGGTTACAAAAGTCTCACCACGAATCGGAGATTCATGGTTAAACAGGATTCCGTTACAGGCGAACATATCGTAGGCTTCGCGGTAGTTTACTGTTATCCAGTAGCCGTAAAGCTTAGCTGCTGCGTAAGGACTTCTTGGGTAGAAAGGAGTCTTTTCGGTTTGCGGCACTTCTTGCACCAGTCCATAGAGTTCACTGGTTGAAGCCTGATAAAACTTGGTCTTTTTTTCTAGACCAAGCAACCGAATGGCTTCCAGCAGTCTTAGCGTTCCAATACCATCGGCATTGGCAGTATATTCCGGAGAATCAAAAGAAACCTGAACATGGCTCATGGCGCCGAGGTTATAAATCTCGTCGGGTTGAATTTCCTGAATGATCCTGATAAGGTTGGTCGAATCGGTCAGATCACCGTAGTGAAGAATAAATCTCTGATTTTCCACATGCGGATCCTGATATAAATGATCTACCCTTTGAGTATTGAAAAGTGAACTTCTTCTTTTAATCCCATGAACGATGTAATCCTTTTTTAGTAACAAATCTGCGAGGTATGCCCCGTCCTGACCGGTGATCCCGGTAATTAATGCAACTTTACTCATCTTGTATCCTTGATTATATTAATTTTCAACTCGATAGATATACGAATTATTATCCCCTAAGTTTTAGAATGAAGAAAAAAAACATGGATGATAGGCACACCCATGTTTTTCTGTATTTAAATTAAGCCCCAAAAAACTATTCAGATTAATGACCGGTTGCGGTGAAGAAGGTTTTGATGGTTTTGAAGAATAAAACCATATCTTTTTTCAATGACCAACCGTCGATATACTGGAGATCAAGCTTCATCCAGTTTTCAAAGTTTATGTCGTTCCTGTTAGGAATGATCTGCCATGTACAGGTGATACCAGGTTTTACGGAAAGCCTTCTGAGTTGCCATCTTTCGTATTCTGCTACTTCCTTGGGCAGCGGGGGCCTGGGTCCTATTAGGGACATCTCGCCCCGGAACACATTGTAAAGCTGCGGCAATTCGTCAATTCCGGTTTTTCTAAGGATTCTTCCCATTCGTGTAATTCTCGGATCATTCTTGATCTTGAAAACAGGTCCGTCCATTTCATTCTTTTCCTTCAGTTTTTCCAGAACCTTTTCGGCATCCACAACCATGGTCCTGAACTTGAAAAGTTTGAACCTTCTGCCTCTGAGCCCGACCCGCTCCTGTGCAAAGAATACCGGTCCGCGACTGTCTAGCTTAATAAGAAGGGCAATGAACAGGAAAACGGGAAGCAGCATGATCAGCATGAAAAACGAGAAATACAGATCGCTGAGATACTTGAAAAACAGACCGATGTTATTCCCCGGAGAGTCGGTAAGCGACAACTGATTAACATCGTTCATCGTGTTGAGCTGAAGCTTCAGGTCTTCCAGAGGTGACAGATCCGACTGCATGCGGAAAATCACTCCCACCTCATTACATACATTATTCAGATACGTGAATTGATCAGCTTTAATTTCATTCTTACAATAAACAACTTCGTCAATTACTTCATTGTCTATGATCTCTTTAATATCAGTACTCTCGGAAACCACAGGAATATCCTTTCCGTACTTCTCCCTGATAAGCCTTGAATTGCTGATGATCTTAACCACATGGAAACCCCACTCTTTCTCACTTAAAACCTTTGCAATAAATTCATCCGAAAAGGAGTTGGCAATGATAACCACCTTGTGAAGGTCATAACCCTTCGCGCGGAAAATTTTAAATATTCGGTAAAAGAATATCCTGAGATGGAAGAGAAGGAAGAGGTTGAGGCCGGCATAAAAAATCAGGAAAATATAAGGAACCTGATTAAATCCTCCAATAATCTTAATCATGAAAAGGATCAGCAGTTCAATGAACGCAACCCTGACGAAGTTGAAAAAGATCTGAACATACCTCTGCGTCCTGGGAATCTTGGCAATAATGGTTAACTTTACAAGTAAGGTCCAGGAAATAAAATTGATTATACCCAGTACATAAAACTCTCTTGTGGGCTCGAAACCATAATCAAACCATTTTCCCCATGCAAAAAGTGCGAAAAGATATGCACCTACGATGGCAAGCAGTTCAACGAAGAAAAGATATCTTTTTCTTCCTTCGGAACGGTTCGACAGATAAATGGATGATAACCTATTTGAAAACGATCTTAACGTCATAGCTTTCTCAGTTTAAATTCACAATTCAAAAGTAGGGAATGAAAAGGCCGGATTTTTTAATTTTTGACAAGGCAATTTTACCAAGCACTTCTCTCAAACCTACCTGAAATACGCACTCTTAACGTTCAAGACACAAAAAAGGATTTGGATTTTCCTTCGTTTTTTATGAAGTTTTGAAAAACTTGGATAAACAGGCTGTTTTTTTATACGATCACCTTTACAAATATTTAACATTCTGCAACAGATATCGCCTTTTCGAAGGATTTCTCCTCAAAAAAATCAAAATATTTTTTTTCACCCATATTTACGAATGGCCATTTTTTGGTGATGAATGGAAATACCGGTTGATGAATGTTTCAATGAAAGGGAAGAACGAAAAGACGGTAATACCAATAAGCCCCATACTCAACAAGCTTTGTACGGAATTGAACCGGCCTTTTTGTCTCTTTTGGGGATATGACCAACAGTCCGGTTTCCGTGTCCGAATCCCCTAATAGTTTCCGGTAAGTATGATAGGTCTTACGTGAATGTTCCCTGGTGGTAAGGATGTTAACCTTCAGGCCCTGAATGTCATTATCCTGAGCCCAGTCTCTAAACCCCCATGCACTGTCGAGTGTTCTCAGGCGGCTTTTCCCTGGAGCTTCCAAACGAATGATCTTTTCGGACCTGATCCCTTGTTGCCTCAGGGCAGTTGCTGCCAGATCCGCATAACTAAAAACACCGTTGCTGCTCCTAAATTTGCCGTCATGATCAAATCGATCATAAAAGACCTTATCGCTATAGGGAGAAAGGAAGGTATCGTTAATCTCTATCCCGTATATATGAAGATTCTTATCCTTTCCCCGGTAAATTCCGTCGTTGAAATACCGGATAATCAGACTGTCGGATTCCCGTTCAGTCGACTTTTTGGAAACCAGGAAGGCTTCCCTTTTTCGACCGGTGAGGAAGGTATCCAATAACGCAGTATCGGAGTAAAGGATGAACCCGGCTCCCTGCTTCTTACTTAAGGTTCCGGAGGCATATACAAGTATCCCATCCTTTCCGGACAAAGCATCCCGGGAAGGCCCGGGAACATCTTTAAAAATCAGACTTCCTCTTTGGGGCATAATAAAATAGGGAGGCAGTGCTACCCCTGTGGTAACGATGGTTTTATAGGCTTTCAGGGTGGCAGGAGGGATTGTCTGAAGCTGGTCTTCCGGTATCCAGCCTTCGACAATGAGAATATCTGCATTTTCCAGCGGCGGTGGGATATTAAAAGTAAAGTAGTCAATAAGCAGAAATGTCAGAATCAGGATAAAACCGGATATTACTTTACTCATTCTTCGTTTGCCCATGGCAGGATACTCTTTTTTTACCTGATCCAACTAAGCGAAAGCTTGATTTGCACTTTGGATGGAACAATCCCGGGAATCAGGCGGTAGATTTTCTTGCCTGTGCCGCCCATTCAGCATTGTCCAGATTCTTTCTCACCTCGCAAAACAATTTCCGGCTTTTGAGCAGAGCTGAGAAATTGGCAAACTGCCTGTGAAGAAATAGCACCCTGCGATGATAATCCTTTCGGGTAACAAGCATGGAAAGGTAACGTAAGGTCTCCTGGATCAGATGATAACTGCTGTAAAACAAGGTTATGAGATAGTTACGGCATATAAGTTTTTTTTTCGGTGCCAGTTGTGGGATCATACTTTTATACTGACAGATCACTATGTCGGCTCGGCCAAAAGCTTTAAAGAGTTTTTTGAAATAGCTCCACTGAAGGCGGCCTTTGGGCATGTAATGCTTAAATTTTATATCCGGATCATACCATAAACGGTAACCCAGGATCATCATTGCCAGGGAAAGTTCCGAATCATCACCGGAACTTAAATTTTTTCCTTTTCTCCCGGAGGAAAACATAACGAAACCGTGGGCAAATAAATAGTTCCAGACCGATTTGCGGAAAGCCGAACAGGCCCCATAAATATAGCCTTGTTCCTGATCTATGTATCCTGACTTGGATCCCTGTGGGCCGAGGGCAAGTGCGTTTTGAAACTTATGAACAAAATCGCCAGGTTCCACCTCAAATGCCCCTGTCCCGTAGCAACCTACAATACCCACATCTTTCCTGCCTGAAATCGCTTTAAAGATCTTGGAAATGTATAATTCTTCCACCCAGTTGTCGTCATCCACTTTACACAGGTATTCATACCTGGCTTCGCCGATTCCCTTCTTCATGGCAAAAGATAATCCGGGCTGAGATTCATATACTACACGGAAATCAACCTCGCTTCCCGCCATAAACGCTTTAGCGAAATCAGCAGTCCCATCGGTAGAAGCATTATCGACCAGCACTATTTCCCAGGGAATAGTACCCGTTTCCTTCTGCTTTCTAAAAGCATCAAGCGTGGGCTCCAATCTGGATTTTCCGTTAAAAGTGCAAAGGATAATGCTTACTCCCTCGGGATTTTCACTTCGAATCTCTGGACCAATCATAAGGTATCTTTTAAAGAGTAAAGTTATAAAATTATTAAACCTATCCCCTTTTTTGTTGTTGGAATGTTGATATTACGGAGAAAATTAAGGTTTAGATACGGATGCTCCGGTTTTTTTGACGTATCTGCGTATTTCATCCATCGATAATGAAGCATTAAGGAATGTGGGATGGTATTTGCCATACTTTTGCAGAGGGGAATGGTAAAATCAGAAATCGGAAGTAACAAGCAGGGCAAAATGGAGGAAAAAAGGAAATATAAAGAAGGAATCAGTGTAATTATCTGTTGCTTTAACAGTGCAGACAAAATCAAACCCACCCTTGAGGCCTTGCAGCAACAGAAGAACGCAGGAGAGATTAACTGGGAGGTTTTATTAGTCGACAATGCTTCAACCGACGCAACTGTTCAAATTGCAAAAAGCACCTGGAAACGAAAGGATATACCTTTTGTGCTGCTCGAAGAGAAAACCCCGGGCAAAAGTTTTGCTCTCAAAACCGGGATCGATTCTTCGAAATACAGCTTTTTTGCTACTGTAGACGACGACAATTGGGTTCCGGAAAACTATATCGAACGCACTCTTGAGCTGATGAAGCAACATCAGGATATTGGCATTCTGGGTTGCCAGGGTGAGGGTGTGTTTGAGGAACCCCCACCTCCGCATGTGCTTAGATTCAGAATGGCATTTGCCATTGGACCTCAGGGTTCCCGTGCAGGTTATGTGGAAGATGAACAGAGTTTTCTTTACGGTGCCTGTTCGGTTTACCGCAGGGAAACCTGGGACCATCTCTGGAATAACGGATTCAATTATTATATTGCAGGCAGAACCAGGTCATCCCTGATTTCCGGCGAGGATTCCGAACTCTCCCTGGCTTTTGTGCTGGCAGGTAAAAGATTATGGTTTGAACCTTCCCTGGTTTTTAAACACGATCTTCCGGCCCGCAGGTTTTCCTGGCAATATTTTCTAAAGCTAACCCGTGCATTTGGCGAATCCGATCTGGTGATAAATCATTATAAGGTTTACTCCGGACATCTGGGTCCGAGGTTGCGGAGGCTCTATTCCAATTATTACCTTGCCCTGCTTTACACCCTATACCATTTTATCAAATCAAATATCCGTTTTGTTTTTCACTTCCTCAAAACCAGGGAAGATAAGAACAGCTATATCATAGGGTTGCATAGAAGCAGTGCTTTGATCAAACGCTATCTTTTAAACAGAAAACTTTTCAATGAAGTGAAAAAGGACCTGGCAAACTGCAAGTGGATGGTTCGTTCGGATGTGGCTGTTAAAAGCTGAATGCAATATAAAAAACTCCCCGGTCCGCAAGGGAATCTGGATATTTAACTAAATTTACCCTTCCTACGATCCATCCAAACCGAAAAAATGAGCATCTACATATATCCTAACAGCAAAAATATCCCGGTTGAGAGCCGTAACCCCTACATTGGAGATCTCATTCGATCCCTCTCGAAACATGAAAAAGTTGTAAACCGGGATAGTCCGACTTCCCTGGGGCTGATAGATCTGCTGATCAGACTTCCCCGCACCCGGGTTGTGATCTTTAGCTGGATTGAGAATGTGGTTGACAAGAAAGGAGGAATGCTCCAATTCTTCCTCTTTTATCTGATCTGCTTTCTCTGTAGGGTAAGTGGAAAAAAAATCGTTTTCATCCTGCATAACAAATTCTCTCACTCCAAATCCAGACTATTTCTCAAAAAAAGACTCTTTCGTTCAGTCATATCCTTTTCATCCCAAATCCTTACACATTCGGGTGAAGGGATTCGGTTCATACAGGAGAAATACCCTTCAGCCGAAAAAAAAGTCTTTTTCCTTCACCATCCTGTAGGTTCGAATGAAATAAAAAAAGGTCCGGATGAAAAAAAGATGGATCTTCTGCTGTGGGGCACCATGTCTCGCTACAAAGGGGTGGACCGCTTTATCGAATATGCAACACGAGCGGGAATTGACCGGAACCATCGTATCCTAATCGCCGGAAAATTCAATCCTGAAGAGTTTTTCAGAGAAATTGAACCGGTTAAAGGGGAGATCCGGATCCGGAATGAATATGTTCCCGATGATGAGCTGGAGGATCTGATCCTTTCTTCAAAATATATTCTTTTTACCTATATTGCAAATTCGGTGTTGAGTTCGGGGGCCCTGATGAAAAGCCTGGAATACGAATCCATGATAATTGCTCCCTGTACCGGGGCTTTCAGGGACCTTGCCAATGAAAAGATCATACTCTGCTATTCGTCCATTGACCAGCTTGATGAGCTGTTAAATTCAATTTCCGATAAAACAATCGAAGAAATGAACCGTAATAAATTGGTATTTTTACAGGAAAACAGCTGGGAAAAATTCAGCGCCAGATTCATAGAAAAAATTCGTAATTAAACCTGATGCTAAACTCTATCCTCTCAAAAAAGAATATCCTGGTAATTATCTTTCTTTGTGCGATCCAGTTCTTTACGATAAAAGTCTTTCCTCAGTCCTTCCTCTCCGCAATTGAACTTGTGGGGGGGGTGATCATCCTTTTTTTTCTGCTTCTCTACATGGTATATTTCAGACCTGAAACTGAGGTAAAGAAAACCTTTGCCTTTCAGGTTAACCTCCTTATTTTCGCGCTGATAATGAGTATTCCTATGGCGGAGATATTTCATAATCAGAGCGTTCCGGTAACTCTTTTTGCTCTCAAATTCACTTATTTTGTTTTTATTTATTACCTGCTTCATAATCTAAAGATCTCTTATGAAGAACTGGAAAGGATTATCTTCTTTTTCGGATTTGCCTGGACCCTGATCTTTCTGGCCCAATGGGCCATTTACCCCACACGCATTATCAGTGCAAGGGTAGAGGCAAGCCGGGGTACCGTGCGAATCTTTTTCCCAGGTTCCTTTTTTGCCATGCTGGCATATTTTATTACCCTTCAGCGCACCCTTACCCAAAAGTTTGCCTTCCTTAACCTTGCTTACCTCTTATTGTTCTTCTCAGCCGGGGCTGTTCTCCAGGGAACACGACAGGCATTGGTGACACTTACAGGGTTTACGGGCTTATTTATTTTGCTGAACCGACAAATAAAATCCAAAGGGCTGATCATTTTTATAGGCATGATTGTGGGTGTAAGCGGATTCTTTATTTTCTATGACATTATCTATGGAATGCTCTCGGTAACAGAATCGCAAATGGTGAAAGCGGAGGATCCGATCCGGATCCGTGCAGCCCGGTTTTTTACGGGAGAATTTATGCAACATCCTCTGAATTATATTTTCGGTAATGGTGCAGATCACGGATCCAGCTCCTTTGGAAAGAAAATAATCTATTATAAATTCGTATATGGCTTCTTTCAGTCTGACATAGGGATCATTGGTGATTATTCCAAATTTGGTGCATTTTATTTATTAGCAGAATTACTTATATATTTAAAGATCTTTTTAGGAAAAATACCCAAAAGTCTGAATGTACTCAAATATTTTACCGCAGTTATGATGCTCACCATGTTTACCGGACAGAGCGTGTTCGGGTATGCGGGAGGACTAACCGGAATCATGGTAATGCTTTATATGATCGATGTGGAGAAATACAATCAAAAGAAAATGAAGGAAAGCACAACGGAATCATCGGAAAGCTCCGCTAAACGATAGATTTTCGTTTTTTCCCGAAGATTCCCAGAAGTTTCCACTTCAAAAACCCGCCTATGTATACGAAATACTTCCTAAACAGCTGCCGGTATGCTTTTGGACTTCTGCTGAATTTACGGTAGAAAAGAATATCCTTTTTCAGGTTATAGTTGGAGCGTAAAGAGGTGAGCGTAACCCAAAGTCTTCTGAAGTTGTCGTTATGGTTTACCCCGCTGTTCGATTTATCATTCAGCAAAATCATATCGGGAAAAACCCGGATGGTAAATCCCTGTTTCCGCGCTCTGAGAGTGTATTCTACATCTCCGTGATACTGAGGGAAATTTTTGTTGTCAATCAACCCGATACTGGAATATACCTTCCGTGAAAAACAGGTTCCCATGCCGGGTAACCAGTCGGCCTCAAAAACTTTTTCAAATTGCGGACTATCATCTTCCTGGAATCCATACATTCCTTTGTTACCGGATACAGGATCAAAATACCCGCCCATGCTCCATACTTTATGATTGGATTTAATATAGATCTTGGATCCGAGAATGATGTCAACCCCGTTTTCCCTGATGTGAGAGGTCAGATTTTTAAAATATTCCGGATTGGCTTCGATATCGTTATTCCACCAAAGAACATAATCTGCTTTCAGTTGCCCGAAAGCATAATTCATTCCTTCGTTTATGCCTCCACTCCACCATAAGCTCCCATCCCCCTTTAAAACCTCCAGACCTTTTCCGTTTTCATTGAGCCATTCCGCAGTTCCATCGGTCGATCCGTCATCCACAATAACCGTTTGGACTTCGAATCCGGGTTCTGTGATCCCCGAAGCAAGTTTTTCAATGTTCCCGATGCAGTTTCGTGTAAAATCAAGTCCATTATGGACCGGTACTAAAACAGCAAGTTTCATGTTAACTTTGTATTTATTCATACCTGATCTTCTTCATCATTCCGGGAGTAAGCCTTTTCAGAACCGTGTGAACCCAGTGAAGAACATACAGTATAAAGGCTTTGACGAAACCCGTACCAATAATTTTCCTCCTTATCCTGAAATCTTCGCGGAGAGCCCTGAAACGGGCAGATTCATTGGTGCCTCCAAGGAGAAATTTGCATACCGGGAAACCCAGGTAATGGATCTCTTCCTCTTTGCACTTGTTCAGAAATTCGGCCGTAAAAGCATAGTCGGCCGTTACAGGATATTCCAGCTGGTACTGCTGTCCATTCAGCCTCTCGTTTCTGTAAAACATGGCCTGATGCTGGGTAAACATTCCCCGGTAAAGCAGATGATGGGATTTGGATTTCCGGTACAATTCGGAACCATCCGGGGCGAGATCCACCGAATCACCATAGAGAAAAGAATCTCCAGCACTCATCTCCCCGGCCACTTTGGAAAGTGTGTCTGAAGAGGCGAAAATATCCCCGCTGTTCATAAAAATCAGGTACTCCCCTCTGGCACGGGCAAGACCTTTGTTCATTCCATCAAAAATGCCTTTGTCTTTTTCCGATTTCCATTGTACAAAGGGCTCGGTCAATCCAGCCAGCCAGTCTGGAGTCCCGTCCTTTGAATTCCCGTCGACAACCACCCACTCAAAACCGTCAAAATCCTGAGAACGAATAGTTTCGTATGTCCTCTTCAGATTTTCCAGGTCATTGAAGCATATGGTAATTATAGAGTATAGCATTATCCTTTTAATCCGAGTTTACTTCGTAAATATTTTCTTTGCTTCGACCTGAGGAAGGCCCTCATTTCCGGCTTAAAAAGATGTTCCTCTCTGCGGATGGCTGCATAGATGTATCCCGAAATAATGCTTATCCCGCCTATGATCACCGGCTTTTCAAAAAGGCGGTATATTCCTTTCAACAGAGAATAGAAGAAAGAATATCCAAACCTGTACTGGAACCGGCCCAGAAGGAATTTTCCACCGGTAATCCCTTTTCGCCTGGAACCGGTCACCCTGAAATGTTTGATCTTCAAGTCGAAGAAGCAGCGGGTTTCCCAGCCGTGCATCTGGGAGGCCAGCAGATCGGCCAGATCCCATCCCGGGATCGCGGGTATTCCTCCAATCTGATCAAAACATTCCCTTTTGTATACCTTTGAAGGTCCCACAGGATGGTCTTCCTGGGTCTTTTCACGGACAAAGTCATCCCCTACCGGTATATAGGTACAACCGCTTGCCAGTCCGAGTTTCGGATTATTATCAAACTCCTTCAGAATTTTTTCAAAATAATCGCTTTCGAATTCGAGATCGCAATCCAGCTTTACCACAAATTCCCAGTCCTTAACCGAGATCGTTTCAAAACCTTTGTAAAATGTATTCACCACTCCTGTTCCCGGCAGATAATAACCGCGATCTTTTACATCAACCCTCTTAATCCAGTCGTATTTCGCCATGTAACGATCAATGATCTCTGGAGTCCGGTCTGTTGAACCATCATTGACCAGGATAAATTCGGCTGGTTTGAGGGTCTGGTTCACCACCGAATTCATGGTTCCTTCCAGAAACTCCTCCTCATTTCTTACCGGTGATATAATTACGTACTTGCTTTTCATTATTGCTTGACTATTGATATTTATCTATTGTTCATACCTTATTCTGCGAAGGGATTTTTATACTTTCCTTTTTTCTGTCGGTATACCAAACTGAAAATAGGCAGGTCATCCACCAGATAACGCCTGATAAGTCGGCGGGGCTGGGCAAACATCCTGTATAACCACTCCAGACTGTTGTTCCTGAAAAAGGCAGGAGCCCTTTTCACATTCCCGGCTTCGAAATCAATGGTGGCTCCAATGGCCAGGAATATCTTTACTCCCGCAAGTTTATCCCGGTTGGCAAAAATCCATTTTTCCTGCTTGGGTGCACCCAAACCTACTGCCAGAACATTAGCACCGGATGAATGTACAATTTCTACCACCTCCTTAAGCTTTACCGGATCCTTTTCAAATCCAAAATCCGGAGAGAACCAACCGGTTATAATCTCCCTTCCAACTTTTTCATTTATATTCTCCATCGCTTTCTTTCCTACCCCCGGACCTGCACCTAAAAGAAAAATCCTGATATCTTCATTTTCTGAATGATGCCTGTAAAACGCAGGGAAGAGGTCTGAACCGGCAATAACCTCCTTAACCGGAGTTCCAAGATATTTCAATGCCCTGAAAAGGATCTTACTGTCGAGAACCACATATTCAGCTTTTTGATAGAGCGCATAAAATTCCCTGTCATGCTGAAGCTTGATCATATGATCCACATTCGGAGTTATTACTACACCCTCTGTGAGTTCCTCCAGAAACTCCTTCATCGTGAAGTTGTCAATTTCAATGTTTAATAGCCTAACTCTATCCATCCGCCGGTAATAAATTTCAATTTGCTGGAATTCCCTGCCCGGAAAAGTACGCAAGTTAATAGATTCATCCTTGAGGGAAAATTAAATTTGGCCAACTTCTTTAATAACATTAGAAATGTCATTTTTTTCGGGGCCAATCCTTAATCCGCGAAAGTATACGTAAGCCATAAAATTATGTTAACCCAATCAGCAGGATTATTTTATTGACTTTAGTCTGGGTAAAAAGTATCTTGTGGATACGGTTAACCCCTTGCATGGAGATTGGCAATAACCTGAGTGTAAATTTATTTTTTACACTCTACCCCCCCTCTTTACATTAAGGAATTGTTAAATCCTTATAATAAAATCAGCACTCATAAATGATACAATCAGGGGGTCGATCAAAAAATTTGATTAATATTATGGGTTCCCCCTAAATTCCGGAAGCCTATGGGGATTTAATCACAGAAATCTTTATTTTTATGCAGCTCAGCCTATGGTTTATGTAATTTAGCGTTTATTTATAATTGAAAATAGGAGCTAATTTAACCATTAGAAGTATTTTCACACCGGGGTTTTTTTATTGCTCCAGGACTTAAAGGGACACAAAATGTTATTTAATTCCTTAGAATTTGCGATTTTCTTACCGGTCGTATTTCTTCTTTACTGGTTTGTAGTTAACAAGAGCCTGAAGTTGCAAAACTTTCTTCTTCTTTTTGCAAGCTATATTTTTTATGGTTGGTGGGACTGGCGGTTTCTATCGCTCATTGTGATTAGTTCTGTGGTGGACTATTTGGTGGGTATTGGATTGGGAAAGTATGAAAGGGCTTCAACCCGGCGATGGCTTCTTGCGCTTAGTCTCATCGTTAATCTTGGTTTCCTTGTTTTCTTTAAATATTTTAACTTTTTCCTGGAAAGTTTTGTCACTGCATTTACTTTTTTCGGTCAACCCTTCGATGCCCAACGACTGAATATTGTTTTGCCGGTAGGGATCAGTTTTTATACTTTCCAGACACTCAGCTATTCCATTGACGTTTATCGGGGTAAACTGAAACCCACCAAAGACGCGGTTGCTTTTTTTGCTTTTGTGAGCTTTTTCCCTCAGCTGGTTGCAGGTCCCATTGAAAGAGCTTCCAACCTCCTCCCCCAGTTCGATAAATTCCGCCGGTTTAATTATGGGGTTTCGGTCGACGGATTAAGGCAGATCCTTTGGGGATTTTTCAAGAAAATTGTGATTGCAGACAATTGTGCCGTTCTGGTAAACGACATTTTCAACAATTACGACAATCTCGATGGCAGTACCCTCCTACTTGGGGCCTTTCTTTTTGCATTTCAGATCTACGGCGACTTTTCCGGGTATTCTGATATTGCCATAGGAACAGCAAGGTTATTTGGATTTAAGCTCATGCGGAATTTCGCATTCCCTTATTTCTCCAGAGATATTGCTGAATTTTGGAGAAGGTGGCATATTTCCCTGTCCACCTGGTTCAGGGATTATCTTTATATTCCCCTGGGGGGAAGCAGGGGAGGTACCGGCATGAAGATCAGAAACACTTTTATAATTTTCATTGTGAGCGGTTTCTGGCACGGGGCCAACTGGACATTTATCATCTGGGGTGCACTGAATGCGATTTACTTTCTTCCCCTGATGCTCTTAAAGCAAAACCGGAAAAACCTGGATCTCCCCGCAGAAGGAAAATTGCTTCCTGGACTCAGGGAATCCTTAAGTATCCTTATAACATTTTCAGTAACCCTTGTCGCATGGATATTTTTCCGATCACCCTCGGTTGGGGTTGCATTGGATTATATCGGAAACATTTTCTCCCTTTCCTTGTTTACACTTCCGCAAAACCTTCCCTTAAGGGAATTGTTTTTTATTGCCATTCTCCTTAGCGTTGAATGGCTTCAAAGATCCAAGGAGCACGGACTCGAATTTACAACTCTGGCCATGCCCAAGTTTATGAAGTGGAGTATTTATATAGGACTGATATTTATGATCCTGACTTTTGGGGGCACCCAGCAGGATTTCATCTATTTTCAGTTTTAAAAAAGAATTGACATGAGTAAATTTTTGAGAACTTCGTTGATATTCCTGATCATAGTGTTGATTGCAGGGGTAGTTTTTTTCAGCCTGAATAAGAATTATGTGGCTGCATACCGGATCACCAATTCCTATTCCTTCAATGAAAAAATAAATTTCCTCCGCGAAAAACAGGATGTTAGAATTCTGGGACTGGGATCTTCCATTACCCTCAATAATCTCTCCTCAGAGGCCATAATCGATCTTTTCGAAACTGATTCATTCCTGAATGTTGCTTCCTGGGGAATAAAAATGGAAGACATGTATAAACTTCTGAAGGAATTTGACCCCCTATATGATCCCGAAATAATCATTTGTGTTTCCAGCCTGATTGATTTTTCCCTCCCGGGTATTGAATTCAATAGTCAAGAAATAGGGGATTACCTGAACCAGGAAAAGAAAAAAGGAATGATTAATGATCTTACGAATATCTCCTATTATCTCAGGCATACCATTAAAAACCGAATATACCAGTCCTCCAATAAGTATTATTCATCCCTGATGTTTGATGATCACGGTGGAGTAGCTCTCGATCCAAAGGATTTTAAACATGATCCCTTCCGTTGGAACAAAAAATTAAGCTTTCATGGACTTCATCCTTCCAGTTACCGTTTCCTGGATTCCATTTCCTACTTTGCTACCCAAAGGAATATCGAACTTATTCTGGTTCAGACCCCGGTAAGGGAAAATGCCAAAAGGAAATCGCTTAAAGCCAAAATGGAAAATCATGAAGAAATGATCCGTTCCATTCTGGAACCAAAGGGACAGCATTTTATTAACGGTTACCGCCTGAAATTTCCGGATAAGTATTTTGCCGACTATACTCATATGAATGAAAAAGGGGCTGAGGAACTGACGAGGATTTTGTATGAAAAATATTCCGAAGGAATGGAAAATAGTTACCTCACCCAAAATGAAGATTAACTCGTCTCTCCAAATTCATCAGCATATTCATTTTCATCCCACCATTTTACATCGCTCTTTATAACTTTGGCAGGAGCTCCTCCAATTACCTGATATTCCCCTTCGAATTCCTTATTCACCAGCGACCGTGAAGCAACAATGGTATTATCTGGCAATATTGCGCCCTTGGAAAAGGTACAATGAGAACCAACCCATACATTATTCCCCAAATGTATCTTTCTTGGGTGATTTAAAATGTTTCCCCCCATATCCGTGATGTAATGAAAATCAGTATCCATAAACTGAACATTCCAGGATATCCTGCAATTTTCCCCAAAACGGACTTTCTTGAAGCATATGATCTTGGAATTGGAAGAGATCCTGAACCGGTCTCCTATATCCAAAATCGCACCGGGTCCGACACTAACCGCAGCGCCAAATTTAATCATTGCCTCCCCGCGGAAAATTACCTTACCAGAAACTTCCCAAATGGCCCGCGTGTACCTTTCATCAAAGATCCCCACCTTCCCATAACCTATCCTGATCATACCGGTTTTCAAGGGCGATTTAATCTCAATATCCCCTTTAAGCGTTCTGAACTTAACATTCCTTGAAACGAATACTGGAAATCGCATAGCATCCCGAAAAGGAAAATACCTAAGATTGAATCTGAGCGTTTTCAGATTCATATAGTATAAAATCCTCAACAGATTCTTCAGTCCAGGGAAAACCGATGAAAAATGTCCCATGATCCTTACTTTTATCCCCAAAAAAAGTCCCTTCGGTCCTTGTATAAAACTATCCTCACATATATCAACAAAAGAATAGTCTCAATGCGGACCCTCACATCTATATCTTAAGCAAAGAAACCTATTATCCAGGTAAAGGTTTCCAGAAAGTAGGTATTTTTGATGAAGAATAACTTATTGATTGTCAATACTCTCTAATTGATGTCAAATCAGATTTTGATGAGTCGTTTTCGGATCACAGGTTCATCATCCCGGTAAACCGATAGAAGGTAAATTCCAGAATCCAAAAAATCATAATTCAATACCTTATTTTCTCCGTTCTCCAAATAAAAAGAGTGATGCAACCTTCCATCCGTGGCATGAAGGTAAGATTTTGCTTTAGGGCCCTTATTGGAAATGGTGATCTCTTCTTCAAACGGATTCGGATATAATTCCAGATCTTCCCTGAAGCACCTGTCCGGGAGCTCCTGAACAACTCCCTGCTGGTATAGCGTGTTTATCTCCTGCTCCGTTAAAATCTTTCCTGTATAAATTTGCAATTCGTCGAGGAAACCATCAAAAAAGTAGGATTTATTCTCCATACTTCCAAGGTAATAATCACCCTTCGACGACCATGTATTTAATACACTCCCGCTAAGCGTTTTCTCCTCTCCGTTAAAATACAGTTTCAGTTCAGAAGTGGTTCGGTCAAAACTCACAGCAATATGGTTCCATACAGCCCTCGAGAATAATCCGGCAGTAGTCTCCAGGTAGCCTTCATTGGATCCGTCACCCATTTCAATCACGATTTTACGGTCGTTGTTGAGGTAAGAATTATACGTAATCTTAAATCCGTCTTCCCATCCCCCAGACAGCCCCTTTCCGAAAAATGTCTTTATATTCCTGCTATCATCTTCGGAAAAAGCCCAAAAAGAAACCGTAAACTTACTCCCGGTATCAAAATCTCGGATTATCGCATAATCTGAAGAACCTGCAAGTCCCAGAGATTTTCCCTCCCCAAGGGAAAAATCAGTGATTTCTGCCCCTGAATAAAGTTCAATGGACTTGCCCGAAGCGTTTATATCGGCTGTATTACTGTCAAAATTCCAGTAATAGTGAACGGGCTCACCGGGTTCTGATTCCTGCTCGGTGGTAACTTCCAAAATCGGACTAAAAGGGCTGTTGCCTGCAAAATTGAAGGAATATGCCCTGAACCGGTAAGTTGTGGAAGGTTCAAGATTATCGCTGGTAATACTTCCTCCATTACTGCCCAGGGAAGAAAAGTCGGAAAATTCGGAGCCAATTATTGCCTGTTGCAACCGCATCCCGTTGGCAAATTCACCTGTAGGCTGAAGGGTCATTGTAATGGAACCGGAAGTTTTCCCGGTAAGAGAAAGCTGAGGGTTTCCGGGTGGGGTTTTAACGAAATTTATCTCCACTATGGGGGTTTTCGGAGATGAATTATCTCCTTTGTAGGCGAAAAGTCTGTAGGTGTACTCACCGGATTCGCTTAAAACATCCGTATATTCGGTTACCCATGCTGAAACGGTATCTAAGGCCTGAAACTGGGTGTCCCAATGACTTCTCTCTATCACAATTGCCTCAGCACTCGGATCCGGATCACTCCAGCTGACCTTCACCTCAGTGAGACTCACCTGTTCGGCTGAAGGTTTGTACGGAGGTTGAATAAATACCGCTCCGGATAATATCGGTTCGAGAACCTCAAACCATTTTTCAGCCATAAAGACCTCCCCTGCTTCGTTGGGATGAACGTTATCGTAGGTATGAACCGCCGGATTGAATTCAGTGTTCATGTCAACAATATAAATTTCCGATCCCTCCAATGCCTTACTGCCCTTAATACCAGGAATGGCGGCCGACAGTTCCTGAATGCGTCCTGAAATGGCAGGTGTCCATGCACTGCGGATTACCTGGGCCAGAAGTATGGTAACTCCGGGATTATCACTTCTCAGTATATCAATAATGGTCTCAATCTGAGCTATGGTTGAGGAGGTGGACTGCTCCTGTATGGCATCGTTTGAGCCAATATGGATCAAAGCAATATCAGGAGTATATCCCTCTAACCAGTCCGATAACTTTCCATACCCTGCCCTACCATTAATGATCTCATCAGCCCGCCATCCCCAATGACCTTCATGGTCCTGATCAAAATCCTGGGAAGGGGCCGGCACATTGTTGTAAAGAGTGTTCATACTCCCTACAAAATCCACGCTAAAATCCGCATCTTCCAGCATTTTCCACAAGGGTCGACGGTAACTGTTCCATGGCGGTTGGGCCTGGGTAATACTATTCCCTATGCTAACAATCCTGACTTGTGAGTAAAGGTCTTGACTAACAAAGAAAACCAGCAAAATACAAAGCAAAAAAACTTTTTTCATCACAATCAATTTGATCCTCATTCAAAATCCTGCATATCCTTTATTCGCGGAACAACGAAAGGCATTATGAAAACTCTAATTTCCAGGCAAATATAAAGATAAAAAAATGCTTTTACCTGTGAGAATTCCTAAATCTTTGTTAGAAATAAGTTAAGCCGTAACCTGACTCAAAATTTTCCCTACAAATTATTGGCATTTGACATCAAAAACCATCAATTAATAAAAATTAAAACGATATATACAGGTTTCCGGAAGAAAATTGCAATTATTGTAGGTTCTTTATCCTAAGAAAAGGGGCACGATTAAAAACCTGAACACTAAAAATTAGTATAAAGGTTAAGTTCGTAATTAATGAATGATTGAACCTGATTTGGGGACAATTTCTGACAAAATCAAACTATGCTTTTTAATTCATTAGAATTCCTAGTTTTCTTTCCGATCGTAATTGCCGGATATTTCGCACTTAATCCAAAATACCGATGGATCCTGCTCCTTCTGGCAAGCTACTATTTTTACATGTGCTGGAATTACAGTTACATAATCCTGATCATGCTCTCGACCGTGGTAGACTACACCACGGGTATTCTAATTCATAAAAGCCAGAATAAAAAACGGAGAAAATCTCTTCTCCTCTTAAGTCTGGCCACAAACCTCGGACTCCTGTTTTTTTTCAAATACTTCAATTTTTTTGGGGATACCATAAACTTCTTCCTTGATAAATTCAATATTTTCTATAATGTGCCTGCTTATGATTATCTCCTACCGGTGGGGATTTCTTTCTATACTTTTCAGACGCTTTCGTATACCATCGACATATATAACGGCAAACAAAAACCAGAATATCATTTCGGTCGTTTTGCCCTTTTTGTCTCATTTTTTCCCCAACTTGTAGCAGGTCCCATTGAACGTTCAGTCAATCTTCTCCCCCAGTTCCGTCAAAACTTTGCATTTGAATACGAAAGAGTAAAAAACGGACTGTTTCTTATGGCCTGGGGATTTTTTAAAAAGGTGGTCATTGCCGACCGGCTCTCAGAATACGTCAACCTGGTTTATAACAATCCTGAAAGTCATGAAGGCATGCAGAATATCCTTGCTACCTTATTTTTCTCTTTTCAAATCTATTGCGACTTTTCCGGTTATTCGGATATCGCCATAGGTGCAGCCATGGTGATGGGATATAGTCTGATGACCAATTTCAGGAGGCCCTATTTCGCACTTTCAATCCGCGAATTCTGGCAACGCTGGCATATATCGCTCTCTACCTGGTTCAGGGATTATGTCTATATCCCCCTCGGAGGAAATCGTGTGATAAAATGGAGATGGTATTTCAACCTGTTTATTACCTTTCTTGTGAGCGGACTCTGGCATGGTGCCGAGTGGACTTTCGTGATCTGGGGTGCCCTACACGGATTTTACCTGATCTTTGCCATCTGGACCGATAAGCTACGTCTCAGGGCAAACCAGCTTCTGGGTATCACAAAGATCCCCTGGGTTTATCAATTATCGCAGATCCTGGTTACCTTCGTACTGGTATATTTTGCATGGATCTTCTTCCGCGCAAATAATACGACTGATGCATTTCTGATCATTAAAAAACATTTTATTTTTACCGGTGAAGGAAGCAATATTAACCTTTTCACATTCAGCAAGGATCTTTGGGTGGCTATTGCAAGTATTACCATCCTCATTGTTATCGAAAGCCTTGAGGAATATAAGGGACTGTCGACCGTGATGAGAAACAGACTGAGCAGACCGGTAAAATGGGCAATTTTATCGGTGATCATTGCCGCAATTATCCTTATGGGGATTTGGCAGGAGGCCGATTTTCTTTACTTCCAGTTCTGATATAAAAATCTGGTAAACGATTATCGCTTTTGACTAGTTAATAAAGAAAATAGAACTAAAATGAATCCGAAACTTTTAAAAATACTCATATATGTATCCGGAATTATCTGTCTCGTAATATTCATGTCCATTCGCATCGTTCCTGAAGTAAGCATGAACCTGCTCTTAAAAATAAAAACTTATCCGGAATACGAAGATTCAACCAAATACAGTGAACTCTACTACCTGAGCATGGTCAATGATTTTAAAGAGGAAATGCCCCAGGCAATGCGAAAATACCGTTTTAGCGACAGACAACCTGCACTAAATGAGGCCGAAATTATTGTATTTGGAGACAGTCATTTTGATCATTCACGACAAACAACCCTACCAGAAAGGATCGCAGATGCCACAGGTAAAAAAGTATACTTTCACCGCATTGCCGCACCCTACTGGTCA
>CAZNFR010000030.1:0-27670 GCA_964572225.1 uncultured Bacteroidaceae bacterium
AGAATATTCGATCTTTTACCAGATCTGTAGTGATATCGCAATTCCTTAGTCGCCCTGGTCGTGAACTCTACAAGATACTTTCCCAAGGATTGTCAGGGTCCTTTAATGGTATCGTTTGTCTTTTGGCATATTCTTCTTCTCCCTCCCTAACAGCCTGGATTAATTCTTCATTTACGGAAAGACGGTCGGCATCATTCAATGGAACGATCAGATACGCTTTGTCCTTGCCGCGCTGAACAATGATCTGCTCATTCTGGTCCGCCAAATCAAAGTATTTTTTTTGATTGTCTCTGAATTCTCTGCTACTTATTATTACCATAGTCATCCTATATGTACCAATATGGTACAAATATACTGAATTGTGGGATGTAAATCAATATGCAATTTATGTTTCACTCTCCCTCCCGCTTTGATTTAAAAGAGTACCGAAGGTGTATGCGTATTTTTACCTGCCTGTCTCCACTCTACATGTGATGCAAATATCTGTCCACCAGCTCTACCATATCAAACTCTTTATCCCGAAGTTTTTTACGTAAGTTCTTGTCGTCGAAAGCTTTCAGTTTCTTTACGATATTTTCAATGGTTCCCACGGGGAAAACTCCCTCTTTTGTATAGGAACCCGCATCTTTTTCAAGGTGTGCGGCCGACTCTGTGCAGGAGTCAGGTAATGCCTCCAGGCGCTCAAGCACGTCCCTGTGCTTCTCATCAAAGATATTGACATTAATATATAGCTCTTTTGCCTTTTCCAGTGATTTTTCGGATAACAACCCGTCTTTGGCTGCCAGGATCAGACCCGACATCAGGTGGTACAGGTCTGCCGAACCATCTGCCACCCTGAACTCCACGGTTTGTTTTCCGGGTATATAGGGTACCTCTCCTCTTTCCTGGGGATTGGCATCCTTGATCATATTGGTCTTGGCTATCCAACCCAGGGGCACCCTTATCAAAACCGAGCGGTTACTGTCTCCCCAGCAAACCATGGTCGGAGCTTCCTGGTTGGGAACCAGTCTCAGGTAGGAGGTAGGGATGGTGTTGCCAAAGGCGGTTAAAGACTTTGCTTTATCGAGTATTCCTGCGATCATCTTTTTAGCCGTATCCGACAGTCCGGTATCATTCGTCATATAGTTGATCCCATCCTTTTCCAGGAGCATATGGATATGAAGTCCGCTTCCGGCTTTTCCCTCAGTGATCTTTGGCGCAAAACTGACGGTTACACCATATTTCTGCCCCAGCATCCGGATGATCCATTTGGCGATGATAAGCTGTTCTACGGCCTCCTCTGCATCCACCGGGGTAAATTCAATTTCATGCTGTTCAAACTGCTGTGTTTTCGTGGTGAAATTCCCTACCTCGGAGTGCCCGTATTTCACTTTTCCTCCACACTGAGCTATGATCTGAAGGGCTTCGGTACGCAGTCTTTCCCAGTTGGAAAAAGGGGCGGAACTATGATATCCTTTCTGGTCCTGTGCCGGGTAAAGTTCATTTTTCTCACTGATAATATAATACTCCAGCTCACCCATGGCTTTGAATGTATATCCTGTCTCCTTTGTAAACAGTTGGGAGGCCTTTTTCAGGATGTATTCGGGTGCGTTTTCCAGGGGATTTCCCTCTTTGGTGTAAAAAGAGCAAAGAATATCCAGGGTAGGTTGCTCAGCAAATGGATTCGCGAAAGCAGTCCGGAATCTGGGGATCACATAAAGATCGCTGGAGTCGGCGTCGATAAAAGAAAACAAACTCGAACCATCCACCCGCTCACCTGTGGATAATATCGATTCCAGGTAATCCTTGCTGGTAATGACGAAATTGAGTGTTTTCAGTTTGCCGTCTTCACCTACATAGCGAAAATTCAGCATCTCAATGTTATGATCGTCAATGAACTTAATTATGTCATATTTGGTAAACTCGCTCGCAGGTTTTTTAAGATGCTGAACCATCTTATTCGGGTTCATCAATATCTCCAGGTCTCTCATGTTAAGACAATTAAAGGTTAATAATCTTTGCGCTACCTAGCTATGGAACAGGCAGAGAGCAGATCAGAAAAGTCCTGAAATTATCTATTTTTTATTACCTGGCCTCCCCAAATAATAGATTTCACAACATGATTAAAAAGCATTTTAATCCTTCAGGTTGGGGAAAGTTTTCATAAACTGCAGAATTATTTCAAATTTTTCCTGAAAAAGTCGAGGGTCCGTTCCCAGGCAAGTTCAGCGGCTTCCTTATCATACCTTGGGGTAGAATCATTGTGAAATCCGTGGTTGACATCGGGGTACATATAAGCTGTGTATTCTTTCTTATGTTTTTTCAGGGCTTCTTCGTATGCCGGCCAACCGGCATTTACCCTATTATCCAGCCCGGCAAAGTGGAGTAAAAGCGGAGCCTTGATGCTTTCCACTTCATCACTTTCCGGCTGGCCACCATAAAAGGGAACGGCAGCTGCGAGATCCGGGAGTCTGACAGCCATCATATTGGATATCCAACCTCCGAAACAGAATCCCACAACCCCCACTTTACCTGTGGAATCTTCATGAGATTTCAGAAACTCGAAAGCAGCGATAAAATCTTCCAGCATCTCAAAGCGGTCCCTTTGCCTTTGAAGCTCCCTTCCTTCATCATCGTTCCCGGGATACCCACCCAAGGGGGTCAATGCATCGGGCGCAAGCGAAATGAAACCTGCCAAAGCGGTTCTTCTGCCAACATCCTCTATGTAAGGATTCAATCCTCTGTTCTCGTGAACCACAACCACACCCGGCAGCTTACCAACTGCATCCTTGGGCATGGATAGCAATCCTTTGATCGTACCCCCTCCTTTGGGGGATTCATAGCTAATGTATTCTGAAATGATTCGCGGATCACCGGGTTTTACCTGGAGATTCTCCTGGTACCTGGGCATAATAAAGCTGGTGAGGGAACTTAGGGTAATCCCGCCCACTGCATAGAGTGAGAGTTTGTCAAGAAAGGTTCTGCGGTTAATTCGATTATGGGCATAATCGTCGTACAAATCGAATACCTCCTGGGGTAAGTCTTCTTTTCGGATAGGTTTCATGATGGTTAGATTTTTCTAAATAACATCCTGAAAGAAAGGATGGTTCATTAAACCGAAAAGAAAAAAAACCGAAAGCCGGTCAGGGAACCCTCGTTTGCCTTAGTATTTTTCCTTCATTCAGGCATTTTGCCAGGCAGGCATCCTTGATTTCCTTTTTTGTCGCTCTTCGTTTTTAACCTCTGAAAGCTCTACCTTAATCAGCTTTTGATTTCTTCTGACGCTTTTGTTAAAAGACCGGAGAATGAGATCCTCATAGCTCTTTTCCACTTCAAAAAATGAAAACCCTTTCATGATGTCAATCTTTCCGACTTCTATGCTGCGGTCCTTGGTGGTATCGATTAGTAACCCAATCATTCTGGATGGATTCATCTCACTTTTACTTCCGATATTGATATAAAAACGGGAATATTCCTTTGAGCTTGCCCCTTTTCTATTGCCTGCTCTTTTTCCTCCGGCAGACTCTTTTGTCTTCCCACCGCTTCCCATCGCAGCATTCAAATCGGGTGCATCTTTATAATAGTTCAAAAAACGATTGAATTCTACGGAAACGAAATTTCTGATAAGCTCTTCTTTTGACATCCAGTCCAGCTTTTTAAGAATTTCCGGCAGAAACTCGTTTATGTGTTCATCCTGAACTTCTACTTTTTCCATTTTGCCGATCATATTAAAGAGTTGTTTTTTACAGATCTCTTTACCTTCCGGTATCATGGCCTGAGTGAATTTCTTTTGTGAAAGTTTCTCAAGGCTCCGGATCCGATTGCCTTCCCTGCTGTGAATAATGGAAATGGATGTTCCCTTCTTGCCTGCCCTGCCCGTTCTTCCACTACGGTGGATATAGACTTCCTGCTCATCGGGAAGATTAAAATTGATGACATGGGTAAGGTCATCCACATCCAGTCCGCGGGCAGCCACATCGGTAGCCACAAGCATCCGGATCTGACGTTTCCGGAATCGGTTCATGACATAGTCCCTTTGAGCCTGGGAAAGATCCCCATGGAGTGCATCGGCATTATACCCGTCGGTCATAAATTTATCGGCTACATCCTTGGTCTCCTGCCTGGTTCTGCAAAAGACAATCCCATAGATATCCGGATGCATGTCGGCGATTCTTTTCAATACTTCATATCTGTGTTTGGAATGGGTTACGTAAAAAACATGATCCACATTTTCCGCACCTACATTTTCCGCGCCCACTGAAACCTCCTCAGGATCATTCATATACTGTTTGGCTATTCTTCTTACCTCCTTCTGCATGGTAGCAGAAAAAAGCAAGGTTTGTTTATTCGTGGGTGTGGTTGACAGGATGGAGTCAAGTTCTTCCTTAAAACCCATCTGCAACATTTCATCGGCCTCGTCCAAAACCAGCCAGCGAATGGCGGATAACCTGAGAACCTTTCTTTGGATCAGGTCCTTCACCCTTCCGGGAGTTCCAACCACTACCTGGGCCCCTTTCCGCAGAGACTGGATTTGCTTATCGACGGGTGCACCCCCATAGACCGGAACAACTTTCAATCCGTCTATGAACTTCGAATAGGATTTCATATCCTGACTGATCTGAATGCAGAGTTCGCGGGTAGGACTCAGAATAATTGCCTGGATAAAGGTTTCCTCGACATTGACCTCCTGAATAATTGGCAAACCATACGCTGCCGTCTTACCTGTGCCGGTCTGCGCCAGGGCGATAATGTCTTTTTGTGTTTCCAGGATCCTGGGTATGGTCTGTTCCTGAATGGGAGTGGATTCAATAAAACCCAGTTCACCGATCGCTTTAAGAATGGGATCTGATAGTCCCATTTCATTGAATTTCATCATTATTTCTTTTGAGTTAAAACTGCAGATCCATTGGATCAATTTTATCCCATCGGGCACAAACAAATACAACCGTATCTGTCGGAACCAGTAAAGGGATTATCCAAAAAATAACCTGCTTGTTATTAATAAATCCGATCTTAAAAGGCGGTTGAAGACAAAAATGATCGGATTTTACCCCGGGCCGGGAACGCTGAAGCGATTTGCAAAAATTAGGGTCTATCTAAGCCTCTCTAAATCGAGCGGCAAAGATAGACTATTTATTTGAATCCCAACTTTTTTATACACTTTTATTTATTCTGGAAGAAAAAAAAGGTAATTTCAGATATCATCATAGGGAAAACGATCCAGCCTAAACCGAAGATAGACCTTTCAGCCACTAATAATAGAGAATGAAACCCAGGATCAACAAAAAGGAGAAAAGCAGATGGATCATAACGGTCATTTTTGCCACCTTTTTCAGTTCCGGGGGATTGTCATGATGTTTGAGGATAATCGGTAAAGTGCGCGGAAACAGAAGCAGGTAAGGGAGAACTGACAGGAGAAGCCATAGGGCGGAACTCTTGAAGGTAAAAGCCATGACCACGACCAGGATGACTATGGCAATCTGGACCATTGAATAAATCAGGGCGGTTGGGAAAGTTCCCAGTCTGGATGCCACTCCATGCTTACCGCCTTTTTTATCAGCATCCAGATCAATCAATTGTCCTACCAGGAGTATGGAAAGAGTGCTTAATCCGGATACAGGCATCAACAGCAGGATCTGGTTATCCGGGAAAAGATCCTGGCTAATGGATGCGATGGCAATCGCCATGGGGCCAAAGGCAAACCAGACCGATACCTCACCCAAACCACGGTATGCTAGTTTCACGGGAGCTGCCGTATAGTATTTGCTGAAAAATGCCGAAAGAAGGTAGAGTCCCCAAAGGTATACCCATAAATCACGATCTACTCTAAGCATTAGTAAAGCGTTGAAAACCAAGGCTATAATTAAACCCGAACGGGCCAACCACACCATTTTATTCATCAGGGCAGGATTATCCAGGAGCACACCCGATCCTCCACTATATTCATTCCGGTGAACATTCACCTTATCGGTACCCTGAAGGGTATCGTAAATATCGTTGTAGACGTTGGTCGCAATATGCAAGCCAAGTCCGGTGATAAAAACCAGGGCAAAGGCGATCCAGTCGAGACTACCGGTAATGCTTGCACTAAGAAACGTACCTGTGACAATCGGAGCAATAATTGAAGAGAGGAAGGGTGCCCGGATCATCTGAAGTATGGAGGGGTCCTTTTTTTTCGTCATATTTGCAAGTGTTTGTGTATGGCCAATAATCAAATATATGAATTATAAGGTTCTAATACTATTCCTTATATATGTGGTGTTCATAATTTCCCTGGGCTTCTTTAATCCAAAAAGCCAGCGTTCGAGATACGGGATTAGGAAAGGCGTACATCTGTTTACAGGACTGATTATTTTTTATCTGACTTTCCGGATCTCCCGTGAGGCTCTGCTGTGGCTGTTTGTGGGAGGAACTTTCTTTTCGTTCCTGACCTATTCCCTAAAGCGGTTCAATTATATCCATGTTACAAGGGAATCAAGTCTGGGTACTCTTTTTTATCCTTTGGGAATCCTCTCTTCGTTTTTGGTATTATACCACTTACCCATCCATTATTTTCAGACGGCCTTAATGTTTCTTGTGGTATCCGATACACTCGCAAACCTGGGTGGATACCTGCTCAATCGCAATCCTGAATTTATGATTCTCAGTGAGAAAAAGACTCCTCTGGGAATTCTGTTTTTCTCAGTCTCGGCCTTTATGATCGCCCTCCTACTCCTTCCCGGATCCAGGGAAACCTTAGCTTTCATTCTACTAACGGTAGTTTGTGCCATCCATTTTGAGATCATCTCATACCGTGGATCCGATAACCTGGCTATTCCTTTGGGAAGTGCATTCTTTTTCCTTTTGACCTATGATATTGAAGTGAATTCCATCTGGCTTACCGCAGTAATGCTGGTTATGGCCATGGCTGCCGTATTTTTTTACAAGAAAGCTATCCTTACCCGTAATGGGAGCATTGCAGCTTACCTTCTGGGGGTATATTTATTCGGAATTCTTGGTCCGGAATGGGGGCTGCCGGTGGCTGTGTTCTTTATAAGCTCGGTGCTCTTTACCCGGTTAAACAGCCGCGTTAACCAGAAAAAAAACCGATCCGGAGAAAGGAATGTCTGGCAGGTTACAGCGAACATAGCTGTGGGGGTGTTAATATCGGTTATCTACCTTATTACCGCAGATCCCATTTACATCTGGCTATTTATTTCTGTTGTGTCGGCCGTGACAGCAGATACCTGGGCGAGTGAGATCGGACCGGTATTTCAGAAGAGGTGCTTTTCCTTATCTACCCGGAAAAGTGCAGCTGCAGGCATTTCCGGAGGCATTTCCCTGAGCGGGACGCTGGCCGCTTATTCCGGTGCATTGGCGATTGCCCTCATCGGCTTGTATGGATTTGGGGTTGACCCTGACCTGAAGAGGATCCTGGCCCTCTCTTTTTCCGGATTGCTCGCCTCTTTTGTTGACTCCATCCTGGGTGCATTTCTGGAACCCTGGTTGCTTGAAAGGAAATTCTTTCTCAATAATCGGGGGTCCCGGAACCTGACTCCCAATGATCTGGTGAACTTTCTTGCCTCCTTCTCTGCTCCGTTGTTCTACCTTTTGATGGAATCAATTATGTAAAAAAAAAGCTGCATCGAAATGAAGCTTTAAGTACCTGGGTCTTTAAAATCTATTTGGACATAGTCACAATCTGGGTATCAGTGTCGCCGTCTTTGGCAGCATCCAGAATAGCCTGGAAAAGTGCATTGGCAACCTCGGCTCCACCTGTAGCTCCCGTAACTGCGTCTATTTCCATGAAGGATGTGATATCCACATTTTCAAGAGCCTCCTCGTATTCGGGCACCCATACTCTTGGATGAGGCACCATGGGATATTCCGCATCTGTAGTGGCAGTCTTTAAATCTCCGTCTGCATTCACATAGTCATATTCAACATTCAATACTTCATCATCTTCAATTTCCACATTCATAAAGCCTTTCCATCCAAAATGAAATTCAGCTTCTTCTGCACTGAAGGTACCGTTCTCATAAATATTCTCATCTTCTTTCTTACAGGCTGCCAATCCGACAATCAGGGCCAGCATCCATATTAATCCGGTTTTTTTCATATCTGTCTGTTTTAAATTTGATTTTGCATGCTAAATTAAATAAACCTGAAATATCTTAAATTATTGTGAATGGTTTCACAGTTAAATAAAATCGTTCTAAATAAGTTATATCATACTGATAAAGAAGGATTTATTAATAGCCAGTACCCTAAACCAGGGTAGGTTTGAAATTTATCGACTTAAGGATCGATAAAAGTCGTTCAAAATAGCTTCTCTATTAAAGTTGTGGACCATGGTTATGCTGTCTTCCTTTGTTGAAATTTCTTTCCAGCCTCCTTCCTTGTAGCGGGAAGGCGGGATCATGATTTTTTCAGCGTAATCAGGATTTTTTACGATAGCCACAGCGGCTAGGTCGAACAGGGATCTACTTCCCTCTTCCCCATAAAGCTCTATATTCTCCCAGAGGTTAACGGCATAATCCCCAAAGTTCCTGAAGTATCCTCCGTTCCTTCCTTCGATGGAATCGATGATTACCGGACCCATTCCCGGAAAATCTTTTCTGACCTTATCGATGGAGATGCTAACGGCAGCTGTTCCATCTTCTCTTCCATAAGCGACCAGGGCCATTTCAAAATCCACCTTCGAGTCGAGCACGCGGTTCAGGGAAGCCGGATCATTGACCAGGTTATATTCTCCAGGATCGGGATAGTTTGAACCCAGCCAGACCACCTTTATCCTGTCTTTTAAGCCGGGATCCTTATCCAGGGCAAGGGCTATGTTGGTTAATTTGCCAAGAGCGATAACCGTAAGAGGTGTTTCCTCTTTACGGGATGAATGCTCGATGATAAAATCTACTGCTTCCTTACCATCAAATTCACCCTCCATGATTTTGCTAATTTCTTCATAATTTCCATCGGCCCCTTTTAGTACGGGCATTTGTGGCCAGAGATCAAAGAGTCTGGTAATCCGAACGGCCTCTTTCCATTGGCCCTCAATCCCCTCACCCACCTGAGTGTTATTTACGGTAATTCCTTCAATCCTAAAAAAATTCTGATTGGCGAAGGCATAAGCAAGGGCATGCTGGTCATCCAACTCATTATTGGCATCTGTATCAATAATTATTCTGACCTTTTCGGCAGCCTGGGGATTGGGCTCTTTTGGTTTGCAGGCTGTAAGTACCAAAAGCAAAATGGCCAGGGAAGGGGTAAAAAAGTTTTTCATGGGTATATTCATAGTTAAGTGATTGCTATAATTCAAAACGGAATGATATCTGATTCAGGAAGCACAAATCCTGCCCCCCTATTTAAAATCCATAGAAAATTCCGCACTATAAAAACCAGGTGCTCAATGTCTAAAATTAATATTTTCTTCGTATCTAATTAAGAATAATTTTAAAGGTGTTTTTCTGGCACTGGATAAAATTAATGTTTAATTTAGAATCCGGTAATAACTAACCCCTTAAACCAAATTCTTGATTTTCAATAGATTAAGAATTGAAGATTTAAGGCTCGGAACATAGCAATCATGAAAAAGAAAATTTATGCCAGTGCAGCTGTACTTTCTACGATCTCTGCCATTTTCATCATTTTTTCCTTCTCTTATAATCGATTCGACAGTGATGTAATTCAGGTGGGGGTTGTGGTTTCTGATCTTGAAAAATCCACTTCTTTTTACAAAGACATTATTGGGATGAAAGAAACCGGAGGTTTCTCCATCACTCCTGAGTTTGGAAAATCTTCGGGTTTAAGCAACGGTGAACCTTTCGATGTGAAGGTACTGAGGCTATCGGACACCGAACATGTCACCCAATGGAAACTTATGAGTTTTGGGGTAAATCCGGAACATAGGCCTTCGGGATTTATTCAGGATGATCTGGGCATGCAATACATTACCATTAACGTTAAATCCCTTGCCCCGATTATCAAAACAATCCGGGAGAACGGAATCCGGTTTCTAGGAGAAACCCCGGTTGAACTCAAGAACGGAAATTATTTTGTACTGATCCAGGATCCCGATGGGATTTTTATAGAACTCATAGGTCCTATGAATTAGTTATTTCCCGGTTATTTTTAGTGCTTTTTTTAGTGTGTCTGCCTTCCATAATCTTTCCAGAAGTTCACGGGCAGTATTATGGTACTGTTCCGCTTTTTCCTTGTCTCCCATTTTTTGATAAGCATTGGAAGCCCCAAACCAGGCGGGGATGAAAAACTGGTAAATGAGCAGGCATTGCTCCCAGCTATAGGCCGCTTTTTCATAATCTCCGGATGCAAAGTGCTTGTTGGCCTGAGACATCAGTTTCTCAATGCTATCAATCTGACTTTCAAAAAGATTATTGAGGATATTCCTGGATTTGGTGGTAATGAAGGAGGAAGGGACCTCTCTGATAACCTTTTCCGTAATGCTACCCATAAGGATCCGGCTAAGACCTGTACGTCCGGTGGTTCCCATTAGCAGTAGGTCGGCCTCGCTGCTTCGCAGCTGATTCAGGATGACCACATCCGGAACTCCCTGCAGCACCCTGGACTCAAGGGATACACCTTCGAAATCAAAATCCGACAAAAATTTACTAAACTGAATGGAATACCTTTTGAGTCCGCTCTCATTCTGTTCGTTCAGATTGGTTCTGATCCATCGTGAAGTGACCTCTATGGGTTCAAAAACGCTGAATACCGTCAGTTTCGCCTGTAACTTCCGGGATAACATAATAGCATTGGAAAGCGCCCTTCTGGAGGCTTCCGAGAAATCTACCGGACATGAAATGTTTTTAATCTCAGGATTGCTTTCAGGTTTAACCGCCCAAACGGGTACCGTCGTTTTACGGATTACCTTCTCAGTGGTGATCCCCAGTGGGTATGAATCGTTTTCTTCGTCAAATCCTGACCCCATCAGGATCAAATTGACTTCTTCGGTCTCGGCCACCTGAATAATCTGATCAAAAGCACTTCCCTCCAGGGTCAAGGTCCTTATCCTTTTAACTCCCTTATTATCAAGCTTTTCTTTAATCGTCTTTATCGTCTCATTGCTGGTTTTGAGCAAATAATCATGAACCTCAAGATCTTCATAATTATTGGGTATAACATTCAGCAAGGTGATCCTTGAATTAAAGATATTTGCGAGATTGGCTCCGGTATGGATCAAACTTTCGTTATCAACATCGTTTATATCGATGGCCATCAATATTTTATCCAACATTCTCATGATCTTTCAAAATTTTCTGGTTAACAACTAAACTCTGTATACTTCTATTCTTCCTTCTTTACTCTCTCTTCATCGGGTTCTAAAGGTTTTTCGGGACTCCAGAGGGGGATCTTCATATGAAGAGCTACTCTGGAGAGCATATGGGCACCCACGGGGGTGGTAAGAAAAAGGAATACGATAATGGCGATTGCTTTAAGAATTACCATTATTTCGGTGAAGAACAATATATAACCGACCAGTATCAGAAAAAGACCCAAAGAAGTTGCCTTGGTCGCCGCGTGCATTCGCATGTAGAAATCTGGCAGGCGGACAATCCCCAATGATGCAATAAACACAAAAAGGGATCCTGCTAAAACCAGAATTGATATCATCCATTCAGTTATCATCTTTTTCCTTATTTAAGTATTTCGCAATCATTACCGTTCCCATGAATACCATCAGTGACATGATCACCACCACATCGATATACCTTCTTTCCTCCACCAGAAGGGAATAGATCAGTATTATTCCCATGATAATCGAAGCGATCAGATCCAGTGCCACTACACGGTCGGGCAGAGAAGGCCCTGTAATGATGCGTAACAGCGACAGGATCACTGAGATCATGAGTATTGCCATGGATATTTTTAACATCAGTTCCATAATTCTATTCATAAAGTTTCAGGATCCGATCCTGAAGTCTGTAGATATCCCGGATAAAAAGTCCTACGTCATCGCAATACATGGAATGTACTAGCAATTCATTTTTTTCTTCCATATAATCAAGGCTAAGAGTCCCGGGAGTCATGGATATTAAGTTTGAGACCGCGAGTAAATATCCTTTCTTTCCGGATTTCAGTTTTACAGAAACCAGTGCAGGTGTCATTTTGAACCCTGGTGTCAGTATATCCATAGCGATGGAAATATTAGACTCAATCACTTTCCAGAGGTAGTAGAAAATAAATCCAATGATTCTGAAAGGTTTTCTCATTCTAACTAATTATTATATAGAACTTTATCAATATAAACCTCGGGATGAAGCAATTGTTCTGCTGCTTCCGAGGAGATCTGTATAAAATAACCACCGAAGATCCCCATGAGTATGGTGATAAGTGCCAGAACACTTACCGGAATATACATGGTGGCGGGGATTCGGCCTTCCTGTCTGTTTTTATCATCCCCTGAAGGATCTTTTTTCCAAAAAACCTCGTTCCAGATTTTTATCATGGAAAACAGGGTCAATAAGCTTACCAGCACTGCCACTGCTGTTATGAGGTATTTTTCCGCTTCAAAACCTGCATAAATGAGGTATAATTTTCCTACGAATCCGCTAAAGGGAGGTATTCCGGCAAGACCCATGGCTGGCACTAAAAAGAGAATGGCAAGGAAGGGACTGGATTTGTACAAGCCTCCCAATTCCTTCAGCTCAAAACTACCCCTAAGCTGATTTACCATACCAGAGGCAAGGAAAGTGTTTGTTTTGGCAACTATATTGTGGGCCATATAAAAAATTGCTCCGGCCACACCTGCCACGGTAAAGAGTCCGAGCCCAAGCACCATGTACCCAATCTGACTGATGATATGAAAAGAAAGAATTTTTCTCATCTCAAACTGTGAGGCAGCCGTCAGAACGCCCACTACCATGGTGAATCCGGCAAGTACAAGTAGAAGAGCCTGCCAGAATTCCAGGTTCTCGATGAAGAACATGGTATAAAAACGGATCATAGCGTACATCCCCACCTTGGTTAACAATCCGGCAAATAATGCGGTTACGGAAACCGGGGGTGTATGGTAACTTGCAGGTAGCCAGAAAAACAGTGGGAAAATGGCGGATTTAATACCGAAGGCAATAAAAAATAACATTGCAGAAGTATTGACCAGTATGGACTCTTCGCTTTCCCTCATCAGTTCAGCAAGGGCGGCCATATTCAGGGTTCCGGTTTTCCCGTACAATAGGCCGATCCCGGCCAGGAAGAAAAGGGAAGAAACCAGGTTCATGCTTACATATTTCACGGCCCCTCTAAGCTGTGCCCTTTCCCTCCCCAGAGTTATCAGTACGAAAGAACCCAGGAGCATTACTTCAAACCAAACATACAGATTGAAAATATCTCCGGTAATAAATGCTCCGTTTACTCCCATCAAAACCGCATAAAAAAAGAGGTAAAAGCGATTCCTGTGCCTTTGAGGGTCAATCTGCGACCAGGAGTAAATGCCAACCACCACGGCTATAAGACCCGAGAGCACCAGCATAATTGCACTGAACCTATCGACCACCAGTGTGATCCCGAAGGGAGCTTCCCACCCTCCGGTATACAGAACCTGAATCCCCTCTTCGAAAACTTTTTTAAATATGAACAGCGCCTGAAGAAGCAGTAGCGGGCTACCACTGACCCCAACGATCCTTTGCCATTTTCTTCCTCGGGGAATTAGCAGAAGCAGAATAATAAAGAAAAGGGGCAATATTACGGGTAAAGCTATGATCATTTTCAGTCAGTTTCTTTTAGTTCATCCAGATCGTCGGTTCCGGTAACTTCAAAAAATTTATACTTGAGTGCGAGAGTGAATGCAACAATGCCAAAACCGATAACAATAGCGGTAAGAACCAGGGCCTGGGGAAGGGGGTCGGCCATAACCGCATTTTCAACTCCTTCTTGCACAAAAGCCGGTTTACCGCGGGTAAGGCCGGCAGATACAAAAATAACCAGGTTGGTTGCATTGCTGAGAAAGATTATCCCCAGGATCAGTTTAACAATACTCCTTCTCAGCATCATGTAAACCCCTGCAGCGTATAAAATACCTATTACAAAAGCCAGAATTATTTCCATTCCCATTCCTCCATTAATGCAATCATTACTTTGAGGGTAAAACCAATAACCACGAGGTAAACCCCAATATCAAACAAAAGCGGGGTACCGAGTTTGAGTTTAAAATCTGAAAGGACCTTGATTTCGATCCACCGGCCCTCCATAAAACTGCCCCCGTTGATAAGGGCAAAAAATCCACTGACGATTGCCGCAAGGAGTCCGCTCCCCATCAAAACCGGAGGGGAAACCGGCAGGGTATCGTGCAATTTTGAAGATCCTGCCGAAAGGGCTAGCAACACATATCCGCCCGCCGCAATGAGTCCGCCAATAAATCCCCCACCCGGTTCATTATGCCCACGAATAAGCACAATCACTGATATTACCAGCATTACCGGTTGTATTCTCCTTGCAGCAGCTTCAAAAATTCGGGTATCTTTCATTTGCCTGTTTTGTATTTGATCAGTGAAACAACTCCAACGGCCGCAATCGTAAGTACGGTGATTTCTCCAAGGGTATCCAGTGCCCGGAAATCCACAAGTATCACATTTACAATGTTCCTTCCAAATCCTTCGGGCAGACTTTTTTCAATAAAATAGGATGAAACCGGGGGATTCAGATTCAGGATGCCCGCTTTTATCGTCAGACCCGTCATTACACCTCCCACAAAAAGTGCAATTACCGCATCGCGTATCCGGGTTCCACGTGAAGAGAGCTTTCGAAAGCGTGGAAGGCGTTTTATGACGAGGACAAATAAGATGACCGTGAGGGTTTCGATGAGGATCTGGGTAATGGCAAGATCAATCCCTCCATAAATGAGGTATAGGGAGGCGATTCCATACCCCACCACCCCCATGGAAATTATGGCAACCAGGCGGGAGCCGGTAATTACGGTCAGAATCACCGAGGCAATAATAAGCCCAGGTACCGCCAGAACATAAAAAGGCAGATCCCTGAAGTCGGCCGAAAAATCCCAGCCCCGGGTAGACAGGAGTTGGAAAAGGATCAATGAGGCTGCGAAAACAAATATTATGGAAAGGTAGATTCGGTGGTAGCCATGCTGAATGATCTCGGTTTTCCTTTTGGAGAACCTCAGTAAGGAATCAATCATACGATTAAATCCGCCGGAAAAATCCTGGAAGAAAAGCCGGGTGTTGAGCCGCGTAATCAGAGGGATCAGCTGCCTGCTGAATAAAAACAGACTCAAACCGGTTAAAACGGTAAAAACACTCAGGAAAAACACCTGATTAAAACCATGCCAGAGCTTAAGCTTAATATCCAATATCTCCACCCTTGAGGCGATCAGAGCGGGTTCCAGGATCCTTTCCCCCAGAATCCCCGGAAACAAGCCAAAGGCCAGCGTAAGGACGGCAAAAACCACAGGCCCTGCTACCAGCCCGAAACCCGGTCTTCCCTCTTTCAGGACCCCTTTGGCAGGCTGGCCAAGAAAAACCCGGTAAATGAAAAGAGCCGAAATCCAAACCAAAAAAATATTAGCGGCCACCCCGAGAATCAGAACAGGATTGAAGATTCCCGGTGTCTGCAACTTTGCCTCATATATAATTTCCTTACCAATAAATCCCAACATCGGAGGCAATCCGGACATGGAAAACAAGGCAACGATAGCGGCAACGGAGGCTACCGGCATTCTCCGGAGCAGTCCTCCCAACCGGCTGATATCCCGTGTTCCGGTTTTCTTATCAATTGCGCCCGCGATCATAAACAGGCTGGCTTTATAAAGGGAGTGGATGATCAGGAAAAGCAAGGCTGCCTTTACCGAAAGCCGGGTATCGATCCCGATTAGCAGGGTAAGCATCCCCAATGCACTCACCGTTGTATTGGCCAGGATGCCTTTCAGGTCTTTTTTTGAAAGGGCCATGTAAGCACCGACAAACATGGTGGCTGCACCGAAACTGCTCACAATATACTCCCATTCGGAAGTATTGGCCATTATGGGACTAATCCTGAGCATCAGATAAATCCCTGCCTTCACCATGGTCGCCGAATGCAGGAAAGCACTCACCGGTGAAGGGGCCTGCATGGCACCGGGCAGCCAGAAATGAAAGGGAAACTGAGCTGACTTCGTAAATGCTCCACCCAGGATGAGGAGTAGCGCAGGCAGGTAATACTTGCTGTTTAATATCAAGTCCTTTCCGGCGATAATTTCGTCTATATTATAGCTTCCCACAGCCTTACCGATCAGAAGGATCCCGCTCAAAAGGGAGAGTCCGCCAAGTCCGGTTACCAAAAGGGCCTGAATCGCCGCTGCCCTGGCCTCCTTCTTGTCGCTAAAGAACCCGATCAGAAAGAAAGAGCTTATGCTGGTTAACTCCCAGAAAATGAACATGACAATGAGATTTCCGGAGGTAACCAGACCCAGCATCGAGAAAAAGAATAGCAGGATGTAAAAGAAAAAACGCCGGTTATGAGCATAGTTTTTCATATACTCGCCGGCATATATGAAGATAAACACCCCGATCACGGTTATAAGCAGGGTAAATAGCAGACTAAGGGAATCCAGATAAAAATAGAGATCAATGCCCAGCTCAGGCATCCAGGGAATAAACTCCTTCAGGATGGTCCCCTTTGCAATGTCGGCAGAGGATCCCAGAAAATAGACGAAAAGTGCGGCAGGGATGACGGAAAGTATCCAACCCCGGTATTTCCTGACAGAATCGGGAGTGAGAATTATGAATACTGCTGCAAACAGAATGATCAAAAGAGAAAGAGCCATCCCTGGAACAAATATACAGATTATTGATTCTTAACTATTTCACTTTCATCCTTAAAGAGGTAACCGACAGGGTCGAGTATGGGTTTCAGAAAATCCTCCACCCCGAAAACCGCAGCCCCGGCGGTGAGACTCAAAACAGGTATGGGAGATTCATTAATGATATGATGGGCAAATGCCCCAATGTAGTTGTCGTAGGTAAACCCTTCACTGTGAGTCAGCACCAGTATCATATCGGCCTCGATTTCCTCTGCATATTCCAATACCCTCTTATAGGGAGGAACATTTCCGGAATAATCATAAAGCTTATATCCTCCTTTCACACCATTATCCCTCAAGGTCTTGTCGGCTTTCCTCAACTTCTTCTGGATAAGGCTCCGTCTCATGCTAATGTTGGCAATCTTGACCGATACAAGATGAATCTCTGTATCATAGTTCATCCCATATACCAGGGAACTTAACAATTGCTTACGGGTTTGCTTGGTGAGGTCAAGAGGAACCAGGATCCTTTTGGCCATTTGATGATATGATCGCTTTACGGTAATGACAGGGGCTTCGGACTTCAGAGTTACATGGTAAACGGTCGAACCCAGAACCTGGTCAGTATCGTAGGGGTGATTTTCACCCAAAACAACAAAGCGTGCATTGAGTTCCTGACTTATTTCAAGGATTTTTTTGTAAACCTTCCCTCGCTCAATGCGGGTCGCAATCTGCACGTTATTGGGATTATCCAGACTTTCGGCGAGCTTGTTCAACTCCTCTTTCGCTTTATCCGTGATCCTCACCAGTTCATTGCCCGATTGCAGGAAATCGTTGATGATCCCCTGGGTTTCAATTACAAAAAGAAGATGGACCGTCCCATTGATCTTATGGGCAATATCCATAGCATAGGAAATAGAGTGAATGGAGGGTTCATTAAAATCTACGGGTACAAGAATATTTTTCAGCCGTGCCTTCATACCAGGTTCTTTAGGTTCTTTCGCAAAATAAAATTCAGATAAACAAACAAAGTTACATCCTTATCCTGAATTCTGTCCAAGAATCAAACAAGATTCCTTAACAATGGTTCAACAGATATTCGAATAAGTTTAACCCTGCTATATTGGCATATAGTATTGCTTACATTTCATTGAAAAAACTCCGTCCTTTCAGTGGGATTTCTCCTTTTCTGAAAACCTGTCAATTCGAGTATGAAGAACAATCCGACGTGGTCATTATCATTCCGATGGAAGGTCGTGGGACTTATTCGGCAAGAATCACCTTCGATTTGCGACCTCTGCCTCCAATGTATCCATAAACAACGATAACCCCAAAGCAGATCATGGGTACAAAATAGGCAAGCTTAATACTGCCGGTGATATCGGAGACCTTTCCCTGGAGAAGGGTTAAAACGGCTCCCCCAAGGATGGCCATGATGAGTCCGGAGCCGCCGATTTTCATGTCGTTTCCGAGACCCTGCACGGCCATCCCATAAATGGTAGGAAACATCAGAGACATGAAACCCGAAATGGATACCAGGGCATAAACCCCGGTTTTTCCTCCGCCGAATATGACCACAAGTGTAGCCAAAATGGCCATAAGAGCCGAAAAAGTAAGCAATTTCCGGGGTTGGAAATATTTCATGAGTCCGGTGAAAACGAAGCGCGCAGACACGAAAAGGATCAGTGCAGCCAGGTAATAGCTTGAAGCTTGTTCTTCGTTCAGCGCCAGCTCTTTCATCACATAACGTATGGTAAAGGACCATACCCCGATCTGAGCCCCAACATAAAAGAACTGTGCGATAACCCCGCTGGTGTAGTTTCGGTTTCGGAAAAGTCTCGAAAGGGTAGGAAGAAATTTCGAGACATCTCCTTTTTCACTGGCCTTGGGCATACGAATGGAGGCCATAATGATCCAAACCAGGATCAGAACCACAGCAACACCCACATACGGGCCCATTACTGCATTCAGTTCGGCCGACTGAAGGGTTCGTAACTGCCCTTCGGTCATAACGGCCCTTTCTTCCGCTCCGGCGGTATCCAGATTGGAAAGTATAAATAATTTGCTCAACAGAACACCGGTTATGGATCCGATCGGATTAAAGGACTGCGCCAGGTTTAACCTCCGGGTGCCGGTATCTTCCGGTCCCATAGCAATTATGTAGGGATTGGAAGTAGTTTCCAGTATGGATAAGCCCCCCGCCAGTATAAATAAGGCTGCCAGAAAATGTCCATAAACCATGGTTAGGCTTGCAGGATAAAATAGCAGTGCTCCCAGCACAAACAATCCCAACCCCAGCAAAACCCCTGCCTTGTAGGTGAATCGGTAAATAAACAGAGCCGCCGGAAGAGCCAGCAGGAAATATGCACCGTAAAAGGACATCTGTATCAGGGAAGTCCTGAAATCCGTCATGCTCATAATCTTCTTGAAGGCCGCCAGAAGCGTGTCGGTCATATTGTTCGCAAGTCCCCATGCGAAGAAAAGAAAGGTTACCAGGATGAAAGGCAGGATATTGTTTCCGGGGATTAACCGGGATTTGGAATTGGAGGTAGTCATAATTATATAATTTGAAGCCAAAAGTAAGAATCAAAACCTGATTTACTTAGCATAAACCCTCCAAAAGTGTCTAAAAAAGTTTCAAAATGGGGGGTCATTTTTGACATTGTGTCAATTTGATACAGTTTTGCTTTAAAAATCGGGGTATTTGTGTCATATTAGGACATTCGTAAATAATAACCATGAAGCCTGTTTTTGCGACAAAATATTCCTTAATTTTCGGGCCTGAAAGAAAAACGATGATTGGAAAAATCAATCTGACAGAAATCCTGTTTTAAATAAAAACCTAATAAAAAAAACGATGAAACAAACGATTGTGAAACTTGTTCTTGTAAGCCTTGCAGTGCTCATGGTGAGTGGCTGCGGTGAATCCAAAAATGATAAATTTATTGGTTTGCAGCTATACTCATTAAGAGACCTTATGAAGGAGCAACCTGATTCAACGGTTATGAAAGTTGGCGAAATGGGCTATTCCTTTGTAGAGGCGGCCGGATACAGGGATGGAAAATTTTATGGAATGGAGCCCCTGGAATTCAAATCTCTCGTGGAAGAAAGCGGAATGGTATTTCTGGGATCTCATACCGGTCAGGCACTCCCGGATTCAGGAAAATGGGAGGAAACCATGGAATGGTGGGATAAGGCCATTGCTGCGCATAAAGAAGCAGGGGTAAAATACATTGTCCAGCCCTGGATGGGTAATGTGGGGTATGAAAGTCTGGAAGGACTGCAAGCCTATTGCGATTATTTTAATGCTGTGGGTGAAAAATGTGTAAATGCCGGACTGAAATTCGGATACCACAACCATGCGAAGGAATTCTCCGAACTCGAAAGCGAGATCATCTATGATTATATGCTAAACCATACCGATCCGGAAAAAGTTATGTTCCAGATTGATCTCTACTGGATCATTGAAGGCGGCGCCGACCCGATTGCCTACTTTGAAAAATATCCCGGTCGTTTCTGGCTGTGGCATGTGAAAGACGAAAAAGAAGTGGGCGCCAGCGGAATGATTGATTTTGAAGCAATCTGGGCGAAAAAAGAGATTGCCGGAGTGGAATATTTTATCGTGGAGCAGGAAGATTATAATTATGCCCCGATTGAGAGCGTGGAGATGAGCTTGCAGTATTTACTGGATGCGGAATATGTGAAGTAAGAAGTAGGAGGTTAGACTCAACCTTTGTAACTTAAGATTGTTAACTATCAAAACAACTTAATGCTATGAAAATGAAAATTCTAACCTCACTTTTCGTACTTGTTGCTCTGTTCTTAACAGCCTGCAAATCCACTCCGGATTCAACTACCACCGAAGCAGATACTCAGGAAAATACAGGCAGGGTTTATCAGCTCACCGAACTCTGGAAATCGGATACGGTATTCATTACACCCGAATCTGTTCTCTATGATGGCGACAGGAACATCCTTTTTGTTTCCAATATCAATAACAATCCTGATCAGAAAGATGGAAACGGGTTTATCTCAACGGTCGGACTTAATGGAGAACTTATAGAACTCAGATGGGTGGAAGGGTTAAGCGCCCCAAAAGGTATGGGTATTGACGGAGACTACCTGTACGTTACCGACGTGAATGAACTGGTGGTGATCGATATCCCCGCTGCATCTATAGTCGAAAGGATTCCTGTAAAGGACGCTGCTTTCTTAAACGACATTGCAGTGACACCCGATGGTAAAGTGTATTTTTCAGACTCCAACACCGGGAAAATTCATATCTACAATAAGGGAAACCTGGAAGAATGGGTTTCAGAGGGACTTCAACGGCCCAACGGACTCTATATCGAGAATGAAAGAATTCTTCTTGCTTCTTCTGGAAGTAATGACCTGAAAGAGATTAATCCTGCCACCGGTAAAGCCACCATTCTTGCAACCGGACTGGGAGCCGGAGATGGTGTGGAGTTCACGGGAATTGAAAATCTGTATCTGGTATCTGACTGGAATGGGGAAGTTTTTCTGGTGAATACCGAAGACGATTCAACCCTGTCCCTTCTGAAAACCAAAGATCAGAAGATCAATACGGCCGATATAGGAATGAATCCCGATGAACATGTGGTTTATGTGCCCACCTTCTTCGACAACCGGGTGGTAGCCTATAAGCTGGAAGAAAAATAGAAAACCCTTTATACTGTTTACCCAAAAGGCATGATTCGATAATCATGCCTTTTTTGACCTCAGGGTTTACCCTTAATTTTCTTTTCAGGGAGTTTCCCTCTGGCATTTCCCGGTCCTGACTGCGATATTTGATGATGATAAACGATTAAATCCGACAGCATGAAAAAAATTACCATGGCATGCACAATGGCTCTGATTGCCGCAACTCTGTCCTACACTCTTGCACAGGAAACAGGAACCGTGAACAGGGGATTATACAAGTTTACCATTCCCGAAGGCTGGGCAGGTCAGTACCTCGAGGGTACATACCTGATCGGATCCTACACCGAACCTGGCATGATCCTGATGGTTGAAAACGAACATAAGAACCTGAACGATTTGATCAATGAAATCAAAAACGGCCTGACCGATAATTATTCCTATGATTTCAAGCTGATCGGTGAAATTAAAACCCATAATAATACCACGATCAGCTCCGACTTCGAAGGTATTCTGGAGGGACAGCAAACCCGGGGATGTCTTACCGGAGTGGTAAATGAAAAGCTGGGAGGGATTCTGATTATTGCACTCACAACCCCCGGAGAATACGGGTCACGCTACCCGGAGCTCACTATGCAGATCGCCAAAAGTCTTACCCTCACAGAAGCTCCCCAAAATGTGACTTCAACTGCTCCCGGTCCGGGAGGCAGCGAGCTTACTCAAAGATATACCGGGGTAAAACTTACCTACATGAATTCATACAGCAGCTCCAGTTACACAGAGGGTGGTATAAGCGGTGGCTATTCCGATAAGGAAGAGATCAGCCTGTGTCCTTCCGGACATTTCACCTATAATAGTGCATATCACACTTCCGCAGGAGGTGACTATTCTTCCCTCTACAGCAATACCCAACAAAAAGGTGACGGCACCTGGAGTATCTCTCAGACCGGCACCGGGAAAGGAATACTTGAACTCAGGTTCAACGATGGCAAGGTCCATCAATACAACCTGGAAGTAAACCAAAAAGGAGAGACTTACCTGAATGGCAACCGGTTTTACCGCACCACAGGAGCAGACGGTCCTGAGTACGCCCCGGTTTGTTATTGACCCGGCTCCTCCCTAAGCTCCGGTCTTTTGCTGTATTCCATTTCAATTTTCTGGAAGCCCTGCCCCGCAGCAGACCGGATCCCATAAATTCAAATGGAGGATATCCTGAAAAAAATGGAATTCTTTTTTACCTTTAGCTTCCAAAACTAAGGTAACCAACCATGAAAAACCAACTTTATCCAGCCCTGAAGCTTCTGGCAGCAGGGACTCTGCTCACTTCCTGTACCCCACAGCAAGGCGAACTTCCTCCTCCCAACATTCTATGGATCTCTGCCGAAGATATTAGTCCGGCCTTCGGTTGCTACGGCGACGACTATGCCAGCACTCCCAACATTGACCAGCTGGCCGAAAACGGGATCGTTTACACCCAGGCCTTCGCAACCGCACCCATTTGCGCTCCCGCCCGTTCGGCCCTGATAACCGGCCGGCATGCAGCCACCCTGGGCACACAGCACCTCCGCTCCGACATCCCCGTGCCCGATTCCCTGATGATCCTTCCTGAATATCTCCGCAAAGCCGGGTATTTTACCTCCAATAACTCCAAAACCGACTACAATTTCGACCCCTCAGACCGATGGGATGAACTGGGCAACCAGGCCCACTGGCAAAACCGCCCCGACGGCAGCCCCTTCTTCAGCGTGTTCAATTACGGAACCACCCACGAAGGAAATACCAATAAATTTACCGACCAGACGATCGAAGGCCTCACCGAAATGCACGATCCAACCCTCGCCAACCTGCCCCCCTATTTCCCCGACACCGGGGAGATGCGCACCATCTGGGCCCACGCCTACGACCTCATCACAAAATTCGACATGCAGGTGGGTCAGCATGTGAAAGAACTCGAAGAGGCCGGCGAACTGGAAAACACCCTCATCTTTGTGTTCTCCGACCACGGCTTCGGCCTGCCCCGCTACAAACGCTGGCTCTACAAAACCGGCATCCACGTGCCCCTGGTGGTCTACGTGCCCGATAAATACAAGGATTGGTTCGATGCCGAAAAAGGCTCCCGGGATGACCGCCTGATCAGCTTCGTCGATTTCGCTCCTACGGTGATGACTCTCGCCGGACTCGACCCCGATCCGCAAATGCACGGCTCCTCCTTTGCCGGCAAAAAAAACCCTCAAAGGGATTATATCTACGCCGCCCGCAGCCGTGCCGATGATGTGTACGACGTTTCCCGCCTGATTATGGACCAGCGCTACGTCTACATCCGCAATTTCATGCCCTACAAACCCTACATCCAGGATGCCCTGATCTTCGGGCCCTCAAAGCGCAGCTTCCGCGAGCTCAATCCCCTCGCCAAACAGGGCAAACTCAACGATACCGTCATGAGGATGTATACCCCAAAACCCACCGAAGAACTTTATGACCTGAAAAACGATCCCTTCGAACTTCAAAACCTCGCCAACGACCCCGCCCATGCCGACAAGCTGAGCCATATGTCCCAACTACTCAAAAACCACCTCATCGATACGCGCGACGCCGGCTTCCTCCACGAATCCGAAATGATGATCCGCGCCTCCGGCAGCTCCATAGCCGAAATGGCCTCCGATCCCCTCCGGTACGATGTCGAAAATATCATAAATGCAGCCTGGTCCGCCTCAGTCAAAAATACCGATCCGGAAAAAATTACCCTCATGCTCACCGATCCCGACGCCGGAGTGCGCTTCTGGGGACTCAACGCCCTGGCAAACTCCGATTCAATCTCAGGTTTTATGCTGAAAGGTCTGCAGGAGCTAACCAACGATCCCTCTCCTGCCTGCGCCATCCTCGCTGCCGAATTATGTATCCTGAATGAGGTACATTCGGATCCCTCATACCGCACGCTCATGATGCACCTACAGGATCAAAGACCCTGGGTGGTGCTCAATGCCGCTATCTCCATCCGCCGCATCGGAGAGAAAGTCAAACCCATTCTTCCCTTTGTCAAAGAAGAGGTAGAGAAGTATTACGGAGATAAAGGTGCCGGGTATAGTTCATGGGTCTACCCCATGTTTACAGGGTTTGCACTCGATCAGGCCATCCTCAACGGAAACGGGGATTCGGATACGGGCATTTTGACAAAATCATTCTGACTTTCCGGAAAATGAGTGAAAAAGAAAATACAATATAGAAAAACAAATATGATGGATTTTGCTTATTATGCGGCTCCATCTGTTAATTGGAAATAAAATTTACAAAGATGAACAACTCCAAATTTCTGTTAACTTTCCTAATCTTCCTTGGCATGATTACCTCAACCCTGGCCCAGCCCTTCAAATTGGAGCTGTACCCGAAAGGACAAATTCCCAATTACCGGGATGTCGGCGAAAAAGAAGAAATCGATACCGCCGATATTGTCCGCATCCGCAAGGTTCAAACTCCCGATATTACCGTCTACCTGCCCTCCAAAAAGAACGCTACCGGCGATGCCGTCATCATCTGTCCTGGCGGAGGATACTGGATTCTTGCCTACGACTGGGAAGGGTCGGATATCGCTAAGTTCTGGAATTCCAAAGGAGTGGCCGCCATCGTCCTGAAATACCGCCTTCCTACCTCCGAAAGTCAGATCGAACCCCATAAAAGTCCGCTCATGGACGCCCAACGGGCCATGAGAATGGTACGCTTTCATGCGGCCGACTGGAATATCAATCCGGAAAGAATCGGGATCATGGGTTTTTCGGCCGGCGGACACCTCGCTTCTACGCTCAGCACTCATTTCGACGCCGGCAACCCGAATTCAGAAGATCTCATTGAGCAGATGAGCTGCCGTCCCGATTTCTCCCTCCTTATCTATCCCGTCATTTCCTTCACCGGTGAATACCAGCATTCGGGTTCAAGGAAGGCCCTGGTTGGGGAGGATATGGAACTGGCGGAATATTATTCCAATGAGTTGCAGGTAACGGAAGATACACCCCCCGCTATCCTTATTCATTCGGGCGACGATAAAGGTGTAACGGTCAAAAACAGCATCCTGTATTACGAAGCCCTGATCCGGAACGGGATCCCTGCCGAGCTGCATGTTTATCCTTACGGCGGACACGGTTATTCGCTTGCCGTGGGCAAAGGTTATCTCTCCACCTGGCCCGAAAGATGCAACGACTGGCTGAAATCGCTGAAGCTTTCAGAACAGGAATAAGTATTTTTTAACCATAACCACCCCAAGCCATGAAACAAAAAACGTTTTTCAGGATATTTCCGGCCCTTACTTCCCTTTGCTTTATCCTGTTATTCAGCTCATGCACTAACGATACGAAATCCGGGGAAGACGAAAAACTCCTGGTAGAATCGACCGAACTGAAAGACCGATCGAGCGAAGAACTCCTGGCCATCAATGCCTCCCAGTACGGGGTGAAGTACCCGGAAACCTTTATTCTTATGCAGAACCGTCGCGGACTCCGCATCGAGTATAACCTCGATCGTTCCAACCTCCAGATCTGGATCAGTCCGCAGGCCGGGAAATCCTTCTCCTACGTGGACAAAAACTGGTCTAACCGCGACGACCATACCCGGGTTTTCGACCGCATTCTCATTCCCGGAGTCGAGCTGAGCACCTTCGACAGTTGCGACTGGGATCCCTTTCACAGTAAGATCTATTTCCAGGATCAGGTCCTGCATATCGCTCAGATCTATGAAGAACCGGCCGTGTTGGTGTGGTTTGAAAAAGAGGGTCTGGTGGATTTCAAGATCTACGGAGAAGAAGTGGAAAGAAGCGGGAGTACCTTTATTATTAATCATAGCGACCGGGGACGCGATTTTCAATCGGCCGCCATTCTGTCCCCGGGCGAAGGCTACTTTCAAAAGCAAATGGAACTGGATGAGGGCCGGAGCATCTACACCCGGGCCCATATGAAACCCGGTCAGGTTCTGCTGATCGCCTCCGAACTGGAGAAAGAACAGATCGGTGAAAAAGCCAAAGAATGGATAGAAAAACCCGTGGAGGAGATCCTTGCATCCAATGAGAAGCAGATCGCGGAAGACCTGAGCACCGGTCAGTTCACCCTGCGTAACCATCCCGAAATGCAGAAAGTACTGGATATCAGTCGACGGGTAGCCCTTTCCATGCAGGATTTCGACGGATTTATGCGGTCGACCAATCAATATATCTATTACCTTCTATGGTACCGCGATGGAGGCATGAATACCGGACATATCACCTACACAGGGTGGACCGAGCCGGTAGCCGATCATGCAAAATTCGCCCTGCTCAATCCAAACGTGAGTAACGCCTGGCCCGAAGGCGAATTTTTTGGTCAGGTAATGGGCGGACCCATCACCAAATGGCAGGAAGACGGACTCTTTTACGTGGTTTGGCCGGCTTTTGCACACTGGACCCAGACCGGTGATAAGTCGCTTTGCAGTGGGAAATACCTGGAAACCATGGAAAATGCCATGAGCTGGCTGGAAGAATATTGTTTCGATGAGAACGAAGGACTGTTTGGCCGGTATTATGCCTGCGAAACACCCATGACCGGCAGCCGGGGTGACGGATGGGACCATGCTACGGGAGCTCCTACCTATAAATGGGGATCAGACTATGAAGGGCAGACCATTGTACGCACCTACGATATCTATGTCAATTACCTTCATTACAGCACCTATCTTATGCTTTCGGCCATGCAGGAAAATGAGGAAAAAGCGCAAATGTACTACGAAAAAGCCATGGATCTTGAAAAGAATATGGTGCGGTTTATGGAATACGACGATGTGCTTCCCTCTTATGGGGAGCTGCTTACCCAATCGGGAGAGATGATCACATCCAAACCCTATGGAATGGATATCTGGGATTATGTATGGGGAGTTTCCCTTCCTCCCTTCAGACCCGACATGCCGGCTAAATACCAGGATCTGCGGGAGCAGTTGCGCAGAGATATGCTTGCCACGAAAGAAGGATATTTCCTATGTGTCTACTTTGCCCTGCTTACCTCCATGGATACTGAGATCCACGATGAAGACAGCATCATGTCGGCCATGGAGAAAATGGTCCCCATTAGTGTAAGGCCCGGGAAATACCTGCCCATGCCCTATTCGGTTCCGGAAATGTACAATATGCCCGACGGGGATCCCTTCCACGATGTAAGACCCCTGGTATATTCCATTGCCCCATGGCTTTCATCGGTAACCAATCTGGGTGTGAGAAGAATGCCTTTCGGGATAGCCCTGAGAGGAACAAAATACCTGGAAAATATTGAGGTCCGCATCCGCCAGGGCTCCGCC
>CAZNFR010000030.1:27680-38592 GCA_964572225.1 uncultured Bacteroidaceae bacterium
GGGAAGCCTGCTTAACATTGAATACCAGGGGGAAGGGAATATAAACAGCATACTTGTCAATGGAAAGAAACTATCCGGCAGCTATCAGCTACCCGAATCCATGCTCGATAAAGAAACCCGGATAAAGGTAGAGCTTGGTGAGGATGAACCGGGAAAAAACATTCTGGTATCTTCCACCCTTCAGCTTAAAACCCTTGAGGAAGAAGGAGACCTTAGAAGTTACGGGTTCAGGGCATACGGCAAAAACAGCCTGACCTTCCGGAACCTGGATGCTCAACCCAGGATACTGGATTCATCCGGGAATGAAGTTGAATACCGCACACAGGAGTTTAACGGATTGACTCTGTTGAGTTTTGAAGGACGGGGAGAGATAGAGGTCGTGATAAAGTGAGTATAAACTTTGACAAACTTAAAAGCGAATTCAAAATCTTAGGAATATTTGATCGGATCCAGGTTTGCTTTTAGATGTTTTGGTTTCTTTAAAGAAAACTAATACAATTATTAAATCTTGTAAATAAGCATATTAGCAAATAAAAATAACGTTATTAATGCCGGCATTAATGCCGTTATTAATAACGTTATTATATTATCTGTTGAGGCTTCTGAAATATATTCCGTCCTGCTATTCAGCCACCCCTAAAAACGTCGTTACACTTCCTGCCGGAGCTGTATATTCAATGACTCCGTTTTTGGCCTCCATCACGCCCAGATCCCGGAAAAAATCTGTCTCACCGTCGGTGCGGTAAACCCGGAAGCGGGAATAGGGGGATGCCTTCAGCTCAATTCGTATTTTTTTATCGTTCCGGACCGAGAAGCTTTCGGGTGACCAGTCATCCAGCTTGGCATTGGTGATCACAAAGGCATCCGGGTTATCCGTATCATCCGAACCAAAGGCCATGGCTGTGAGGTCAGTATCTCTGGTTATGGTTTTTACCACTTTCATTCCCGGCTGACCTGCAACCGTGGCCTGCTTGTAGAAATAGTAACCATTCCGCAGTTCATAACTGCCATCTTCGTGAACCTGTATGGCATTACCCGGATTGGGATCACCTCCCACCCAGAGCGGGGGTCGCTGAATGCCTGCCCAGGGAATAAATCCGTTCACCCCGGCGGCATAAATGCTTCCATAGATCTGCCTTACAAAATGTGCATCCATATTCGCCCAGCTCGAAGAGGTAACCCAGGCGTGCAGTTCGGGGCGCTTATTCCTGATCAGATTGATGCCATAGGGATTGTGATCCCCATACCAGTACCAGTAGGTCCCGTTGTAAAATCCATGGGAAGTGATCAATCCCAGGTTTTGCAGAGCCTCCGGATCTTCCGATAAAGCCCAGGCTTCTCCCCAGTGACTGAAGCGGAACCAGTTGGACGACTCTCCGTTGGTTACCTTCACCCCTTCCACTCCGTGTTCCCTGAGAACACCGGGTAAAAATCCCACAAAATCCAACACCTGTTCCGGTGGCCACCAGAGATTGTAATCGTGTCCGTCGCCAATGTAAGGCTCCTTCCCGTCGCGAGGCCATCGCTGCCAGTCCTCTCCTTCGTTGTGAAGGGAAATGTATTTCAGGGGTAACTTCTCTTCCTGTGTCAGAAACCTTGCCCAATCGGCCAGGTATAGGGCCAGCTCCTCTCTCATCTCCGGATCGAGGTCCCTGCCCCGAAGAAATTTCTGCAGCGTTGCCCAGGCCGGCGGACCATAGAGTGTGGTAATAATCTGAAGATCCCCTCCCCTCTCCAGGGTCTTTCGGTAACCTTCTCTTACAAATTCACGCATGTTGGAAGTGGTGGTTTCATGATCGAATACCCCCCCGGGCTCAGCCTGGTGCCAGGGATCCAGAAACATTTTTACCAGTCCGGGCTTTAAGCCGTCCTCCCCAAATACCAACTCAATGATCTCTTCCTTTTCTTCTTCCGAAAGAAGACTGAATCCCCCATAGTCCTGGGGAAATTCATTATAATCGGTAGTCTGAGCAGTTTCTACGTAATTAAAACCAAATCCATCCCATTCCTGAAGAGGATGATCGAAATGGATAAATACAGGGACTGCATCCAGAACCGGAATCCTGGTTTCCTGTGAGGACAAACTTCCTGCAAACAGAATTAATAAAAGGAAAGAATAAATTCGTTTCATGGTGGTTGGGTTTAGTGGGTTAATTTTAGTTGAATCCTGCCTGGTTCTATTCCTCTCCATACAATAATAAGAGAATTTCCGGTGATGGCAATTTCCCGGCTGTAAATCATTCCGGGAACGGTTTCGGCAATCCTTCTTTTCGGGTGATTTGAGGTTCATCTCACGTTTTCTCCGGCATTTTAGTATCTTTCCCCTTCATTCGTCTCAAATGAAGCGCAGACAGGTAACCATCAAGGATATTGCAAAAATGCTTAATCTGTCGAAGTCCACCGTCTCACGGGCTTTGAGCAATGCTGAGGATATAAGCAAAAAAACCAGGGAAAAGGTGATTCGCAAGGCCAGGGAGCTTGATTATCAGCCTAACCGTTCAGCCATCAGTCTCTTGAAAGGGAAAACCAATACCCTGGGGGTAATTATTCCTTCTTTTACCATACATTTTTATGCCAGGGTAGTCAGTTCCATTCAAAATGAGGCATTGAAATACGGGTATAACATTATGGTTTGCCAGACCAACGAGGATTATCTGCAGGAAAAAGACAACGTGGATATCCTGCTGCGAAGCGGGGTAGACGGGATTGCCCTTTCCCTCTCAAGAAATACGCAGAATGTAGATCATATCCTTCGGCTCAGGAAAAAGGGGATCCCGGTGGTCCTGTTCAACCGGATCATTCCCGGCAGGGGTTTTTCTACGGTTTCTCTCGACGATTTCAATGGGGCCCGAAAGGCTACCGGGTATCTGATTCAGAGCGGGCGAAGGAAGATTGCATACATCGGCGGGCCGGAAGTCATTTTGCTGGCAAAAATGCGCAGGGAAGGATTTGAGGATGCCATGCGGGAAAGTTCACTCGATATTAAGTCTGAATGGATTTTCGAAAGCAATTTTAGTTTTGAGGATGGGTTCAGCTTTGCTGAGGAGATGTTGGGCAGGAAGGAGCATCCGGATGCCATTTTCTGTGTTTGCGATCAGGTGGCTTTCGGGGTAATGGATTGTCTGAAACGAAACGGGATCCGGATTCCGGACGATATTGCGGTTGCCGGTTTTACGAACGAGACTGTATCATCCCTTACTGAACCGCCCCTGACCACCGTATCTCAACCCATGGATGAAATGGGCAAAAAAATTGCCGGTCTGCTTATCGGGCATATCCGCCACTTCAGCATACACCACCCACCGGTTGAGCATGTATTCAGTCCGGAGCTGGTAATCCGCAGCAGTACATAACATAAAAAGTCCTTTTCCCTATTCAGGAAATTCATGAATTCTATGGAAAACCCTGGTAACCGGATCTTCGGTTCCACTTGTAAGAATCAGCGATTCGCCCTGAAATCTGACTTTCCAGGTATTCCTTTTCAGGTTTTCATCCTCCGGGATCAGGATTAATTCGGGACGGTGACTGTTCATTTGCCAGTACCCGCCGATAAGGGTACCCGACGGGGTTCTTTCCCGGTAGATTTTGTCCCATCGAAAATGGAAATAAACCTGATTTTCCGGATCGTACTTTTCCAGTTGGTCCTTTCCTGCAATCCTGTATTCCCTGAGTTCCCATAATCCCGTCAGGAGGTCCTGGGGTGCCATAGGCAATTCCCCTGTCCTCTGAAGGTAGATACTCACCTCATCCCCGTTTTCCATCCTCTCCCATACCATCTTATCGTCTTCGAGGATGAGTGTGAAAGCACCGTAAGGATCCCTGATCCCGTTTTCCTCTCTGGTCAGGAAACTGCTCTCCTCCCTGTTGTATGCCCATGTGCCCCGGGCGTTCTGCATCCAGCCGTTTCCCGAGGTGTAGGTGCTGTCGGGAAAGATCTTAATCCATTTGGCCACAGGAGTCATTTCTTCCTCCCCTGCAAAAACTCTTCTCACTTCCCAGATGCCGGTCAGATCCTGACCGTACATCCATGCGGAGCTCAATAGGCAAATTACTAATACTCTGATTTTCATACAATTGTAAATATATTCCGGGCAAACCGAATTAAGAATAACCCGGGATCAAAGATACACATCCGAATGAATTTTCAAGGGAAAAGAGGGATGGGTCGGGGGACCCTTCAGCCATTAATCCTGATTCTCCGGATAGCTTTCCAACAGAGCCCGCATGGAATCGAGGATTCCAAGGTATTTCGGGTCGCCGACCAGATTTTGAATTTCCTCGGGATCCTTTTTGAGGTCGTAGAGTTCTTCGTGCCCGGGGTGGTCCGCATAGCGGAAGTACTTCCAGTTTTCGGTACGAATTCCTTCGCTTTTGGGGATCTTGGGGGTTTTCATCCAGTGCTCGCAGAGAAAATGATCTCTATCCAGGGTGGAAGTTTGTCTGCCAACCAGATTTTTAAGGCTCAGTCCCGACATTTTTTCGGGTAGGGGGATTCCTGCAAAGTCGATGAGGGTTGCCGGCACGTCGATATTGAGGACCATTTCCTCCTGTATCGAAGGCTTGCTCCCGGGTTGGTAAACGATGAGGGGTACCCTGAGGGAATTATCGTACATCAGCCATTTGCCGGCCAGCTGCCTTTCGCCGAGGAAGTAGCCGTTATCGCCGATAAGGACGATTATGGTGTTGCGGGAGAGTCCGTTTTCTTCGAGCATGCGGCGGATTCTTCCGATTTCGCGGTCTACTCCGGAGATCATGCGGTAGTAGCCTTTGACCATCTCTTGGTATTTCTCCGGGGTATCGAACCTCCAGTACCAGCGATCGCGGTTGAATCCATTGCGGACCCAGAGGGGTTGTTCCTCAAAAAACCGGTCGTCCGACAAGGCCGGGCCGGGAATGGTTACATCCTGGTAGAGGCTGTCGAGTTCGACAGGGTAGATATACTGTCGGGGATCCACGTCCTCGGCATGGGGGGCATGGAAACTGACGGTAAGGCAGAAAGGAACATCCTTGTACTGATCGATGAAATTAAGGCTCAGGTCGCCGATCTCGGTGGTGAGGTGGCGGTGTTTGGTGTTTCCGTCGGTGAGCCGGTAATAGGTTGTGGCCCAGAATTGCTCGCCCGGACGTTTATAGTATTCGAACAGGGAGGTATCGAGTGAATTTTCGAATTGCATTCCAAACTTACCTACGTAGCCGTTGGTATAACCCTGATTTTGGAGCTGTGCCGGGTAGCTGATATCCACCAATTCCTTTGCCAGCGGCGGGGTACCAAAGGTAAAATCGTGTTCCCTCTCATAGAGGCCGGTCATAAGGCTGGCCCTGCTGGCTGCGCAAATCGGGGTGGTTACAAAGGCGTTGCGGAAATAGGTACCTTCTGAGGCAAGACGGTCCATCTCGGGAGTGTGAATGATATCGTTACCGGCAAAACCCAGGGCATCCCAGCGCTGATCGTCGGTGATGATAAATATAAGGTTGGGTTTTTCACCGGGGGGTGAAGAAGGTAAGGGGCTCATGCCGGTCAGGAGAGTCAGGCTCCCCAGGCCCAGGGCGCATTTGGAGGTTGTCGGGATTCTTCGCATAGGGTTTTTATTTATGGTTCTTCGTTTTCACGATCAGGTTTCGGTTGGGCTTCGGACCCAGGACCATCCTCAGGTCTCCGCCCGATACTATATCATTATGGCTAATTTTCAATGACTTATGGATATTCCCATTCAGGCGGATCTCCTGGATGTAAATATTTTCGGGTGAAAGGTTTTCGACATGAATGGTGAATGTGTTTCCCTGGTAATAGTCGTCATCAAGGTGGATCACGATTTCTTCAAAAAGCGGACTGGTCAGATCCCAGGCCGATCCTTCCGAACAGCCCCCATCCATCTGAAAAAGTCCCATGGAAGCCAGGACGAACCAGGCTCCGAGCTGACCCTGATCTTCCTCACCAGGATAACCTTTCAGGGGGGAATCATCGAACTGCTCATCAATTACTTTCCGAACGTATTTTTGGGTGAGCCAGGGTTTGTGCGTGTAGTTAAAAATAAAGGGAGCCTGCATGTTGGGCTGATTTCCGATATCGACAAATCCCCTGTCAAATCCCATTTCCAGTCGGTCGGTAAAAAGCTCTTCACCCACCAGATCTATGAGTCCCGGATAATCGTGGGGGACAAAATAAGAATAATGCCAGGCGGTTCCTTCCACGTATCCGGCCCCATACCAGGTGCCATGATTATCCAGCGAATCCCAGTCATCCACCCAGCGACCGTCGGCATGCTTCTGTCTCATAAACCGGGTTTCGGGATCAAAAATGTTGCGATAATACCCGGCCTGCTCTGAAAACAGGCGGTAATCTTTCTTTTTGTCCAGGGCTTTGGCAAATTGAGCAAGGGCCCAGGTGTCGAAAGCAATTTCGAGGGTATTGGAAACCGGTCCGTCTTCGTTGGCCACATATCCGTATTTGAGAAAGGAATCCAGATTCTTGTTTCCTGCCCAGCCGCCACAGGGATGTTTAATTCCCGGGACGGTCTGATTCTTTCGGACTGCTTCGTAGGCTTTGTCCACATCGAAATTCCGGATCCCTTTCTGCCAGGCACTCACGATCAGTTTCACCTGATGTGCTCCAACCATTACTTCACAGTACTCCACACCCCCTGGTCCTTGGGGAAGCCAACCTCCGCGGTCATAAAATTCGAGAAGTGAATTTACCCAGTCGTTGGCAATACCCGGGGTTAAGAGCGTCCACAGCGGAAAAATATTCCAGTGTGCACCCCAGAGGCCATCACTTCCGTAAATGTTTTTTGCAGGAGGGGTTAATTGTCGAACCTCCTCACACATATCCATATACACCCCATTGGCATCGTTCCAGCGGGTCTTCGCCACATAGGCTCTGTAGAGGTTAGTGTAGAACATCCGGCGGTGTTCATCGCTTCCCCCCTTCACCTCGATCCGGGAAAGAATCTTATCCCATTCGCTTTGGCAATTTTCTCTTACGGCTTCAAAGTCCCATCCGAAGGGAAGCATTTCTGTTTGCAGGTTTAACCGGGCCTGAGGAATGGAAACCAGGGATATGGCCGTCTGAACATTGACCACTTCCTCTTCGGCAGTGGTGAACCGTACCCAGGCACCGCAATCCCCGCTCAGGGATTTTTCCTTATCTTCATAAAAAGCCACTTTCCTCATCCAGTTGGTTCCGTACAGGGGAGTACCGGCAAAATCCTGCATTTCCCAGGACCCAAACTCTTCGATGGGTTTATCAAAACGAACTACAAAATTTACCCGGTACACATGGGCAAAGGAACTTTTCTGGTCTATGTACCCCTCCAGTTCGTATTCATTTACCTTTTTAATATAAGCTCCCAGGATTGCAGGATTGTTCTCTTCGTATTCAAAATTAAAATTAAAAAGGAGGTTGGCCTTTTCCGATTCAGGATAGGTAAACCTGAGGAATCCGCATCTTTCGGTGGCGGTAAGTTCTGCGGTAATACCATAATCGTACAAATCGCATTTATAATAACCCGTTCCGGCTATCTCCCTGTTTTTATCGATGCGGGAGCGGTAACCCGAGGTCCACATGTGTCCCCAGGGTCCGTCGGCCGGACCCGGAAAAGTCCGTATCTCCCCGGTGGTGGGCATCAGGCTGAGTCCGCCCATAGCCCAGCTGTGGATATGACTGAATCCCGAAACCGAAGCTATGGTGTACTCATACCCGCCGTTCCAGACATTCGACTGGTTATCCGGACTGAGTTTAACCATTCCAAAAGGCATGGCCGGGCCCGGAAACATCATCCACCGTGAATTGGAGGTCCCTATAAAGGGATCGACAAGGTCTGATGGAGGAGTGGTTTCCTGGGTAAATCCCGTTAGGGGAAAAAGGAAACAGCAAGTAAGAAGAAGGCGACAGAGTTTATTCATAAAGATTTAATCAAAAAGGGTATTTGGGATAAAGCTAAAAAATAATTCTTTATTCTCTGAAAGGATATCCCAGGGAATCATGTTTCCGTTGAAAACTCTCCTTGATGAATATAAGAGATGGAGGGAGCCTTTATTCGGATACTGGAGTGATAACCAGGATAAAGATGTGAAAAAAAATCTCAGAATGGGGAAAGTATGCCCTTTCAGAGACAGCTTACCTCCCCGGAAATCCCGGGACTCTCTCGCTGGCATAATATTCGTTTCGGAAGTAAATAAAAAATGGAAGCTTCAAAGATTTTAATCATTGCCGGTGCCGTATTTGTTGTGGGACTGGCATTGTACTACCTGTACAAAAGACCCGGTCCCTGGGGTATTTTCTGGGTATCGGTGCTGATTCTTCTGCTGGGGGGATTGGGCGCAGACAAACTTATCCCTATTGAAGCGGCAGGGGATCGGACATTCGAATGGATCCCTGCCATATTCCTGCTTGTCCTCTTTGCGGTACCTGTTGCACTGGTCAAGCCACCCTCTGAAAAGGCCTGGGAAGGTGATACTCAGGAAAAAGCCTACAGAAGAAATAAAATGGTATTCGTTGTATTCTTCTGGACGATATTTCTGTTTATTATAGGAGGAAGCTTTATTGCAATCCTGGTGTAAGGAAACCCATGCGATCTCAATATAGTCAGGATCCGGAAGGGTTCTTCCTTTTGTGTTTGCTGTAAGATAAAGTGTTAGAAATCTAACATTTAAATTAATATTAAATAATTGCATTTTTAGTCAAATAGCTTGGCAATTATTGTCATTTCTCAACTCTTATCTTATATATTTGTGCATAAACTAAACTACATGAGTTCAAATCCATATAATTTATTGCTTCGGTTGTTTCTTGAAGTATATGCTTATATAGCCTTTGGCTTTTTTGGCTTCAAAATCATAACCGACAGCATATTACGCTGGGGATTGATGCTGGCAGTACCCGTTGGATTTGCCATAATCTGGGGTTTCTTTAATGTGCCCGGTGATCCCTCCAGAGATGGCAAGGCCGTTTTTCCTGTCAACGGAATCACACGGCTGGCTATCGAATTTTTCTACTTTGGTTTTGGCGTCATCGCCAGCTACCTGGTTTTTGATAAAACGGTTACCATTATTTATATCGCGTTTCTTGTGGCACACTATGTGATTTCCTACGATCGTATCCTGTGGCTCCTCAGACAGAATTTTCATAACAGCAGCCTTAAAGACGGTTCCTGAAATACAATAATGATGAAAAATCGTACCGCCTCAATTCTAAAAGCTATCCTCATTCTTCTATTTGGTATCCTGGTACTTTCCAATCCTTCAAGTGCGCTGGTGCTAATTAGTACCTATTTTGGGATCCTTGCCATTCTGGGCGGACTCATCACAATTTTCTTTGCATACCGGCACTATCAGCGTGGAATCCTGGCCAATGTTGGTTTTCTTGAAGGTGCCCTGAGCCTTCTGGTCGGAATCCTTATTATCGCCTATCCCGAGGTCACCGTAAGCTTTTTCATGGTGGTTTTCGGACTCTGGGCTGCATTTATCGGGATTACTCAGATTGCTGCCTATATCACAAGCGAACATTCCGGACTCAAAAACGGGTTTTTTCTTTTCGCCGGGATTTTATCCCTCCTGATTGGTGTTCTTCTTATTTTCAGACCTTTCGAAAGCGCTTCGGTTATGGCAATTATAATTGGCGTATATGCCATTGTCTTCAGCGTAACGCAATTGATAAGTTTTTTCTTTCCCGCCAAGAGTTGATAAGTATTTCATCATCTAAATAAGAATGATTATTTCTTAGGAATAGTAAACATTTTCTATTCGGGATTGTCTACTAATTGAAGTTTTTCATTAACCTCAAAAATTTAATTATGGAAACACTTACCAAAGAAAAAAAACAATACGTAAAACTAGGATTCAGTTCCGATGAAACCAGAGAAATCGTGGACAAGATGAACCTGCTGCTCGCAAATTATCATGTGTTCTATCAGAAATTAAGAAACTTTCACTGGAACGTGAAGGGTGGAGATTTCTTTGATCTGCATGATAAGTTTGAAGAACTTTACACCAGTTCATTTAACGATATTGATGAGATTGCCGAAAGAATCAGAATATTCGGTCAGACTCCCCTGAGCACCATGAAAGACTACCTCGCCAATTCCGATATCAAAGAGGTAGGAACAGACCTTAGTGATGAGGCTATGGTCCAGGAGGTACTCGCCGATATTGAGACCATGGATTCGTTTATGATCGACGTGATCAATGTTGCTTCTGAAGCCGGAGATGTGGCCACCGTGGATATGTTGAATAAAATGGTAAAAACCATTGAGAAGGAGCATTGGATGCTGAAGGCATTCTCAGTACGATAAGAAATTTGTTAACCCTGAAATGTCTCCTCCGGTTGCCCGGAGGAGACATTTTCTTTTAATTTACTATTATGGTTTGGAATAAAAATGACTATCCGGATTCATTTAAAAATCTGGATGACAACGTGAGAAATAAAGCAATTGAAATAGCCAATGCCCTGGTGGAAAAAGAAAATATGGATAGAGTCCAGAGCCATTCCCATCGCCATCAGTAAAGCACGGGAAACCATTGCCAAAAACTGAAATCAGGCTAAGCATTATCGGATGAAGAAGCCACCTTCATTACATAACGAGAAGAAGGAAATCCGCAAGGTGGGCTTTGAACTGGAATTTTCGGGGCCTGAACTCCGAACGATTTCTGAAATGATCGTTTCCCTTTACGGAGGAAGGATTGTCGAAGAAAACCAATACTTCTGCAGCATACTGGACAGCCAGCCTGGTGAATTTAAGGTTAAACTTGATTCAAGTTTCCTGTATGAAAAGAAATACCTGAATCTCCTGGAAAAATTTGGCCTCACCGCCGATGAAATCCTGGAAGATTCGAAGCGGCAGGATCAGCTTGACCGGGTTCTGCGAAAAGTAGCAGGCATCATTGTTCCCTTCGAGGTGGTAACCCCACCGGTACC
>CAZNFR010000031.1:0-38380 GCA_964572225.1 uncultured Bacteroidaceae bacterium
TTGCAGGTAATCTGTGCGGTGGGTCTGGTAGGCATAAAAACCCAGAAGAAAATACGGACGCAGAATCAGGGAATCTCCACCTCCTTTCAGAAAATCCCTGCCGGCAGAGATATCAAAGTAATAGCCGGGTGTATCGGTAAAGCGGGCCGAACCCAGGTTTGTCCCTGAGGCCGTCTTAATATTTGCAGTGACCATGATATCGGGCCAAAGGGACTTTGCCTTCAACAGCTGTATCCTTGTATGAATATAAATATCACCGTAGCTTATTCCTTTTCCGTCGTATTCCCTGGAAGCGCGAATATCACGGGTAAGGGTATCTGTCCGGTAATACTCGATTGGAATATAGCTGATACCCAGGCTAACCTTACCCCGGCTTACGGGCCAGATAAAGCGGGTAAAAAGATTGAGCGTTTGGTCTCCTTTACTAAGGTGCACTTCAGGAGCAATCTCAAGAGAATAGAAATCCTGTATCTTCCCATTATTGATCTCCGGCACCGGGAGGGCGTTAGCTCCCATGAAGCCGGGGGTGGTAGTAAGATATCTTTTCCAGGAACTAACCCCGTCCCAGTCATGCTTGGTATTCCACCAACTGTATTCCTGTGCGTAAGTCCCTAAAAATGATAATAATAAGCTTATTAAGGTAATAAATCGTTTCATCCCTCATCCTCCGGGACTAAAATAGCAAAAAGAAACAAACCGGCAATATCATGCAATCCAGGGCCTTTCTCTTTTGAGTCCGCTTTGAAGGATCTCACAAGTGATATTGACATCTTCGATTATCTGAAAATCGAACATCCCCAGACAGACAAAATCTGCTCCTTTTTCAAAAGCATAGCGTATTCCTTCCTGCGGTTTTATGGCTCCACCTGCTAGCACCTTGAATCCAAAAAGGGGTATATCCAGATTCCGGAAAACATCCACGGTTTGTTCCGGATAGATATCAAAAATATTATCGTGAAATTCATTATGGTCAGTGCTTCTTTTGGCATCCACCTCAAATTCACGTCTATACTCCCTGGGGTGAGCAGACCAGTAATGATCATGATGCAAGGTTTTGAAATAATAATCGGGTCTGATCCCTGCCGCCTCGCATTCCAGGACCACTTGTATGGAATGGGCGCCGATCCCGGCCGGCATCCCCTGTTCCCGGGTAAATTCAACAGCCTTTGAGATCCAGTCCAACTTTTTCCCGCGCACGAGCTTATCAGCACATCCTCCCTGCACATACATGGTTGTAGTTCCATAATCCCTGGCCTGTTTGAACTGGAGTAAAGGATCTTCATCTTCAGGTTTCACATGCACCTGTGCGATGGTATTCATTCTGCTTCCGGTAATTTTTTTATAACGGTTGAAGAAAGGGAAATTGGACAAAACCATGTTTGTAGTATTAATACCGGTCTTTTCGGCAAGATTGAAGGTTTCGTATATCTTTTTCTCGGTATTGTAATGCCGGAAAAGACTCCCCACATAATGGAGATCCCTTGAATGGGCGTATCCGCTGATCAGGTTGCAACCCATGATAAGACGGCTCATCTCAATATCCATCAGTTTTCCCCTGGGCATTACTCCTTTCAAATCGCTAAGGTTATACTCTTCTAATGTCATGGTCGCTCCGGTTGATCCGTCAAGTACTCCGGCCGAGGCTTTGGAAGCGGCCGCATAAAGGATCCCACCAGCCACGGGGAGGGTTGCAAGTCCCTTCAGCAACTCCCTTCTTTTTATTCCGGTATCGTCAGTCTGCTCCGGATCGTCCTCTGTCGGTTTTTTCCTTTTCTTGCTAAGAACCGAAACCAGGTTTTGCAGACTGAATTCCTTTGCCGGAAAGTTCATGATTACCATCAAGCCTGCGATCTCGATTAAGTTGCGGTTGACGATCCAAAAGTTACCTTCGGAACCTGAAAACAAAGTATCTCCAAAGGGAGGATAGGCAAAATAATAGAGCAGCAATAAAAGAATTCCCGATGCAGATGCCAACCGAAGAGCAATGCCGGTTAACAAAGCGAATCCAATGAGGATAAGTCCCCAAACATTTAAAAAATCAACGGTCTTTAAAATTCCTTCACTGCCAGCCAGGGTATGAAAGAAACCTGACATAAACCCATAAGCACCTTTCAGATATCTTTCCGAAGACCATCCTTCGCCAAATAACTTTGTAAGCCCTTCGTAAAAAAAATGCCATCCAAGGACGACCCTGAGAAGGATCCCGGTTGATTTGCTTAATTTCTCCATAGGTAAATAGCTTGTAATTTCCCTTAAGATAATGTATTTTGCGTAATCCCGGGAGATACCAGGGTCTATTTGGAGCGTGTTTAAATTAAGAGGGATTGCACAAAGCATTATCTTTTCAGGCTTGCTTTTGAAAAAATGTATTCCGGGATTTCGGTATTGAAACGAATATCCGTGATCGCAAACTCCGTCCCATCACCTGTTTTTAGCATATCCTTAAAAATAACACGGGTGGGAAACCATCTTCCTTCCTTTTTAATCACATCCGTAAGCTCTGTTTTTTTCAATAATTTACCTCCTTTGGCATAAAGTTCTTCTTTAACCGGTATGAACTTTTCCTTATCAATCCATTGCTTACGGGCAGGATATGCCACCTCGACGCCCTCTTTGGCCTGAAGTTCCAGGATCCAGCAGTCTGTACCATTCAGGTTCTCTTCCCCTGTCACTTCAGCGGTATAATTCTTTCTTAGTTCGGAATCCTCCATCATATCCTCGTAAGACATATCCGAGCCCATTACGGATTGCCTCAGCATGTGTCCGGAGATTTGTATGGTCCGGTCGGTCGATGGAGAATAGATCCATAACTGATCCTCTAGCTTTAACATTTTGGTACCCTTCTCGCGGGCCGGACTTAGGTATTCGGTAAAGTTTTCCTTATCACCCCGGTTCCAGGATCTGGATTCGATCACTCGTTCACCTCTGCGTGAATGGATGATCATTTTGGAGGTAAAGATCCGGTTCTCTGAACTCATATTTTCATCCACGCGATCGAGGATTGCACCGGCATCAGGGCTCTGAGCTCCCAACAATACGGGCCATAAGCCTGCAAGCAATAGTAAGCTTTTCATTGTCTTAACTAATTTATTTATATATAACATATTAACTATGCAACTTCCAATTCTTTAAATAACTGAGCTGTTTTTCTTTTATAAATGCCAATCCCCGATAGCATGGTACCCAAAACCGTGGAAAAAAGTCCGGGTATGAATCCTATCCACCAGGTTTGGGGGGTAATTCTTGCGTGAAAGGTAGCAGGCATCATGATGCTTGCGTTTTCCATCATGCTTCCCACATTAATCCCTTTGTTCTGCAGAATTCCTGCCAGGAGGAGTCCGGCGGTAGTTCCCAATATCGAACCAGCCAGTCCGATAAAAAAGGATTCCTGGATGAGGGATCGGAAAAGATGTCCTTTTTCTTCGCCCATGGCAAGTCTCAGCCCTACTTCCCCATACCTTCTGAGCCCGCTAAGGAGTCCGGCATTCCACAACACAATCGACATGGCAAGGATAAAGACCGAGATCAGAATGCCCGTCATGGAATCGGCATAATCTATGAGTACGCCCAGGTTATTTTCTTCTCTCATGGTGATCATCCAAGGCGAAAACTCGTCCTGGTTATCGGAATAAAGCCGGTTAAATTCCTCTTTTACCGACAGAGCTTTTTCGGTAACAAAGTATCCTTCCCTGAAGAAGCCCAGGATCTCTCCTGTAGCATCGTTCATATCCAGGGCCAGGCGCACGTCTGACAGGTCAGCAATCATAGCCCCCTTATCCATGGCGCGGGTACCAAAGAAAACCGTTCCGGCCACCTGGAAATTATAGATAGACATACTTCCATACATGGTTGAAGAAATAAGGGTAATGTGATCTCCGGGATTGACGCCCAGATTTTGGGAAAACTCTTCCCCGATCAATACTTCGCCCGGTGAATCGGGCAGGTTTCCTCTTACCATGGACTCGTTCAGTTTAAACCTCTCTGCTTCCACCGAACCGGGTGAAAAAAGGTCAATACCCAATCCTGAAACCGGTCCCTGTGCAAGGGTCTCCCCCGAGGTATCCGGCACATCAATGAGTCCGCCAAAACGTATTCGCGGAACCCACTCCATGTCCGGGTATTGATCCTGCAACCCGGCTAAAAGTTCGGTTGTGCCTAAAAGAGCCAGGTCGTTGGGTACCTGATTTCTGTTTTCAGAATAGGCTCGGGACATAATCTTTACATGTCCGGATGAAAATTTTGCATTGAAATCCAGGCTTTCCCCGATTACTCCGGTTATCCAACTGTGAAAAACGACCGTAAGCATAACACCCAGGGATACCACGATCACAGGGATCAGACTGCGGTTTCTGTCTCTCAGAAGTCCTTTTAAAATAAACTGTATCATTGGATTTTTCCTTTAATTGCCTCCGTAGGATTCATCTTTGTGATCTTCCTGGCAGGCAGATAACTAACTATGGTTGTTGTAAGTATTACTATAATCAGAGTGCCCACAATCAGACCCAGGCCATAAATGGGATAGATCTTATCGGCCATGGCCAGTCCGTAATCCGATGCTTCCATGGGCATGCTGATCCCCTTCCGCGCCTGATAGATGAAAAGGGGCAAGCCATAAACGGCGCCTACCAGGGCTGCAAGCAGGGAGTGCATAGCCCCTTCAACCGTAAACAGTCCCACCACCTGTCTGCGGGTCATACCCAGAGCAATAAGGGTTCCGATTTCTTTTTGTCTGCGAAAGATGGAAAGTACCTGGGTATCAAAAATGGCCAGCATAGCCAGCAGGAGCAGTATAAAATAAAATATGGAAGAACCTGCACTTTTGGATATGATGATATCGTCTATATTTTTGAGAAGGAACTCGTTGTCCATGAAATCCCAGCCCTCGTAACCTGAGCTTACCTCCACCCCCGGTTGTTGTACCAGAAGGGTAGCTTCTCCATTCAAACCTGTCATTTCCTGCAGGTTATCCAGAGAGATCCAGATCTGTCCCATATCAACCGAAGGCACATTGGTTTTGAAGATCCCGGCAATGAAGAGTTCTCCGGCATCGAAGGTGCCTCCCTCGTCTCTCCAGCGAACGGTCAGGAGGTCTCCCTCTTTCAGATGATTGTTCCCGGCCATTCCGGAACCGATAAGCGCCGGGATTCCATAGACGGTTGTATCGAGCTTTTCCGTGGGAAGTTTCAGTATTTCCTGTTCCTGGTCTATACCCTTCAGCAGAACACTCTGTATCCTGCCTCCCGGATATATGGAGGCCTGGAAAATCAGGATCGGGCAGAGTTCTTTTTTCTCAATTCTTTCGAGCTGTTCCCGGACGAGGGAGGTATGGGAATCTGAAAGGCTAAATGGATCGTAAGGGTCGTAATTTTCACTCCAGTACTGTCCGCCGCCCGTTTCCCAGTTGATCATATCGTACTTGGCCTGCCGGTCCCAGCCGTCGAGCATTCCTTTGAACCAAATAATGACCACAAAGGAAAAAGAAAGGACGATTACGTTGAGCCAGGTGCGCAAGCCTGCTCCGATGAGATTTCTATATGCAAGCTTTAGTGAGATCATTGGATTTCCTCCTTCATTTTTATCGTTTCATCCTTAACGATCTTTCCGTCGGCCAGACTGATCTTCCTTTTGAGGTACCCAATGACTTTTTCGTCGTGGGTGGCAAACAGAAAGGTGGTATGGAGCTCTTCGTTGAGCCTGAGCATGGTTTGCAGGATGTGGTGCGAGTTTGCTGCATCCAGATTGGCGGTGGGTTCATCGGCCAGGACGATCAGGGGTTTTTTAACCATGGCTCTGGCGATGGCCACCCGTTGGCATTCTCCGCCGGAGAGCTGTGCGGGCCTTGATTTTTCCTTAGGAGTGAGTCCTGCCCACTCCAAAGCCTCCATCACCATTTTTCGCTTCTTTTCCGGACTAACCTTAAGTAAAAGAAGGGGAAATTCCACATTCTCGTACACCGTGTAGACCGGGAGAAGGTTGTATGACTGGAAAATAAATCCAAGCTGGTCCTTCCTGAGCCGGGCCGACTGCCTGGCATCCAGACTGCTTACCGGTTGGCCGTTAATAAATGCTTCTCCTTCTGAAGGGCTGTCGAGCGATCCCAGGATGTTAAGAAGGGTGGTCTTACCGGAACCACTGGGCCCCACCAGTCCGGTGAATTCGCCTTTCCCAATCGCGAGGCTGATATCCTTAAGCGCAGTAAACCTGCCTGTTCCCATTGGAAAATGTTTGGTAAGTCCTTCAACCTTAATAATTGTTTCTGTTCTCATTATCGTATTCTTTTATCAAATTAATGGTTCAATACAAGCATTAGCTGTAATCCTTTGCCCGAAAACAAATTTCCTTCGGCAGCATTGGGATAGAGGTTAAACTGATCGTCGGGATTCCAGTAGGCCATGATATGAAGAGACACCCAGTTAAACTCCCTTTCCCAGCTAACGAACCGGTACCACTCCCTGCCGGTCCAGTTATAGTAGACCATGGCGGTGATCATGTCGCCCAGACCCGTGGGGTAGCTGAGGTTCATTGCGCTGAAATGGATGTTTACAGCGTTTTGAAACAGTTCGGTCGACTCTGACCAAAGAAGGTGCTCGAACATGATCCCCAATCCGTTCCCAATCCCAAAGGTATAGTCCATTCCGGCGGTTAACTGGTTAACCCGGGGACTCACTGGCATGGCTTGGGTATTCCTTTCCAATATATATTCAAACCAAACCCCGGTTCCAAGGTCCCACTTTCCATCCAGAGCAAAACGATCCTGAGTGAACGAGTCGATCGCGGTTTGTCTGTGATGGTAACTAAATGCAATCTCACCAGGTCCTGCAGGAAGCTGGACTCTTCCTCCAAATTCCGGAGTCTTTTCGTCTGAAGGGACCCTGTCCCAACCTCTGTTTGCCTTATTCCCATAGAGACCCCATAGCCAGAGGTTGGCATTGTTCAGGAAATAATATCGCCCCAGGACGCCATAAACCCCGTCGGTAAGCTGGAGGGGATCCCGGGGATCTATCTGGTCAAACCACATCAGGGGCCTCAACATTCCGGCCGAACCAAAGCTGATCTTTTGTAAACCGGCCCGCAATTCAAACTGACTGGTGGATAAGCGCATCCACAGACGATAAGGACTCAGTTGTGCATCATCCTCGAATTTCCAGTCGGTAACAGTGAGGGTACCAAAGAGGTTCGCGGAAGCAACCAGGTCTGCCTCCCAGGTTTCATTGATGGTATAACTGCCCGAGAGAGTTGGGATGTAACGGGTTCCCCACTGATTATGAAAATTATCCGATACATTGAAATTGGTCCAGTTTACCCACTGTCCCTTGTACCCGAAATTAAGATCCTGTGCCCTCAATCCGCCGAAAAAAAGGGATACTAAAAGACATACCCATCTTATTACACCTTGTGTGCTCATTTCTTCTCTTCTTAAAAATCACCAAAAAAATCCTACGCGAACGCTATAATTAGTCTGAATCAGCTTCCGACCTCGGTATCACTCCGTAAAAGAAAAATCGGGTAAGCTCGGAAATCAACTCTCCCGGAGTCTTGTAAATCGATAACAGGTAATCATCGGTCGACATCTCAATCATCTTATTTAGAAAATAAATGATAAACTCTATCCGGATCTCAGCTCTCAGGTCACCATCCTCCTGAGCCTTACGAAAATCCTGCTCAATTATTTTCATACTGCTGACAGTAGCCTGGGAAAAATAGCTGAAGATTTTTCCGCTTTCCGGACTGTAAAGTTCACGGATCAATTCCGGACTAAGCTGGTCCGATTGCTTGATCTTGAACTGAATGATGTCCTTCACCCTTTCAATATAGGGTTTATCAGCCTCCAGTAATTCGCGGTAAAGACGAAGGTTGGTCTCCACAAGCTCCTTAACCACCTCCAGCACCACATCCTCTTTGTTGTCAAAGTATTTATAGAAAGTTACCCTGCTTGTCCCGGCTTCGCGGCAAATCTCTTCAACGGTGACCCTTTTAATTCCGAATCGCCATATCAGGGAACGGGTAGAGTTTAGCAAGTCCAGATACTTATCATTTACATTCACCATAATATTTAACAATATATGTATGCATTAACAATTTATGTACAAAAATACATTAATTGTAAATTTTGTCAAGAGAAAAGGAAGGTTTATTGACGAAAAGTAGTTAACGTAAATGGGGATCAGGGAGCCTCCGGAAAATATTAACGTCTGTTTATTAGGTATTTACGCCTTAACACAGGAAAGATTGAATAAAGCTTACCGAATGAGTTCAAGGCTTTTTTCAATTGCGTCTGACAGGAAATCGGCTGCAATTTCACACTGGGTTTTCAACGATTTTGAATCGGTTATCCGGCCTAATTCCAGGATGGCACCCTTATAGCCAGTGGTAATCCATTGTCCATGCTTAAGTTCGGGAAAAGTATCCGGATAATGGATCCGGTTTGCAGACCAGTGGTTTACATAAAAATACGGCTCATTGCATAGTTCATCGGGCATGGCAAGACCGATCCCTACGGTAGCGTTGTAGTCGCCAGAATCGTCAAATCCGGTATAAAGGATTGCGCCGGTATCAAAGTGATGGGGCCAGACAAGGATCTCTGAGGTAAACTTGAAAATCCTTCCAAAGAAACGCAGCAGGTACTTTGCATTGGAACGGATATCCGCATGTGCCTGAAAGATTTGGGGATCCTTGATCTCAAATTTTGCACCCTGTCCGACAGGATGATCCGGGATATCAAAATGGAGGTCCATTTTCATAAGAATGGTATCCACTCCGTGGGTCATAAGTTCCTTCCGAAGAAAATCGAAAGCTTCTTCTTTGGTCCTTCCTTTCAGGCTGAACTTACCCAGTGAAGTGAGTCTCAGGTTCAGGATATGGAGGTTCAGGTTAACAATATCAAGGGCGACCCGGGTATCTCTGTCCCCCCTGATCCGTCGACCCACCAGAAATTTACGGGTCGATGAATATTCCATGGCCGAGTGACTGTCATCTTCGCGCGGGTCAACTAGATAATTACCTGCCATTGCCGGAAGCTGGGCAGCATGATGACAGATCTGCAAGGTCTCCTTAAATTCGGATGCATTAAGAGGATCCAGTTTTATCCATTTTTCGGTGAGTGTTGTGGTATTCATGATGGTATGTTTTAGCTGAGGGCAACCAACCCCTTTGGGGTTAAGCCTCAAAGGATGACCAATTTACTAAATTATGCCATGTGAGTCAATGGTCCGGCTACCTTGCGGAATCAGGATTCATTGATTCAGGAAAGGGAATAAAACGGATTCGAACCCAAGGATGAATTATATTTTCTCCCAAAGGCTATTGACAAAATAGCCCCTGGAATCCCAATAGTCCCTTACAATCCGGTAGCCGGTTCTTTCCGCCAGCTTATGAATGTCGCCAGGGGTGAATTTTATGGACATTTCCGTACATATAGCTTCCCAGCGCTCAAAATGGTAGGTTTTATCCAGTGCTCCGAAGTGGACAGATTGCTTTTCCGTACTTACAAGGTAAGACTTTGCAGCCTTATCGACAGGATTGTATACCGGAGTATGAATAAACCCTTTCACATTGAAATCTGCATCCAGTTCCCGGTTAAAGCGATGAAGCAGGTTAAGGTTAAAATCACGGGTGATTCCTGCTTCGTCATTGTATGCCTTCAGTATTACTCCGGGGTCTTTTACCAGGTCAAAACCAGTTAAGACAAGGTCGCCTTTCTTCAGGGAGGAGGACAGGTGATTATAAAAGTTAATGGCACCTGAGTTTGTGAAGTTTCCGATATTGGAACCCAGAAATAAAACTACTTTTTTGCAAGCATCACAAAAATTCAGATCATGAAGCACTTTGAAATAATCTCCTCTCAGCTCATTGATTTTTAGTTCGGGAAAGTTCGTTCTCATTTTTTCGACCAGGGTGGCTATTGCCTGCTCGGAAATATCCACGGGAATATACTTGAAGGTAACTCCTATGTCCAAAAAACTTCGTATCAACAAAGAGGTTTTCAGTCCGTCACCTGCACCCAGTTCCACCAGATCCAGTTTATTCTCTTCCTGAAAAACATCCCTAAGAATCGACTCACTCTGATCCCGGAAAATTTCATACTCACAATCGGTCAGGTAATACTCCGGCATTCTCATAATGGCAGCAAAAAGCCGGCTCCCCTGATTATCATAAAAATACTTTGAGGGAATAAATTTGGGATCTGAAGACAAACCCTGGTCAATCTCATTTTTATAAGTCTCCGTGATAACCGTAGTTTCCTGCATAACGCTTAGCTTAGGATTCAAAAAAACAACAATAAGGTATTCCTATAGTTCGAAAAAACCAAATTAATCTTACAGTCTCCTTGCAGAAAGCAGGGAGAAACAAGAACAGGCATCCGTTGGTGATTTTCTCATCCTTACCAAATCTTTCAGGAAAAAAAAGGAAAAACATTAACTTTAGGGCCAAAGAATGCCTGAATGTACCGATTACCCATCACCCTTCTCCTTGCGATATTTTCGTATGTATTTGTTTTTGCTACCGAGGCTGTCAAAGCGGTTTATGCACCCGTTCCCCCGGTAATTGACGGACGGACGGATGAGCCGGTTTGGGAAAATGCCGGGAGGGTATCCGAATTCTTCCAGCGGGAACCCTATGAAGGCAGGCCGGTAACAGAAAGAACGGAGTTCCTGATCCTATACGATGAAGAGAATCTCTACATCGCAGCCCGATGCTTCCATAAGGATCCGGGCGATATTATTTCCCGTGAACTGGCCAGAGATGTCAATCTGGGATTTGAGGACCGTATCCAGATCATTCTGGACACGTATCTGGACGGACGAAACGGATACTGGTTTCAGATCGGACCCAGGGGAAGCATTGGGGATGCCCTGGTAAGCGAAAACGGTCGGGGATTCAATAAAGCCTGGGACGGGATCTGGGATGGCAGAACCACGATCCATGAGCAGGGTTGGGATGCTGAGATAGTGATCCCGTTCAGGATCCTTGGCTTCAATCAAAATCGCGATACCTGGGGAATCAAGCTCATCCGGAACATTAAAAAACGATCCGAGTCTTCCTATTGGCCCAGAACCACCGTAGATGCCGAACGATTTCAGATTTCAGATGCAGGAAGGTTAACCGGCCTTAAAAATATGAGTCAGGGGATCGGTCTCGATATCGTTCCTTATTTCACTTTCGGATCCTCTAAAAGTCCGGAGCCGGAAGTAGATTACCCCGCCAATTTAGGTGGGGATATTTTCTATCAGGTCACCCCTTCCCTGAAGGCAGCCCTGACCATCAATACGGATTTTGCTCAAACCGAAGTGGATGCCCGGCAAATTAACCTAACCCGCTTCAGCCTTTTTTTCCCGGAAAAAAGGGATTTCTTTCTTGACGGAGCCAATTATTTCAATTTCGGACTCACGGGCGACAGTGAAAATCCCATGCAGAATAAGCTTATCCCCTTTTTCTCCCGCAGGGTGGGCCTGAACAGCGAAGGGAATCCGGTTCCGGTGGAATACGGAGGGAAATTCACCGGACAGGCGGGAAATTGGAACATAGGAATGCTGCATATCAAAGACCGAAATGAATGGGATAATCCGGGGTACTCGGTTGCCAGAGTTTCCAGAAATCTGGGAAAACAATCCTATATTGGTATTATTGGTACGAATGGCAATGCCCTTTCGACCGACAACAACTCCACTGCCGGTATGGACCTCCAACTGGCAACTTCCGAGATAGGTGGAAGTAAAACATTGGTTTTCAGTTTATACGGCTTGCGATCCTTTACAGATACCCTACATGACCAGGAGGGTTCCTGGGGTGCCGAGATCAATTATCCCAACGATTTTCTGAATATCCGTGCCGGAGTTATGGAAATCGGACAAAACTTCAATCCCGGACTCGGCTTCGTACCCCGCAAAAATATCCGCAATCTGTATGGTGAAGCAGAGATCGGATTAAGACCGGAGAAGTACGGACTGCTCAGGGTCCGAAGCGGAGTTGATTACCTTTTTGTTCATGAACTGGGCAGTGGATCCCTCCTTACCTACGAGATTGATGCAGGGATCCTTAAGCTGGATTTCCTCTCGGGAGATGAAGTAAGGTTTTCCTGGGCGTTTCAGTATGAGAGGTTGCTGGAGGATTTCCCCATATTCGGAAACATTACCATTCCTGAAGGAGAATATAATTTTAATGAATATGAAATCAGTCTCAGATCGGCGAGACAGAGGGATCTGTGGGGTGAAATCGATTTTTCTTCCGGAAGCTTTTACACGGGAAACCGCACAGGAGTTGAGATCCGAACAGGTTTTCAGGTTGCCCCCCCGTTGTTTGTCGGATTTGAATCCCTGACAAACAGGGTTGATCTTCCGGAAGGGGATTTCGTGGCCCGGGTGTACCGGATCAATTTGAATTTTCTATTTACACCACGAATCACCTGGTACAATTTTGCACAGTACGATAATGTTTCAGAGCGAATGGGGATTCAATCGCGCTTTCAATGGATCCTTAAACCCGGTCGGGAAATATTTCTGGTCTGGAACTCCCCAACCCTCAGTAACCCTCTGGAAAGATTTCGGGTGGAAGACTATGAAGCCCGCGCAAAAATTAAGTATACACTTTCCTTTTAGACAATAATTTTGAACTTATCCTGGTTTAATTTAGAAATTATCCCTACCTTCTTTTAAAACTTAACAATTATTTCACGTGTGAACCTGAAACATCGAAGATGAATTGACGTACCTGAAATGGATTGTTGTGGTATTCCTTCTTTCTTTTCAACGTGAAGATTGCTTTTTTTAAGGTTGCCGCGAGTTGATTTTGTGAAATTCAATTCTGAAGGGGCCGGGTCCGAATGGACAGTCCCTTACCTAAAACTAAAACCGCCAGAACTCTTTTAGAAAATTTTGGTCAAACTAAACCAAACAGGTTAATTATGGAAAAATTCTTTCTGTACTTCGGATCAATATTGCTTTCTTTCCTGGTGACTGCCGGGGCTATTCCCCTCATTGTGGTTACGGCGAGGAAAAGGAATCTGGTGTATGCTCCAAATCAACGATCTGCCCATCAGGTTCCGGTACCTGCCCTTGGAGGAATTGCCATTTTTGCCGGAATTATCTTTTCCATTGCCTTTACCAACGGAATATTTGGCGAATTCAAATACGTTATGATCGCTGCCGCAAGCATGATCTTTCTGTTGGGTTTGTTCGACGACCTGTTTACCCTTAAAGCAGGAAAAAAACTGCTGGTAATCGTGCTGATCTCCCTGATGTTGGTTTACCATCCGGAATTCAGGATCAATAACCTGCATGGATTTTTGAACATCAATGATATCCCCGTGTGGTTGAGTGTAATCGTTTCCTTCTCGCTTTACATATTTCTCATCAATGCCATAAATCTGATTGACGGAATAGACGGACTCTGCGCAGGATTGGGAATTCTTATCCTCGGGATCTTTTACTTTCTATTCATCTTCTATACGAACGATTCAATTATTATCCTGATTGCCAGCATAATAGCAGCTTTATTAGGTTTCATTGGCTATAACATAGGCGGAAACCGTCTAAAGATATTCATGGGTGATACCGGTTCTCTTCTCCTGGGATTTTTCCTGTCGGTCATCGTAATTTTCTACCTGAACAAAAACCCGGAAAGTCATTTTCAGAACAAGTATTTTTCTCCCCTTATCGCATTTTCCATGTTTATTGTTCCGGTCTTCGATACCCTGCATGTGTTCATAAAAAGAATGCTCAAGGGCAAATCCCCGTTTTCGCCCGACAAAACCCATATTCACCACACCTATCTGAATCTGGGATTAACTCATGTTGAGACCACACTGGTATTGTCGGGCTATACCCTCTTCTTCTTCATCCTGAATTTCCTTCTGGTGGACCGGATCAATCAAAACCTGCAACTAGGGATAAGTATTCTCACCGCATTGGCTTTTTGGCACATCCCTGAGTACATCATCCTCAAGAACAAGAGAAAATATGCCGTGAAAAGGCATACTTACAAATATAAAAATGCAGCCTGACCGGGATCTGAGGACAGGGGTCCCCTTCCTGTTTCCAAATTTCCTGAAAGTTGTTAAATTGCCGTTTGATAAGACTTAACCTTACAAACCTGCAATTTACCTAAAATGAAAATCCTTATTATTGCCATTGCATTGCTGGCCGTGCTATCCTCCCCGACGGCCTCTCCGGAAAGAGACAGTCTTTCCTGGGATCCTGATTTCAGCCTTAAATTAAAAAGACCCGTAGATACGGAAATCTCGCCAAATGGCAAATACATTGCCTATGTGGTAAGAGAGGCGGTTACCGAGGGGGAAAAATCCGAATTTCTCAGTCATATTCATGTAGCAGCGGTTGATGGGTCTTTCGATGTACAATATACCCGGGGTGACCATTCCTGCACCTCCCCGGCATTTTCACCCGATAACCGTTACCTCGCTTTTCTTTCTTCAAGAGAAGAAAAACAACAAGTATGGCTAATGAGGGTGATGGGCGGGGAAGCCCGGAAAATTACCAATGCGGAGAACGGTGTGTCTTCTTTTCAGTGGTCACCGGATGGTAAGAAAATAGCCTTTATCATGACCGATCCCGAAACTCAGGAAGAAAAGGAAAAGAAAAAGGAAAAAAGGGATGTGGAATTTGGGGATCGCAATTATAAGTTCGCCCACCTTTATTGCATAGAGTTGAAGGATGAATCTGAAGAAATATCCGAAATAAAGCAGCTTACCTCAGGACAAATCAACATTAATCAATTTGACTGGTCTCCGGATGGATCATTGATCGTGTTCTCACACCAGCCCGATCCCACCATCAATACCGGGATGATTGAATCGGATATTTCCATGGTACCTTCCGACTCGGGTACCATAATTCCTCTTGTGAAGAGACCAGGAGTGGACGATGGTCCGGTTTTTTCTCCCAACGGGAAAAAAATAGCTTTCGGATCTCATGGAGGAAACCCGGAACCGGTAGGACTTTCTGACATTTGGATCGTTTCTCTTTCCGGGGGCGAACCTGTTAAGCTACTTCATACGCCCGACAGAAATTCGGTACCCATAGCCTGGTCGAAGGATGGGAAATTTATCCTGGCATCGGGTTTTATCGGCAGCAGTCAGCATCTGATCGCCATTCCGGAGAAGGGTGAATTCATTAGCGTGGTCACCCTGGGAAATCAGGTTATTTCATCGGAACATCATCAAACTCCGGAAAATTCTCACGGGGTTTGGAGCAGTTTCAGTATCAGTGAAAATACCTGGTCGATGTCGTACATATACCAGGAGCCGGAAAAGCAGGCACAGGTTTACTATACTTTCCTGAAAGCCATTGAACCCATACAAATCTCCCATGTGAATAAAAAAATTGAGCTTCCGCCCATGGCAAAAACTGAGCTGATCCACTGGGAATCAAAAGACGGAAGGAGGATTGAAGGGTTGGTTACCTGGCCCTTGAATTATCAGGAGGGCGAGAGCTACCCCGTGATCCTGAATGTTCACGGCGGACCCTCCGGGGTATTCACACAGGGATTTACAGGCTATTCTTCGGTCTATAACCTTCAGTACTTTGCCGAAAAAGGATACATCATTCTCCGTCCAAATCCTCGGGGAAGTACCGGTTACGGCAAAGATTTCCGTTATGCCAACGTTCGCGACTGGGGATTCGGAGATCTGGAAGACCTCTTGTCCGGATTGGACAAACTAATTGAGGATGGGGCAGCCGATAAGGATAATCAGTATATAATGGGCTGGAGTTACGGAGGTTATATGACCTCCTTCATGGTTACCCGTACCCGAAGGTTTAAGGCAGCCAGCATGGGTGCCGGACTCCCAAATCTGATTAGCATGACTACCACCACCGATATTCCGGATTATCTGGTAGCCCATATGGGAGGAAGAGAATTTTGGGACGATTATGAGACGTATGAAAAGCATTCGGCGGTATACCGGCTTAATGAAGTAAGTACTCCCACCCAGGTTATTCACGGCCAGAACGATCTTCGGGTCCCCTTTGATCAGGGAAGAGAGTTTTACATGGGATTAAAACGAAAAGGAATTCCTACCGAGATGATCATATTGCCCAGAACGCCTCATGGTCCGAGGGAACCGAAACTGCAAACGGCATTAAGTCCGCTGATCCATGAATGGTTCCAAACCCATAAACAACCGGATTAGTAACTAAATTCGACCAGATAGCCCCCGAACTTACGGATATTGATAACCGCACCCGTTTCAAAGATCAGGTACTGCCCTTTGATCCCCATTAGGGTATCCTGAATGGCCGGGGTTTTGTCCAGGTTAAGACTTTTTACTTTGGCTGGATATTCCAATACCGGATACTCTAGGCGGGTAATTTCATCATCATCTGTAGCCAGGGATTGAAAGTCGGGGTGTAAGCTTTCGATGGCCCTGTCCTTTTCCCTGACCAGATCGATGGAAAGATCAATTTTATTGGTGAGCATGTTTCTCCAGTTGGTCTTGTCATTCAGCATTCCTTTGAGGGCAACCTCAATATTTCCTGCCGTATACCGGTCGGGAGTAACTGCCAGTTTTATTGCACTCACGGCCCCCTGATCAATCCATCTTACCGGCACCTGATGATGACGGGTAACTCCGACCTTGATGCCACTGGTAAGGGAAAGATAAACGTAATGATCAATCAGACAATGATTCTTTGCGTATTCCATATCCCTGGCTATGCCTTCGTGTGCCTGACATAATTCCGGCCGCAAAACGCATTCTTCTGTTTCCGGAGCCATGGTAAAACAGGGGTAGCAGTAGCCCTGGGCAAAGGACCTGCTGGTTTCCCGTCCGCAACGTATACAATGAATTTTATCCAGATAGTAAAGGCCTATTTCCCTGCCGAGGAGATCATTCATATGAATGCTTTCATTCCCAAGTTCAAGGTAATAATGAACCTGATCTCCAGGTTCCGATTTCATTTTCCTTAGGTTACCAGTGATCTTCATACCTGACTATTTTGATGCAGATAAAGGTAGGAAATAATTTAACGGCAGACTACCCATGGGGTTGTGTGAAACTCTCCTCATTGGGAAGGCGCGCATCCTGGTCAGGGCACCATAAAAAATACGATGACAAGCATCACAGCCGCAACCACGGCTCCTCCCAGGAAGGCAAAATTTACTCCCCCCAACGCGAAAAAAAGTCCGGCGATCACAGGACCTGCCGTCTGACCTATCCGCAGAACCATCCCGTTAAGTGACATGAAAGCTGCGCGGTACTTCATGGGTGCCAATCCCACAAGCATAGTTTGAACATTGGGTATATTCACTCCCTGGGCGAAGCCAAAAATCAATGCAGGGATCAACAGTAAAGATTCCCGGGCCATCAATGGGAGAAGAAGCATAGAAAGGATATACAAAAGGTAAGAGATCTTCAACAGATCTCTCTGCCTGAACCTTTTGGCAAGCCTGCCCAGTTGTGAGGAGGTTATGGCGGTTGATACGGAGCTGGCCGACATGACCACACCGATCAAAAAGGCGCTTGAGGAAAAATTTTCCTTCATGATTAAAGGAAAATACGTAAGGTAGGAACCATACAAAATAATAAAGGTGAGAACATTCAGAAGAAACAGACTCAGGACCTCCATTCTTGATATGGATTTTAGGGTTTGTCTGAGATACTCACCAAATTTCTCTTCGGAACGAATCCGCGGAGTATCCAGTACAAAAAGAACCATCAATCCCGCCGGAATTGCCATTAAAGGAAAATAAAACGGGAAGTTCCAGGCAATCATAGTTATGGCCCCCCCAATAAAAGGATAAGCAGCAGTTCCTATACTGAGAACGCTTGAATTCAGTCCCATGGCCGTGGGCCGTTGTTCCTTGGGGAAAATATCTCCGATCAGTGTGACATTAAGCGATCCCAATGAGGCACCTCCTATCCCCTGTAAAAACCGTAATGCAACCAAAGTAGAAAAATCGTTAGCCTGACTGCAGGCAAATCCGCTGACAGCAAATAAAAAAAGTGCAGGCACCAATATGGTTTTCCGCCCGAAACGATCGGCCAGTATTCCCAACACCGGTGTGAGAAAGATCCCGGGCAGGGTAAAAGCCGTGATCAGTAATCCGATTTTTTTATAGTCGATATCAAAATGGTCTGCAATAGAAGGGAAAGCAGGGGTAATGCTGGCCACACCCATTACAGCCAGCAGGGTAACCGAAAAAATAATGTAAGTGTTCTTATTGCCTAAAACAGATTTGTAGGGCATTCTTCTGTATTTGCCTTGCAAAGAAAGGAAAAATATCCTGTTAAAAGAATGGAATAATGCATGAACTGAATTCGAGGGCAGGTTTCAACCGGGAATTGGTAAAAAGGTTGACCAGGCAAGAATTTATTTCTTATTTTTAGCCTCACTAAATGTTAACCAACCATGAAATATCTGTATTTATTGCTCTTTTTTGGAATCACAGCTTGTAATTCCGGTCCCCAAAGCACAGAAACAAACGATCCTTTGGAGGCCTATGAGAATCTCAAAAAAGAAATGTTGAGCGGGTGGAACACCTGGGACAACCGGAGTATTCTGACCCACGTTCACCTTCCCGAAGGACTTGCCCTGATTGTTAAACTGGACAACCGCAGTTCCCGGGAGATACTGGAGCATGCTTTCACCGGTAACAGGGTTCCGGGTAGCGAAAAGGTGGAAACTCGTGCCCATACAGGCGATGGTTCCTACTCGGATTTTATCCTTCACTGGAGAAATTTCGATATTCGCGTGCAGACCGCAAGCACAGAGGAGGATCTGTACATCCGGATCATTGATATCGGGGAAGAAAGTCCTGATAATGAGTATATTCAGATAAAACATGAATTTATATACGGGGATGAAGGGACCACCGGGATTATCGGGAATGATCTCTCGGCTGTTTCTGCAAATTCCCGTTTTTCGAGCTATTTCCTAACTCCAGGATCGGAGATTTTAAGCCTGAAAACCATCAGCCTGGCCCTGAAAGATACCCTATACATTGTGAGTGGGAAAAGGTTGAATGAAAGATCCATTGATAAAATAATGGAGGATAAGGAAGCGGAATGGAAAGAAAGCCTTTCCCGGTATGGAGAATATTCTGAAAGTTACAATGCCATCAGGAATGCAATGAACTGGACCGTGGTTTATGATCCGTTGAACGAAAGAGCGGTAATCCCCGTATCCCGCCCATGGTCATATGGATGGGGTAATTCCGGACCCGGAGGATGGGTGCAGTTTTGCTGGGATAATTTTTTTGTTGCTTACATGCAGGCAATGGACAACAAAGATCTGGCTTTTAATGAAGCCATTCAGATGTGCAATTACATCGATGAACTGGGTTTCGTTCCCAACTTTGCAGGGCCGGGCGGACTCAGAAGCAGGGACCGTTCTCAGCCTCCGGTAGGATCCATCATGATTAAGGAAATCTATAAAATGCATCCGGAGAAATGGTTCCTTGAAAAAACCTTCGATCAATTGCTGAACTGGAATCGTTGGTGGAGTGAAAACCGGGATCAGGACGGACTTCTTGCATGGGGATCCAATCCCGCTGCCTCCCCTTCAGGCGATAAGAGAGAACTGCTTCAGAATAATTTCAAAGCAGCCAGTTTCGAATCCGGTCTGGATAACACACCCATGCACGACGGAGTTGAATTTGATACAACCATTCACATGCTAAAAATTGTTGATGTAGGTCTGACCAGCATGTATATTGCCGATTGTGATGCATTGGCAGAGATGGCCCTGGAAATTGGTCGCGAAAATGAAGCCGCAGAACTCACTGGGAGAGCCGGGTTTTACCGTGCAAACCTTAAGACGCTCTGGGATGAAGAAACGGGGTTGTTCCTCAACAAGCATACCGACACCGGAGAGCTTAGCAAACGTATTTCGCCAACCAATTTTCATCCCCTTCTGGCGAAGGCCGCTACACAGGAGCAGGCGGAAAGAATGATTAAGGAGCATTTTTATAATCCCGATGAGTTTTGGGGCGAATGGATCATGCCTTCCATTTCGCGTAATGACACAGCGTATACCGGTCAGGATTACTGGAGAGGGAGCATCTGGGCCCCAATGAACTTTCTTGTTTATCTCGGATTCCGGAACTATGATCTGCCCGATGCCCGGAAAGACCTGAGCCGGAAGTCCTATGAACTCCTTATGAAAGAATGGCTTGAAAGGGGATACATCCGTGAAAACTACCAGGCGGAAACCGGCGGAGCGCCTCCTTACCGCAGTGAGCATTTCTATCACTGGGGTGCCTTACTTGGGATGATCAATATGATCGAGGAAGGATTCGTACCCCCGACCGAAAAAGCAATTTCAGAGATCCTCGGTAATAATTAAGATCTATGGAAAAAACAAGCATTTTGAGTAGAGCCTCCCAGTCACTTCAGACAAAGAATAAGGGTCCCGGAAGAGTCTGTTTAATCCTTTTTCTGGGTTTTTCGCTCTTGTACTCATGCAACAGTCCCAGTCCCGAGATTGACTTCACTCCACATGAATTCATTTCGGACCTTAGCTATTCTAATCCGGTAATCAGAGGCTTTGCTCCGGATCCCTCCATCTGTAAGGTTGGGAATGACTATTACGTGGTTACCAGCAGTTTTGAGTTTTTTCCGGGGGTTCCCATATTTCATTCCACAGACCTTGTAAACTGGAAACAGATCGGAAATGTGCTGGACCGGCCTTCGCAACTTTCACTGACAGATGTGAATTTTTCCGGGGGAATCTGGGCTCCGACCCTAAGGTATCATGAAGGTATCTATTATATGATCACCACCCTGATGCATGAAGGCCGGAATTTCCTGGTTACGGCCGAAAATCCTGCAGGGCCCTGGTCTGAACCCATTTTTATAGAGCAACAAAACATTGATCCTTCCCTGTTTTTTGATGAAGATGGAACGGTTTATTACACAGGGACTGCACCATGGGGAGAAAATGAAGGTGAGGGTGTCTACCAGGCAGAAATTGATCCCTCAACCGGAAAGTTACTCACAGATTATAAGAAGATATGGGATGGAACCGGAGGACGTTATCCTGAAGGACCTCATCTCTACAAAATAGGAGATTGGTATTACCTCATGATCTCCGAAGGAGGAACCGAAACCGGACATATGGTTGTTATCTCCCGGAGCAGGGATCCCTGGGGCCCATTTGAAGAATGTCCGCGGAATCCCATTCTCACCAACCGAAACGAACCCTTTAGTAACCCTGTCCAAAATTCGGGTCATGCCGAGCTTGTCATGGATGATTCGGGAAAATGGTGGATGATCCATCTCGCAGTCAGGAATGTTAACAAGCATCATCACCTGGGAAGGGAGACCTTTTTGCTGCCGGTCGACTGGGATGAAGAGGGATGGCCTGTGGTAAACCGGAACGGAGTATCCTATCTTGAAATTCAAGCCAAGTCGCCAGGAACACAAAACCTGGAAAATCCCTATGGAAAATATGATTTTACTTCCAACCAAAAGGGTCCAGAATGGAATTATCTCCGGAATCCCGATATGAGCAATTATTTCCAGGATGAGGAAAACGGAATGCTTTGGCTTACGGGAAATGAACTTAGCTTGTCGAAAAAAGGATCGCCTGCTCTTACCGGGATCAGACAAAAGGACTTTAAGGTCGAGCTGACCAGCAGGCTTGAATTTCAACCTGAAAACGAAGGGGAAGAGGCCGGAATTACCGTTTTCATGAACGAGGATCATCACTATTTGATCGGGATGATAAGAAAAAACGGACGGGTATACGTCCGGACCGGATTCAGGATAGGTGAGATCCTCCATGAAATTTATTCGGAACCGGTGTCCGACAAAGCGGTATACCTGAAAATCGTTGCCGATCAGGAATATTATGCTTTCTCTTTTTCCGGTGATGGTGAAAATTGGACAACCCTGGGAAAAAACCATGCTCGATATCTTTCTTCCGAGACTGCTGTCACTTTCACCGGGGTTTACCTGGGAATGTATGCCACGGGAAACGGAAAAATATCGGTCACACCTGCAGGTTTCGATTTCTTTGATTACAGGGCAGGCGACCAAGTTGTTAATTAAAAAGCAATGCAATCATGAGATCCGGTTCCTTAAAAACACTGGGATATGTATCCACTATCTGTCTTGCCTCTGTGTCATGCGGACCCAGGGAGGAAGAAGGAAAAAAGATTCCTCATAATCCAAATATCGTATTCATCCTGATCGATGATCTGGGCTACTATGATCTCGGTTATACGGGATCCGGGTTTTATGAGACCCCCAATATCGACAAACTGGCGGATCAGGGAGCATTTTTCACTAATTTTTACTCAGCTTCAGCGGTATGCTCCCCCACGAGAGCCTCCATTATGACCGGCAAACATCCGGCCCGGATAGGGATCACCGACTGGGTCGGTCCGGATGAATGGCATCGAAAAGGACCCTTAAAAACCCCTGAAACCCTCGAATTTATCGATCCTGATGACACCACCCTGGCCGAATACCTCGGTGCAAGAGGCTATCAAAGTCTTTATCTTGGAAAATGGCATCTGGGAAAGGATGAACATTATCCGGATCACCACGGCTTTGATCGGATGACCGGGGTGAGCAGTGCGGGAGCTCCTCCCTCCTATTTCTATCCTTACACCCGGCAGAACTGGGCAGGGACAGGTTGGCCCGTAAGTCTTGAAGATCTTATTCCCGGGGGCAAAGAAGGTGAATATCTTACCGACCGGCTCACGGATGAAGCCCTTGAATTTATGGAGGAAAATGCCGGAAAGGGACCTTTCTTTCTTTTTCTTGCCCATTACGGGGTGCACAAACCCTTTGAGGCTCCCGACAGCCTGTTAGAAAAATACCGCCGGAAGGCAGAAAGGATGTATGGAGAAGAGGAAGACAGCCTTTCAGCAGAAAAAAACGGAAGTTATAACCGGACCCGGCAATCTCATCCCGTTTATGCAGCTATGATCGAAAGCATTGATCAAAGTACGGGAAGGATCATGGAGAAAATAAGGGATCTGGGAATTGAAAGAAATACCATCCTGGTGTTTACCTCGGATAACGGCGGACTCTCAACCTATGCTTTTCCTCTTCCCGGGGAGGAGGTGGATGCGAATGCCATTGCAACCTCCAATTATCCATTAAGGGCAGGGAAGGGCTGGTATTATGAAGGAGGGATAAGGATTCCGACCATAATCTCCTGGCCGGGGGTCATTGCCGACAGCCTTACCATTTCCACTCCCCTTACCACCCAGGATTTTTACCCCACCCTTGCCCGACTTACCGGAAATGAATTTAGTTCCGAAATACAGTTGGACGGGATCAATTTTTCCTGTCTCCTGCTGAACGAAAAAGATCATAATGACCGTGATTTGGTCTACTGGCATTATCCTCACTACCATAATTCGGGTCAAAATCCGGTTTCGGCGATCCGGAATGAAAGATACAAGTTAATCTATCATTATGAGGACGGAAAAGCGGAACTGTATGATCTCATCCTGGATGAAGGGGAAACCCGGGATATTTCGGAAAAGAAACCGGAAGTGAGGGATGAGCTTCTTAAACAACTTGAAAACTGGAAACAAAATTTACATCTTAAGATACACAGTCCATGAAAAACCGAATTGGTATTTCCCTGTTGTTGCCGGCAGTGGCAATGAGTGTTACATCCTGCACTACAAAAGAATCGTCGAATTTGAAGAATCCCAATATCCTGCTGATCCTGGCCGATGATCTGGGTTTCTCGGACATTGGCTGCTTTGGAAGCGAAGTATCCACCCCAAATCTTGACAGTCTGGCCGAAAAAGGGATCCGCTTCACCAACATTCACAATACTTCGAAGTGCTTTCCTTCGAGGGCAAGTCTGCTTACCGGACTTTATGCCCAGCAATGCAATTACGGAACCGGATTCAATTCACCCCTTGAAAATGCCGTGACTCTTGGAAAAGTTTTGCGGGAGGCCGGCTACAGAACGCTGTGGGCCGGAAAGCATCACGGACTCGAAAATCCTGTTACCCGGGGTTTCGACCGGTATTACGGACTCAAGGACGGGGCTGCCAATTATTTCAATCCCGGTGAGCAAAGGCCGGGAGAACCCATGCCTGCCCAGAAACGACCTGACCGGCAATGGTGCATTGACAGTGTGATGTATGCACCTTATACTCCGGAAGAAAAAGATTTCTATGCAACCGATTACTTCACTCATTATGCCCTTGGATGGCTCGAGGAATACCGGAATGAGGATAAACCCTGGTTCCTTTACATGGCCTATACGGCACCTCACGATCCACTGCAGGCCTGGCCGGAGGATATTGCAAAATATCGTGGTAAATACCGGGATGGGTATGAAGGGATCAGAAAAGCGCGGTATGAAAAACAACTGGCAACGGGTCTGATCGATGAAACCTACAAACTTTCCAAACCTGAATATGATAGCTGGAGTGAAATGGACGATTCGGCCAGAGACGAAGCCGACCTGAAAATGGCAGTGTATGCGGCCATGATCGACCGGCTTGACTGGAACATCGGTAGAATTCTTGAAAAGATCGGGGAAATGGGAGAGGAAGAGAACACCCTCATCATTTTTGCCTCGGATAACGGAGCCTCGGCCGAAGTGGTGAATATTCCGGGTACCGGTCCCATCGGAAGCATGGGCAGGTGGACCTCTCTGGGACCCGACTGGGCCAACGTGGGTAACACCCCTTTTCGCTATTACAAAAATTACAGCTATGAAGGAGGTATCCGTACACCCATGATCGTTTACTGGCCCAAAGGAGTTGAAAATCCCGGCAGGGTAAGTCATTTTCCAGGACACCTGATGGATTTTATGGCTACTTTTCTTGACATTACCGGTGCCGTATATCCCGAAGAGCACAGGGGTGATTTTGTATATCCCCCCGAGGGTCAGAGTCTTCTTCCGGTTTTCCGGAATGAAGAAATCACCCGCCAGGGACCCATATTCTGGAACTGGAGTGATGGTTCTGCCCTGCTTTCCGATTCAATGAAAATTGTGAAAGAAGGGCTGGAAAGCGATTGGGAATTGTATAATATGCACAGCGATCCCACCGAAACCAATAATCTTGCCAACGATCTCCCGGAAAGAGTAAAAGAGATGAACGAACAATACGAAAACTGGAAAACCCGGGTAGGCATAGAAGCGAAATAGAAAATTTTTCCTCAAAAATAACGGCAATATTAACGGCATTAATAACGGCATTAATGCCGTTATTTTTTAGTCATAGTAAATTGGTATTCAATTATTTACAATTTCCATTATGTCTCAATTCTCACCCTATTCACCCCCCTCAATCCCCATTCATCCCCCTCAATCCCCCTTCACTCCCCCAAAAATTTTACTACTATGTATTGCATAGTACCAATATATTTTTATATCTTTGTCACGAAATGGTACTAAATTGTTTTATGTTCTTAGAAATGAAAATATCTTTTATTTACATAGTATTATCAGTACTGCTGCTGGCGGTCATAATTCCCCTCAGTTCAGGCGGTACTGATCAAAAGGAAGGAAAGACCCAGGTGGTGAAATATCAGTTGGTCAGGCCTTCTTTTGGAAACAACTACGGACTCTTTCCCGGGACACCCATACAAAAGTCAGGTTCCGGGGACAGTTTCCAGGAAACTCCCATGGAGTTTGAAGAATGGATGAAAGCTCCTGAAAACTGGAAAGCAAAAGAGGAAAGTGGAATTCTTAAAAATGCAAACTTTTAACATAAATTTAGTTGTATGAATGTAGAAAATTCAAAAGCTCAAATGCGGAAAGGCATTCTTGAATATTGTATCCTGCTTACACTTTCACGAAAGGATGCCTATGCAACTGATATCATAAATCAGTTGAAGGAAGCGAAGCTAATCGTGGTGGAGGGCACTTTGTACCCTTTGCTCACGCGTCAGAAAAATGCAGGTCTCTTAAGCTACCGATGGGAGGAATCTACTCAGGGTCCCCCGCGGAAGTACTACACCATAACCGAGTTGGGCAGGACCTATCTGAAGGAACTGGATAAATCCTGGGCCGAGCTTGTGAAATCCATTGAATCAATCAAAAAAAGCAAATAAAAAAAACGGTATACAATGAAAAGAGCAGTAAAAATCAATCTAAGCGGACGTATCTTTCACATAGATGAAGATGCGTATGAAAAGCTGAAAAATTACCTGGATACTATTTCCGGGCACTTTTCCAACGTTGAGGAGAGCAATGAGATCCTTGATGACATTGAAGCGAGGATCGCTGAACTTCTCATAGAAAAACTCAGAGATGAGAATCAGGTGGTTACTCTGGAAATCGTCAGAGGGATCATCGAAGTAATGGGTCAGCCCGAAGAAATTGTCGACGAAGAGACCACCAACGGCGGTACTTCCAGCCGTTCCGAGAGTTATCAGGAAGGATACAGGAGTAACCGCCGGCTTTACCGGGATCCCGATAACGCGGTTTTTGGCGGGGTGGCCTCCGGACTGGGTGCCTATTTCAACATTGACATTCTTTTACTGAGGATCCTCTTTGTGGTTCTGATCCTTGTGGGATGGGGATTTCCCTTAATTCTTTATCTCATCCTGTGGATAGCAGTTCCTAAAGCGAAAACAGCAGCCGAGAAGCTGGAAATGAAAGGTGAGGAGGTGAATGTGTCCAACCTGGAAAAAAAAATACGCGAAGAATATGAGGGGGTCAAAGAAAACTTAAAGAAAGCCAGAAATTCGAAAGCGGGGAGGCAAACCGAAAATTTTTTCGAAGAGTTTTTTCGGGTCATTGGTAAACTGATTGTCATTTTCCTGAAGGTTATCCTGGCCTTTGTGGCACTAGGATTTGTGATCGCCGGAATCTCCCTGATTGCTAGCATTATCGGAGTGGCGTTTATCGGTGCGGGAGCATGGGACTGGGGATTTTTCAATGACAATGAGTTTCCTCGGATCATTGCCCCCTTTATTAATCCCGTCAATGTTTCCTTTATTGCTATTGCCGGTATTTTGCTGATCCTGATTCCGGTTCTGGCCATCATTTATGGAATTTTCAAGGCCCTGTTCCGATTTAAGGCACGCGACCGGGCACTGGGAATGGCCGCCTTTACACTTTGGATCATCTCCCTGTTTGCCGTGATAACCCTGGGTTTCTTTGAAGCGAGGGACTACACCAACCGGGAAGACACCTCCATGTTTCTTGAGCTGGATGATATCAGCTCCGACACTTTATACCTGAGGCTTAATGATCAGGAAATAGAATTAACGGAAGACCTGGAGGATTTTCAGTTAGACGATACCTGGTATAGAATAGGGGAAGACGGAAATATTTACGGTGCGATTGAAATAGACATTTTCCGCAACAGCGAGGATTTCTATACTCTGGAAGTGGAGAAGGCATCCCAGGGTCCCTCCTATCAAAAAGCCCTTGAATATGCCGAGAACATCAACTATGAGTTCAATCGTAAGGATTCCCTCATCCTGTTCAATCCCTTCTTCCTGGCTGAATCGGAGGAGAAATGGAGATTTCAGGAGGTGGATATAAATATCGGTATCCCCGAGGGAAAAGCAGTCGTATTCGATCGTAAGCTGCTCCGGTATATCGACCGTATCCAGCGGAATACCGGTACCTCCAAGTGGCAGATGGCAGACAAAGCCTATATCATGACAGAAAAGGGGTTGGAAGAAGCAAAATAGTTTACTCAAACACCACCGTCTTCCGGCCATGAACCAAAACACGGTGTTCGGAATGAAGCTTCATCGCACGTGCAAGGACGATCCTTTCGAGGTCTCGTCCTTTCGTTATTAAATCGGGCACCCCATCACGATGAGTAATCCTGCTGATCCCCTGATCAATGATGGGACCTTCGTCGAGATCTTCCGTGACGTAATGACTGGTAGCCCCGATAATTTTTACCCCCCGTTCGAACGCCTGCCGGTAGGGGTTGCTGCCAATAAATGCCGGAAGAAAGGAATGATGAATAGTGATGATCCGGTTTGGATAGGATTTCACAAAATCCGGACTCAGAATTTGCATATACCGCGCAAGGACGATGGTATCGATTTCGTATTCCTCCAAAAGCAGGAGCTCTTTTTCTTCCATTTCAGCCTTATTATCCCGGGTGATCCTGAAAACATGATAAGGGATCCCGTAACGCTTAGCGACCGGCTCAAGATCCGAGTGGTTTGAAACGATCAGGGGGATTTCCATCTGGAATTCCCCCATGCTTTGCCTCCAGAGCAGGTCGCGAAGGCAATGATCGTATTTAGAGACAAATAATGCCGTTTTCAGCGGGAGATCCGAATAATATACCTTCCAGTAAGCCCCGAGTTCTTCCGCCAATTTCTCCAATTGATGGTTAAGCTCGGGTTCCTTCAGCAGAAAATCCTTCATATCAAAAGCAAGCCGAAGGAAAAACCTTCCTTGTGCCGTATCCACGTATTCATTCAGACTTAAAATATTGCCGTTGTGGTTATGAATAAAACCGGAAATCCGGCTCACCAGTCCAATCTGATCGGGGCAGGTGAAATTCAGGGTCGCTGTTCTGGGACTCATGTCTGGCTAATTTGCCGCTAAGTTAAAACATATGTTGAAGAACATAAATTGAAACCCTGTATTTCTTTTATCCTTTCGTCAGGCTTTGCATATTTTCGTCTGAAAGGGCCAGCTTAAAAGCTTCGCTCTTCTCCCCCCAATAGAGAGTCTGGTGTGGGAAGGGGATCTCAATGTTTTTGGAATCGAATGCCGCTTTGAGGCGACGGTTATATTCCCTTCCGACCTTCCATTGTTCAATGGGTTTGGTTTTGATCCTGGCTTTTATCACCACGGCGCTGTCGGCGAATTTATCCAGTCCGAAAATTTCGATGGGCTCAAGTATGCTGGGTCCGAAGGTCTCATCTTTTTGGAGCTCATCCCCTACTTCGCGCATGATTTCGATAACCTGATCCACATTTTCCTTATAGGCAACCCCCACATCAAAAACCATGGCCGACCATTCCTTGGTCATGTTGCTCATGGTATTGATCTTACCGTTCTGGAAAACATGGACAACTCCATTCAGATCCCTGAGGGTAATGGTTCTCATCTCGATCTTCTCCACGAGTCCGCCGGTTCCGTTTATCACCGCCACATCGCCGGTCCGCACCTGGTTTTCCAGTAAAATGAAAAATCCGGAGATAAAATCACGTACCAGCTCCTGAGCGCCAAATCCCACGGCAAGACCGATGATACCGGCACTGGCGATGATGGGTCCGATGTCGGTTCCGATTTTTTTGAGGACGATCATAAAGAAGACGGTCCAGACAACGATTCGCACCACACCCTTGAGAATGCCAATAAGAGTGGTGACCCGTTTTTCCGCTTCCTTATCCTCCTGTTCATTTGATCTTTTCAGGATGATTTTCCCCAGGCGGTTGAGGCCTGCCAGGAAAATTTTCATCAGGATCAGAACCAGCAGCAGCAGGATAAGAATGGCAGGCAGCTCGGTAATGATCCAGTTTAAGGCTTGTTCATAAACCCCGGTCCAAAAATCCGGGCTAATTAAGTTTTCCATAATCTTGGGTTTTTGTCTTGTTTATGCTAAAAAGTTACGATAATGCCATTCTTCAAAGACAGGTCGTCCTGTTTAATCCCTTCGGGCGGACGAGTATCCAGGCGGTAGAGCAGTTCGGTCGAGATACTAAGGTAGCCCGATACTTTGAATATCAGTTTTGCTTCGTTAAAAATACGGTAATCCTTAAAATCCTCCACCCAGGGCTGGTAATAGGTAATATTGACAAATCGGATAAGCTTGGTGTTATAGACCATGGACAGAAAATTGGCGAACCGGAAACCCTCGGTATTGGGAACCCCGGCAACCTCGATCTTTGACTCGTTAAGGTCTTCGCTTTCGTACATTACCCCAATTCCGATGTCAAAATCGAAAGCTGCCGAATCGCCCGGGATGAAAATAAATCTTCCGCCTGCACCAATCAGGTTCCTTTGGTTGACCAGCAGGATCTCATCGCGTTGAATCTGATAAAATGTGAAGCTTTGGAACCAGGGAGCAAATGCATGATTATAGCGAACCTGTCCGTAAACATTACTTTTTATTTCCTTGCCATCGCTGTTGAGATGGTCAAACCCGCCAATCAGCCTGACGATATGCGGCGTTTTGATGTAGGATGAGAAGAAATCCAGTTCAAAACTATTGATATCGGTATTTCCCCTTTCCATTTCATAGCTAAACTCAGATCCCAAATTAAAGCGCTTGCCATAATCCAGATCGTATTTTTCGGTATTTACGATACCCTGCGCAGAAATTCCGCTGGAAAACAGGCAAAGTAATAAAAGAATAATAGCCGTAGTTGAGGGCATTCCTTTTAGCATATACAGTGCATTTGAGATTAAACGACGGGTCATTGCGACCCCTAACGGGATAAATTTTATCAGGCAAATACTTTACATGGCTTCTGTGATATAGTAACTTGTAGCATCTAAAGAACCATGCAACATTCTCAGGGTACAGCCTGAACCCTTTGTTTATCGAACCGGAAACTACATTTTCCTGCTCCAGATCCCTGGATCATTGCTCATAATCCATTTTGAAACCATAACAAATCAATCCCTATTATGTTGAGGTCATTACTTTTCAGTTTGTCCTTACTTATGTTTTCATTGAATACCACCAACGCCGGCATAAATAAAGTAAGGAACAGTACAGGCACACTGTATACCCCTGTTGCACTAAGCACTCCTTCCGATTCACTTTGGATTACGAATGAAAGAACAGGGAAAACCATCACCGATCTGGAAATCTGGGTGGGATGGAGTGAGCCTTTGAAAATAAGTCATTTTACCCCTGCCCTAACCTATGTTTACTTTCCGGATTCTTCGAATACCCTATGGAGCGAAGAGGGTGTGGTTTCATTATCGAAGACCGGAACCCTCACCGGGGTTTCCGGGGGATTATGTACTCTTACCTTCAATCACGCCAACCTGAGTTGCGAATTACGGGTGAAGGTTAATGAGGCCCCAATGGAACCGGTTTATGAGGATATCCCGGAATATCTGGCTCAACCCGCTCCGGATGCGGTGAAGATCATTCCCGTGGTGATCCTGAGGTTTTTTCCAACCCTGGACGGGGAAAACCTGGATTTACGGTTTGCATCCGATTTTCATGAGCTGGGTGATCCGTCCATAGAAAATATGATCAAGCGCATAGATCAGTATGATAAAAATGTAAAATTCATGGCCGAGGAGGCTACCCGGTTCAGGGGCTATAAAGATGAGAACTCCAGACCCTATCTGGGCTATAAGGTGGTTGAGTATATTACGGTTTTTGAGCCTACACCGGGTGGTGGAGTAGTCACCCACGACGAAAAACATCATTTGCCGATATACCGGCCCGACTGGCACCCGGTTTTTGAACGGTTCAATATGAAACATTATATTGATGACCTGGGGGTTAAGGAAATCTGGATCTGGGACCACTGGTACGGAGCGGAGCAACTTTCTTTTGATCCGGATTTTCACGATCCCATCCATTTCAGGGGTCCTTCAGAGTCCAACATGTCCAACAGCCCGGTCACAGGCGATATTTCAAACTCAAATCAATGTCCTACAGACTTACCAGTGTACGATAATACCTACATTGTATACAATCAGAACTACCGCAGGGATGAGTCCGAAGCTTTTCATAATCGTTGCCATCAGTTTGAATGGATGCTAAACTATGTTGACATTCAGAGAAATGGCATAAAAGATCTTTTCTGGAATAAGTTTGTGGGTTATGGCACTACAGGCAGATGTGGTTGGACCCATTTTCCACCGAATACAATGGAACCGTATAAGTATAATAGCATGGCTTTAGTGAATTCGGATATAGAGGACTGGCGGCCCGATAATGGAGGGGAAAAGAAACCGGTCAATGCAATGACATGGTATAGTATTGATTACGACTGGCCTACGATTCCAGTGGACCGTTATGACTGTAACTTCTACTTATACTGGGCACAGAGCTTCCCGGGCTTTCAGAATCACATTCCCTACACCACACCCGGGTATGAGATGTCGAACTGGTGGGAATTTGTATTCGCCTGGGACAGTGCGAATATTGCCGGGATGAATCTTTATAAGCCCTTGGAGGCAGAGATTATGGTAGATTCACAACATATCTGCCATTACGATACCTTGTACTTCCGGAATCAGGAAGATTTCTATTGCAGCGAGTATTTATGGGAGTTTCCGGGAGGAAACCCCTCTACTTCCACTGCCGTTCGTCCTTCGGTTTTTTACAATAGTATAGGTGAATTTGATGTATCCCTCAGAATCATTCATCCGGAAGGGGATACCGTTTATGATTACAAGGAAGATTATATTAGTGTCGGAATCGTTCCCGGACTGGAAGCCTATATTGTCGATTCGAGCAGGCTGTGTGAGGGGGATACGGTAACCCTGGCCGTTAACAAGGGAGATATCATATCCTGGTTTAAATACTCCTTTGATCCCTATCACAAAGTTACCGAACCCGGGATTTATTCTGCTAATGTCTTTGATACCTTAGGTTGTTATTCGAACGCCAGCATAGAGGTAAATTTCTTTCCCCTTTCGGAGATCAGCATAAGCGGGGACACAATGATTTGCGACGGAGATTCAACCCTCCTGGTGGCCGGTGGCGGAGAATCGTACCTTTGGTCTGTTGGTTCTGCTGATACATCCATATGGGTTAACAGTTCGGGGATATACGAAGTTACCGGAACCGGTTCAAACGGATGTGCCTCCGTTAATGAGATGGAAGTAGAGGTCAGGCCTTTGCCTGAGCCTGATTTAATGGGCAGTCTGGAAACCTGTGCAGGGGACAGCAGTCTGCTCAGGGCTGTTGGGGGAAATAGTTATTCCTGGAGCACAGGTCTACTGGCCGACTCCCTGTTTATAAGCCATACCGGAGAATACTACCTGGTGGCAATCGATGAATATCAGTGCAGGGATACACTCTTTTTCAGCTTTGCAGTAAATCCCATGCCGGAGGCATCGATTCTCGGTGATCAGGGATTCTGCGAAGGAGATAGTGTTTACCTAGAAGCTACGGGTGGAACAAGTTATTACTGGCCCATTCAGGATAAAACGGAAACGGGCTTATGGGTAAAAAAGGCATCCATGGTACAAGTGATAGTTAGGAATGAGCATAACTGCAGGGATACCGCCTGGCATGAAGTCAGCATGTATGCCTTGCCTGAGGCGGCATTCAGTGAAGAAATCATTTTTGATACCGTTTATTTCCTCAATGAAACGGCGGGAGCAGATTCCTGTTACTGGGATTTTGGAGACGATGCGTTCAGCAGCGCTACGGATCCCATGCACAAATATGGCATCACCGGTACTTTTATGGTAAAACTGCAGGCAATGACAGATATGGAATGCATGGATAGTGCATTTCATACAATAACCATTGAAAGCACCTGGCTTGAAGAAAAAGAGCTGATGGCTGAATTTGAAATCTATCCCAATCCGGCAAAGGAAAGCCTTCAGATTGAATGGAATCCCCAAAAGGAACCGGTTGCCGGAACCTATATCAGGTTAACAGACCTTTCCGGAAAGGAAACAAAAACATTGAGGATAGAACCCGGAATTACGAGGATCGACGTAAAAGACCTGGAACCGGGGATGTATATTTTGCTTGTCTGGCTTGACGGCCGGTGGATACCCATGAATAAAATAATCATCAACTAGGAGATGCCGTTTCTTTTCAGGGCCTTTTGATATTCAATAATCACCTTCTTCCTCAGGCTGGCGGGTTCGTGCACTAAAATCTCGCTACCCATGGAAAGTATCCATTGGATAAACTCGATGGTGGGATGCAGTCGGAGGCTGAAAAAAATGCTCTGGTCCTTCTCGGCTTCGAGGACCTGACTGTGATGAAGGGGTTGGGTTATGATATACTGGGCCTGGTGGCGGCTCAGTTCGAGGATTATCTTTGGAGGCTCTCCGGTAGGAGCGATAACACCGAAGGAATTGCGGAAATAATCAGCGGGGTTGAAGGAAGGGGGGATATAATCCTCATCGATCTCCTCAATCTCCCAGATTCGATCGAGGGCGTAGGTTCGCAGCTCATTTTTCAGGTCGTTGAGTCCGATGAGATACCAGCGGTATTTGTATTCCTTGATCAGGTAGGGGTGAACGTTTATGAAGTAGGGTTTGTCTTCGTAGAAGGGTTTGTAGTAAATCCTGAGGACTTTTTTTTGAAGGATGGCATTGATGATGCCTGAAAGATGCTGACTCCCGTTAACGGCCGGGGCCTTTTCAAAATCGATAAAGGAATAGACTTCGCCTTTGTCTGAGTGCTTTCCGATCTCGGCCACATCAATCAGTTTCTGGAGGAGTCCGTCGAGATCTCCCACCAGGTCTTTGTATTTGAAATCCCTCAGGACTTTAATGACCAGTTCGGATTTGTCAGCCTGTGAGGGGGTGCCGGGGTTGTTATGGTGTTTTTCCATAGTTATTCAATATGGGTGAATAATTTGAGGATGAATTCAAAGTTAACCAACAAATGGGACAAAGGTTTTGATCAGGGTCTAAAAAGAAAGCGGATGACCGGAAAGATCTGCTTCCGGTCATCCGCGCTCAATCACAAACCTGTATCAACCAAATAAACCTGAAAAAAATACCGGGGGTTTGATACTATTTTTTCTTTTTTCTTCCAACATAGAGAGCTACACCACCTGCTGCCAGCAAGGCGAGGAGTCCGCCATCGAGAGGCACACCGGTGGGATCCTGTCCGGGAGGCTGAAGGGGGGGTTTTTCATCCTTCTTATGTTCATCTCCCTGGTCTTTCTTTTTTTCCGTATTGTTTTTATCCTGTTCATGATTGTATTTCGGATTTTTGGGATAATCGGGCTTATCAGCAAAAACCAGGTTTGCGGAATATGAGAACAGGAGGAAGATAGCCAGAAGGAAAAATTTGTGTTTCATGGGATTCGGGTTTTAGTTGTGGTTAGGTAAAAGTACAAAACCGGAACACGGATAGTCAACTTTTTGGTCAACAATAAAGCTCCCTTTGTCAATAACTTAGGGAGAGAATGGGGGGGGTATTACCGGGAATGGGTTGCAGGAGGTTTATCGGCGAACCTCTCGAACCAGAGCACCCATATCAGGAAAACAAGTCCATAGATGATATAGTTGTACAGATCGTGCAGATCGATGGAGAGCACATAGGTACCATGCTTTTGGATATGGATAAAGAGCACGACAAACCGGATGATATTGACAACATTGAGGAAGATGAGTCCGCCGATAATATAAAGCCAGGTAATCTTTTTATTTTTTCCTGTGAGATAAACGATGGCTGCGAAAATGAAAAGGGTACCGAATCCAAGGCAACCTTTGGCCATAAACATGGAACCATTCTCGCCGATCATGAGAGTGGATTGAACCAGAGCGTCCACATTCAGCAGAGAAAGAATTTTTTGGGCTGCGGTAAAGAGGAAAACGATCCATGGGATAAAGGCGAAATAGCCGAGGATAAAGCTGGTGAGGATGACGTAAATAAAGAGGATGCGGATGAGGGTTGGATATTTTTCGCGGAAGAAATCCATATTGATTCCCCAGGATTCGATGCGGTCGAACCAGGGTTTTCGGTAATGATGGAGCCAGAACCACAGGGCTGAGGCCATGAGGAGGACGCCCGGGGTTTTGGACAGGAGTTCGAGTGAGTGGTCGTCCCAGCCTTTTTCGACGAGGTATGCGAAGAGGGTGATATCGATGGATACAAAGAGGAAATGAAGAAGGAGGAGGACCAGGGTAAGCAGGGATCTTTTGAGGAGGGTAACCGGAGTGGTCCATACTATAAACATAAGGATGACCAGCCATTTTTTGAGCAGGACTCCGTCTTCGATTAATTTTATGCTTTCGCCTTGCAGTACAACATACTGACCCTGGATATCGGGAATTAATGCGGCGAGGTTGAGCAGTTGATTTGCCAGGGAAGCCGTAAGAACGGTCCAGGAGCTAAAAAAAGATTGTACAAGGGGTAGGAGAAATTCTTCTCGAAAGACAAAAAACCGCAGGACTGCGTAAATGAAGAGCAGTGAAAGGAGAATGATGCTGATGGTTTTAAAACCCTTACTCTGGATGATTTTACTTACATTCATTCAAAAATCCCTGAAGTTGAAGAACCAAATATATAAAAATGAAACGCAGGGAACGCAATTGTTGTTAGTATTGATTGTTGTGAAGTCAGGAATGCGTTCCCTGCGTTTCTATAGTACAGGTGAATGAGAATTACCCTTCTGATTTCCTGTTTTTCTTTTTGCGTGCTGTATAATATGCAGCACCTGCACCCGCGAGCAGCGCCAGGAGTCCGCCATCCAGAGGAACTCCGACCGGTTCGCCGTTTCCGCCTCCGGCGGGTTCAATAACGGCCAGTGCATTTCCTGCGAAAAGTACACTGATAAAGATGGCTGCTATCGCGATGTTTAGAATTTTCTTTGTTTTCATAACTATTTATTTAACTATCTATGAGAAAACTTACAATACAAAAGTACGCTCTGAGGAAATGCGCGCCAAATTGTTGGTCAACGTTAAATCGCTACTGGTCAAATTCTATCCTGATTTCGGAGTCTAGTTCCTGATTCATTGCGAATTATGTTAAGCAACCTTAAGTGATACTCACGATAAAATATTTCAATAAACGCTTTGAATAATAAACGGCCGGGAGAGCTGTGGGGTTATGTTTTGGGGGTTGGATTTGATGAATGGCGGTTTCTGGGGGGTGAATGGGTGAAGATTGGGGATTTGGGGATGTGGGGATCTGGGGATTTGGGGATGAGAGTGAGACCACTAAACTCCTAAACCTCTAAACCTCTAAACCCCTAAACCCCTAAACCACTAAACCCCTAAACCCCTAAACCAAATTACCAGGATTTGAGTATCTGGATACCCGGATAATAATTATTTTTGAGGAAAAACAGGATATGAACCAATTGACCCTTACTACTCCGGCTTTGTTGTTTTCTGCGATTTCTCTGTTGTTGCTGGCTTATACCAACCGCTTTCTTGCGTATGCCAATGTGGTTCGGACTTTACATGCGCGATGGAGGGAAGATCACAGTAAAATTCTGTTATATCAGATTCAGAATTTGCGTAAGCGTTTGATCCTGACGCGTACCATGCAGATTCTGGGGATTACCTCCTTATTATTATGTGTGTTGTGTATGTTTCTTATATATATTGACTATCAGACGGCGGCGGAGATCATTTTTGGTGTTGCCTTGATATTGCTGCTCCTGTCTCTGGCTATTTCTGTCCGTGAGATTCAGATTTCTGTTCGGGCACTGGACCTTCAGTTGAGCGATATGGAGACATGATCTGATTTCAATTTACAATCTGCATAATCTTTTTGTTAATAATTTGTTAATTTATTGATGGTCATATTAGTAATTTATTAGCAAATCATGGCAATGGGGAATAGCATTCATTTTTTTCATCTTCAGAAAAGCGGTTTTTAGCCTAAAAATTTCCGGGTTTATCAAAGAGGAATTTCAATTTAAGATTCAGGAAATCAAAATGCATTAATATTGTTGTCCAATTCGGGCGGGATGAAAAAACAAAAGGATCTTTCTATTGAGACCCTGAGGGGTTTGGCTATTCTCTTGATGGTTGCGGGGCATGTGATCGGGAACAACACCGACAGGGGGATGCAGGTTGCAGACGACTCTGGTTACCGTTATTTCTACTATTCCCTGATGTACTTACGAATGCCTTTGTTTACGGTGATTTCCGGGTATGTATATTCCTTGCGGCCTTTGGGAAATGCAAGGCTTTTGGGATTTCTTCGGGGGAAGGCCAGGCGATTGTTGCTTCCGCTGGTATTTGTGGGGACCGCTCATTATCTTTCCCAGGTATTTATACCGGGAACCAATGAGACCCCTGATTTGGGTAGTATCTGGAGAATTTACTTCTTCTCCTATTCTCATTTCTGGTTTCTTCACGCGCTTTTTCTGGTATTTATTACCGTGGCCATTGCGGAGAGGTACCGGCTCATGGATGATTTCCGGCATTGGTTAATTTCTCTCGGATTTGCGACTGTCGTCTTTTTTGTGGCCCCTCATGATATAAAATTCTTCAGCTTTCCCAATTTTGCTTTTTTGCTTCCGTTTTTCATTTTGGGGATTGGGATTAACCGGTTTGGTGAGAAGTTACGGGACCAGAAGCTGGTATTTTTCTTAGCGCTGGTATTTTTCAGTGCGATCGGGCTTCAGCAGTTGAGCTGGTATGGGATCATTGATATTCACATACACAAATTCAGCGCATTAAGTCTCATTATTGGGCTTTCGGGCACTACCCTGCTGTTTGCCGTCCGACGTGAGGTAGGATTTCTGGCTCAGCTGGGTTCTCATGCCTATTCCATATATCTTTTCCATGTCTTCGGGACGGCCTCCAGCCGCATTGTTCTCTCGATGCTAAACATCCGGGATAATTACCTTCTTATCTTTTCGGTAAGTCTTGCTTTCGGA